>CAZQBA010000032.1:4379-10142 GCA_964591635.1 uncultured Gammaproteobacteria bacterium | reverse complement strand
ATGATGTCGATGGAAAAGTGCATGTTGGGCATCCACATGGCGTGCTTCCCGGGGAATGGGAACAAGAAGACCATGCCCTGGCCGTCGGGCAAACTGGGCCGGCCAGATAGGCCACGCATGCGGGTGGCCATGGTCTGGGCAATTTCCACAGATACGGCTTGGCCACCAATGGTGAGCGTGCCGTGGCCGTACTGGTTCTGCCGCCAGGCCAGCCAGGCAAAAGAGGCAGCCATGGCAGCAAAGAGGCAGACGCCGATGAGCACTTTCATACCCGCTTGCGACCGAGGTCGCGGAAAAGGACGAGCGCAGTGACTGCCATTAAGACGACGAGTAAACCAAAGGCCAAGGCCTTGGCCTGTGTGGTGCCAACCACGCCCACAAGCCCGAAGGCAAACGAGAGCGCGTAAAACAAGAGCACGGCCCGACGCGGCGGCACGCCAGCGTCAATCAAGCGGAGCGGTAAATGGCGGCGATCCCCTTTGGTAGGTGAGGTCCGCAGAATGAAGATGCGCTGGATGATCACCCAAAAGACGTCGAGGAGCGGAATGCCGAACAACAGGAGGGCGGTCGCGACTTTGCTTCCAGAAATCACTGCCAAGACCGCAATCGAAAACCCAGCCAAGACCGAACCTGACTCACCTAGGTATTGGCGGGCCGGCGACCAGTTCCATGGCAAGAACCCGATGAACGCACCTGCCACGACCGCGGCCAATGCAGCGGTCATGGGCTGGCCGACTTCCGGGCGCAAGGCCACAAAGACCATCATCACCGCGGCAATGGCCGTGACGCCGCTCACCAGCCCGTCCACGGAATCCAAAAACTTGGTGGTGTAGGTGAGGCCCAAGAGCCAGAAAAAAGTGAGCGGGTCGGCGGGCCAGAAAAAGGTGCCCCACGGTACTGCCATACGTGCTGCTTCTAAGCTCACAATTTCCCCTCCCCACGGCGTGCGCACATACGGAATGTGGACGCCGCAGGCCACCGCAATAAGCGATGCGCCTACCGGAAACAAGATCTGCTGCCACGGCTTCAACCGGAAACGGTCATCCAAGTAGCCACCGATACTGAGCACGAGGGCTCCGAGGAAGAGACCGACGAGTGAGCGGCTGGGAATAGTCGGTCCGCCAAATACGGAACTCAGAAGAAAAACAAGACCGAGCACCAAGGCTGAAGCCACGGCCCACCCACCCACGAGCGGTACCCGTTGCGCCTGTTTCTTCCTCCCAGCTTCGGGTTTATCGACGATACCTTCTTTCGCTGCCCAGCGAGCAACAAAAGGAGCCACGGCACAGGAAATCGCTGCCGTAATGGCTCCAAAAAACAGGGCAGCTTCGGCTGGATTGAGGCAACCAGCATTGGGAAATGGTAGAACCACGCACCACGGCATAGTTAGACCTGTTCGGCCTTTTGGATGGAAATGCGTCCATCCACATCAAACACCACCACATCCCGCCGGCCAATTTGGTTGGAAAGCAAGTATTGCGCCAAAGCATCCTGGACCCGCTCTTGGATGACCCGCCGCAACGGACGCGCCCCGAACATCGGGTCGAACCCAGCGGCTGCCAGTTCCGCCACTGCTGCTTCGGTAACTTGCAGGGTGATCCCCTTTGCATCCAGTTGTTTGGCCACGCCAATCAGCATCCGCCGGGCCACTTCGTTGATCTCCGCGCTATTGAGCGGGCGGAAGACAACGACGCCGTCAAAACGGTTCAGGAACTCCGGCCGGAAAATGCCTTGGAGCTTTTCGCGCATCAACAGGTCATGGACTTGCTCTACGGTCTGCCCAGCAGCAAGGGATTCGGTGATGAATGGCGTGGCCGCGTTCGTCGTGGCAATCAGGATGACGTTCGTAAAGTCGACCGTCTTCCCAGCGGCATCCGTGAGCCGGCCGTCGTCCATGACTTGGAGGAAGACATTGATGATATCGGGGTGGGCCTTTTCGAGTTCGTCGAGGAGGAGAAGCGTGAACGGTTGGCGACGCACTGCTTCTGTGAGCAACCCACCTTGGCCTGAACCCGGCACGCCCACTAAGCGATAGAGCGATTGCGCGTCTTGGTATTCGCTCATGTCGAGCCGTGTCATGCGTTCTTCAGCGCCAAAATAGGCTTCGGCAACCGTCTTCGCTAGTTCAGTTTTCCCCACACCGGTCGGCCCCAAGAAGAGGAAATTGGCAATCGGCCGCTTTTCGTTACGCAGCTCCGCCCGAGCCCGACGAATAGCCCGCGACACAGCAGCCACGGCTTCATCTTGGCCAACCATCCGTTCGTGCAGCACTTCTTCAAAACGCAGAAGCTTGTCGCCTTCATCTTGGGTGACGGCGGTGACCGGTACTTTTGATTTTTCAGCAATCACCGCAGCTACGTCTTCGCTCCCCACCACCGCTTTGGCACCGCGTTGGCTGGCCACGGCATGGCAGACCTCCTTCAACACTTCAATCGCTTTCTCTGGGAGATAACGGTCGTGCAGGTAACGAGTGGAAAGCTGGACTGCGGTTTCAATAGCGCCATAGGAGAGGTAGACCTGGTTGGCCCGCTCCATACCGCCAGCTTTGGCTTCCACAATGCGGATGGCTTCGTTCGTTTCCGGTTCCGTGACTTGGACGCGTTCGAACGACTGGCCAAGGAGTGAACGTTCCAGAGTAGCAACGTCGTCTTCTGGTGTGGTGGTAGCAATCGCAAAGACATTGGCCCGACGCAACCCTTCTGCCAAAGCATCGCCCACATCCATACCGCCACGGCTGCCGGTCGTCAGCCCCACCAAACCGTGGACGTTGGGAATAGCCAAGACAATATTGCCGGCCCGCGCTACTTCCGTAAGCACCTCATCAATACGCTCAGCCACTTCAGATGCGGTAGCACCCGAAACGAGCTTGGCCACAGAAAGCATGATCAACCGTTTATCAGAAAGGGTTTTGGGCACGTCTTCTTCCACCATGCGCTGGGCAATGCCAAAGAGAAGCGCTTCCTTGCCTGTGCCATGGGCACCCACCAACAGCACGTGACGACGACCACCTTCAATCGAGCGGAACACTTGGTCCATCAAGCGGGCCCGTTCCACAAAGGGCGGCAAATAGCCCAAGCGCGCTAACTCGGTGAGGTCGTCGGACATCCTATCCAAAAGTGGCGTAGCTAAAGCAGTCATGGCCCGGTTCATAGCGCCCTTGGGACGGAATCGCGCTCGGCCCCGGCCGGCGTGCCACTTTTCCCGGAGCTCGGTCACCACCCGGATCCAAGCCACCACGTTTTCCACTTTGGTGACGTCAGCCCCTAAGTCAAAAAACAAATCCTGCCACGGACCTTTCTGCCGCAGAAGCGCCAACAACACTTCGGTTGGCCGCACCCGGCGCTGCTTGGCTAGGGCCGCTTCTTGATATGCACCAAACACGCTCTGCACGACTTCAGGCGTAAGAACAACAGCCACTCCTTGCGAACCAGTTTCCGCCGCCAGCATGCGTTGCACGCCTTCGGTCATAGCGTTGCCGGCAATACCCAGGCGGGCCAACAGCAAGCCAATGGACGGCGCACCCAAGAGACCACCCAAAAGATGGGCCGGCGCCACGCGCCCATGCCCGAACTTGGCAGCCAACAGGACCGCATCTTCCACTGCTTTTGTGGCTTCTGGCGCATAAGCCCGTGATGCATCAATCCGGTCCTTGGCAGGTGCTTTGGCAAAGGTGTCTGCGTCTGTTTCGGCAAAGGCATCTTCTGTTGTTTCGCCAAAATGCGGGGCTGGAATATCGGTCCGCACCCGGCTTTCTTCGGCCAGGCGATAGGCCACGTATGAGGCCAAACAGATGCCCAACAAAAAAAGGACGGTTTGTCCGTGGTATTGCTGGGTCCAAAATGCAGCGCGGAATACAAGAAGTGGTTGGGGCAGCACGAACCAGACAAACTGGAGCACCAACACCAAGGCAACCAGCATGGCCGCAACATTCACGCCGCTCCGCACCGCCCGCTCCATGCGACGTTCGTGGATTGCAGCCGCATCTAAACGCGCCCCCCAATACAGGAACTTGCCACGGAACCGCACGGCTGACCCTAAGGAATCAACGGGCATAGTCAGGAGCCAATGTTGGCCAACTGCAAAACAAGAAGCAGAATCACCAGGAGCGGCAACGTCACCCACAACACAAAGAGCGCGCCCAAGAGCACTGCATAGGCCAGCAAACCAAGCGTCCGGGCCACAATCTGAACGATCCGAAAGGCAAAGCTGATGATCCGGCCCTGAACATCTCGCTGGCCGAACATAGGCGTGAGCACGTTCTTGGCCCACACGCCGACCCCGAACAGATGCCAGCCCACTTGCAGGCGTTCCCCGACCCACCCCAAACACAAAGCCAATCCGGTGGTGTACCACCACACCGGAAACCGAATGGCATCCCCCAGGATGTCTGCCACCAAAAAACGGGCCGCGTCACGCACCACAAGGAGGGTCATAGCACTAGTGTAACAAAAAAACGCCACGCATGTCTCTGGTGCGTGGCGTCCTGAGCCTGACCCCGCTGTGGCGGGGAAGGTCGAAGGAACCCAATATACGGCGCATGCCAGCGTTACCTACGGGAATGGGATACGGCAGGGAATCCCCCGGCCGCGGACGCAGACCACCATCCAGCAGTCCGGCCCGAGATCTTCGTCGGGAATAAGGTAGGCGGTCTGCTCCCCTTCTTCCAGCCTATCCCCGGGCTGGAGGCCTGGGACATAGCGGTACAGGCCGCCTTCGTCCTGCCACTCTACTGCCCCGAACGGGACTTCGGCCCGCCCCTCGTCATCCACGCCGCAGAAGGACCGGGCGTAGGAATGTCCGCCGCGGCTGACCATCCGCAAAGCCACGCGGTAGATGCGCAACCCGGCCTGGGTCTGGAGCGAAAACTTGGCCTCCGGACCTTCTTCCACCGCTTCCGTTTCTGCGAAGATGTCGCAGTCTTCGGAAAAGAGCAGGGTGGCCTGGTACGACCGGCGTGGCAGGCGGAATCGACCTTCCAAATGATGATCCCCGCCACACTGCGTGAGGAACGACACCTGGTGTATGCCCTGCTGGATGCCCGGCGCGTACGTCCCGGCTGGCGGTTGGGGCGCGAATGGCGTGTTCTCGTACTCCACCAGCGTGGCCCGTGCCGTCAGCAAAGGGAAGAAAAGAACTATCGGGAAAACGGCCAAACTTCTGCGCATGATCCCTCCACTCAAGGTAGCAGACCATGCGGCCAAAGGGGCGTCAAATCTTCCCTTCCACAACCCCTTCGCGAATCTTCCGCATTAATTCTTGGTAGAAAAAGACGTTATGGATGGTAGCCAAACGCTGGCCCAGGGTTTCATCTACGGAAAACAGGTGGCGCACATAGGCCCGGCTGTGATGGGTGCAGGTAAAGCAGCCACAGGTAGAGTCGATGGGTGCAGCATCAGTCGCAAACTGCTCGTTGGTGATGTGGAGCATTTCGTAAAAATCCGGAGAGTGACCAAGGAGCGCTGCGTCCTTCCATATATAGAGCGAACCGTGACGAGCATTGCGGGTGGGAAGCACGCAATCGAACATGTCGCACCCCCGTTTCACATATTCCACAATTTCATGCGGTTGGCCGGCACCCATCCAGTAGCGCGGCTGGTCTTTGGGCAGGATGTCGTTCACGAGCGAGGTCAGTTCGTAGCTTTGTTCGCGCGGTTCGCCTACAGAAAGGCCGCCATGCGCATAGCCATCAAAACCAATGCGCACCAATGCTTCGGCCGACCGTTTGCGTAGATCCGGGAATGTGGAGCCTTGAACGATGCCGAA
>CAZQBA010000032.1:0-4279 GCA_964591635.1 uncultured Gammaproteobacteria bacterium | reverse complement strand
TCCCACCATGTTTTCTGCCGCTCAGCCCAACCCAACGTGCGGTCGAGCGTCGCCCGGGCACCATCTTCGGAAATCGGCCAGTCGGCCAAATCATCCAAGATCATGGCAATGTCCGAACCAATCGCCTGCTGCACTTCCTGCGACTTCTCTGGTGAGAGTGATTGCGCGCTGCCATCAATATGCGAACGGAACACCACACCATCGTCCGTCACCTTTCGCATCGAGGCCAACGACAACACTTGATAGCCGCCGGAGTCAGTCAAAATCGGTTTGTGCCAACCCATCAAGCCGTGCAAACCACCTATGGCCTTCAGCGTGTCCACGCCAGGCCGCAACATCAAATGGTAGGTGTTCGATAAGATGATTTCCGCACCCGCCGCCTCCAAATCAGGCACATCAATGGTTTTGACTGCGCCCTTGGTAGCAATCGTCATAAAGCACGGCGTCTCTACCACACCATGCGCCAATGTCAGTTTTCCGCGCCGCGCCGCGCTCTTGGTGGATTCCTGCTCAACGTGAAACATGCAGAGGGTATACCAGAAGTAATATAAAAAGTCATCCTCGCGGAGGCGGGGATCCAGAAAACCAGCAGGTCACAATGGATTCCCGCCTCCGCGGGAATGACAATCACATCCCTGCCACATCCTTCAACACTTCAGCCGCATGCTCGGCTGGTTTTACACCTTCGTAAATCTTGGCAATCTTGCCTTTGGGATCAATCAAAAAGGACCAGCGGGCAATGCCCATGTAGGCCCGGCCGTAGAGCTTCTTTTCTTGCCAGACGCCGTAGAGCTGGACCACTTTCTTTTCTTCGTCGGCCAAAATCGTAAATGGCAGCTTATACTTTTCCACAAACTTGCCGTGGCTTTTGACGGAATCCTTACTCACACCCAACACCACGATCCCCGCTTTTTTGAAATCCGCGTAGCTGTCACGGATAGTGCAGGCTTCCAATGTGCAGCCCGGCGTGTCGTCCTTGGGGTAAAAATAGAGGAGCACCCACTTGCCTGCGTAGTCTGAAAGGCGCTGTTCCTTCCCGTCCTGGTCCGGCAACGTAAAATCAGGCGCTTTCTTGCCTACGGAAATGGCGGGCATACCGAAACAGGGTTAGGCGCTCTTGGATTGTGCACTCCCCGGTATCCTACCCCGCACCAGGCGATAGGCAAAGAACTTGAAGCCGGGCAGCATGGCGTTCAACAGAAGCAAGATGACGACCAGTTGCGGCACAATGTGTTGGTCGGCAAAGAAACGGTCGGCAATGTACAAGGAGAGCGTGTTGTTGAGGTACACCATGCAGAGCGCAATAGTCATGCGTTCGGAAACGCTCCGCCAAAACACCATGCGGTAGGAAAGGTAGACCAGCCCCACCATGAGGAGTGCCGAAACGCCGATCATCACCAGGGTGCGGGCAGACAAAGTGAGCGTGAGCGCCCCTTCCTGGCCCCCTGTTTTGCTCACGATGCTGGCAATCAAGATGCCGAACAGCACAATGGAGGCGGTCCGCCACAGGTTTGCCCCCCGTTCCACGATTTTCGGCTGCGAGCGGTGCAGGAGCCACGCCAAGGCAAACGGCAGGACAATGGCCCACAGCAAGTCGCGGAGCATACCGAAGGAATCAATCGGGATGGTGCGTCCTACCAGCAGCGAAAACAGCACCGGCATGGTGAACGGAGCCAGGACCGAAGTCATGATGGTGATGACAATGGCGAGCGACGTCTTGCCGCCAAAGTAGTCGGCCATGAGCGCAATCGTCATGCCCGTGGGTACGGAAAGCGTTATGAGGAAGGCCAGCGACCAATCGGGCGCCACCAACTGGAGCGGCAGGAAAACGAGGACCGGGAAGATGATGAGATGGAAGACGGACACCAGCACATCCATTTTGGTGTCGCGGGCGTATCGGGTCAGCTCGCGCATGTCTACGCGCAGGGCGGAGAAAAAGAAAATGAGTTGGAGAAAGAGCGTGTTCCAGTTGTGGAGCGGTTCAAACAGGCCGGGTACCAAAATGCCGGCAACAATGCCGGCCAAGACCACGCTGATTTGGTTTTCCACCACCAGTTTCCGGAGGTGCGACATGTTAGCGCACCGCCACCTCGTCGTTGGCGTTCAGGTATTCCACGTGCTGGACCGGGACCAACCCCAAGGACTCAATGCCTTCAGTGAGCCCAGCCAGCGATTCCTTCTGTGCCAATTCCACCTGCAGCTTTTTTTGCTGCTCGCGCAAGGTTGCCACGTTCCGCTCGGTAGTACGCAAGGCAAACCCCTTGGCCGCCACCACATTCAGCTGGATCAAATAGGCAATGCCGAGTGCCACCAAGGCCAGGACCAGACCCACCAACAGCATCTTGTCCCCGTAGGGCAGGATCAAGGTGCGGCTGCGAGCAGATTCGCCGGGAGTCATCTCCTGGACTGCGATATTCTGAAAGTACTTGTTCATGTATTTGTTTTGATGATCCGGAGCTTTGCGCTCCTGCTGCGCGGGTTGTTGGCAACTTCCGCGGGTGAAGGAATAAGCGGTTTTTTTGTAATGGTGACTGCGCGACCTGCTTTTGTGGCGTTGATGAAGGCCCGTTTGACCATCCGGTCTTCCAGCGAATGGAATGAGATGATTGCCAAACGTCCGCCTGGTTCGAGGAGCCGGAAGGCGCTTGCTATGCCGCGCTCCAGGGCACCCAGTTCGTCGTTCACGGCAATGCGCAAGGCTTGAAAGGTACGCGTGGCCGGATGGATCTTTCCGCGGCCCGGCACCGCCGCCGTGATGATGTCCGTGAGTTGGCCGCTCGTCGTGATCCGCTGCCGCTTGCGCGCCGTGACGATTGCCTTGGCAATGGAGAGCGCGTGCGGCTCTTCGCCATAGGCCCGGAAGATCTCGACGAGTTCTCCCACCGGAAGCGTGTTGACTAGGTGTGCCGCAGTTTCTTCCTCTGAACCATCCATGGTCATGAGCAACGGCTCATCCCGCTGGAAGCTGAATCCCCGCCCGCTCGACTCTAATTGGTCGGAGCGGATGCCGAGATCGAGGAGGATGCCGTGGACCTGCGGGAAACCGTTCTTCGCCGCATGCTCCTCCATCTCTGCATAATTCCCTTGTACGATCACTGCGCGTTTGCCGTACGGCTTGAGTGCCTGGCGGGCTGCTGTGCCGGCGTCCGGGTCGCGGTCTATGCCCAGGATGCGTCCTTTGGGGCCGGTCCGCTCCAGAATGGCGGCACTGTGTCCACCGTTCCCGAGCGTGCCATCGATCACATCGTCTCCCGGGTGCAGATCGAGCCCATCAATCACTTCGTCCAACAAAACTGGCACGTGCATATCAGTCGGCGTGATGCATCACGCCCCTACACCCCCAAATCACCCAGCTGCTCGGCAATCTGCTGCGCGTCTTTTTCTGTTCCCTTTCGGTAGGCAGCCCAGGCCGTGGCATCCCAGATTTCCATCCGGTTGTAGAGGCCAGCCACCACCACGTTCTTGGCAATGCCCGCGTACTGCCGCAAATATTCCGGAACGGTGACCCGACCCTGCTTGTCCGGCACCATGTCCATGGCACCAGCCAGGAGCAAACGGGCAAAGGCCCGGGTGTTAGCCTGCGCTACGGAAAGTGCGGCCAATTTTTGTGCCAACACCGTCCATTCTGCTTTGGGGTAGGCCACCAAGCAGCCGTCCACCCCGCGCGTAATCACCACACCCTTGGCCAACTGCGGCCGGAATTTGACCGGCAATGCCAACCGGCCTTTGTCATCCAGTCCGTGTTGGTACTCTCCTATAAACATAAACTCTCATTTCCCCACCTATCCCCACTTCAATCCTTACCCACCCATTTTATACCACAATCCCCCGCCCAACAACCCCGCAAGCCCACCCCTGGGGATAACTAAAAACAGGCCATTTCTGGCCTGAATGTAGAGAGTGTGAACCTCTATGAACTCGACTTTTTAAAACGCCACCACGGAACCCACGGTGCGATAGCGAGGAATATAAAAAAGAAAAACAACAAAATATTTTGAAACGATTTGAAAACAGACCATTGAACAACTGACTCTGACGGGTTAGCGGGGTTAACACGAACAAAAACCAAACTACTGGTTGGATATTCTACCCGCCCTTGTCCTGTGTAAATCTGCCCATCGACAATATAGGTGTACTCCGCGCGCATCCGTTTCACCCGCCGTGAATACATGTATGTCACTTGCTCATCAACAATATTCCAACCCGTTCGAATCACAACCTGCTGATAGATCTGGTATCCAATGAGAATCGTCAGCCCGAAAAAAACAACTGTACCGAT
>CAZQBA010000031.1:0-10721 GCA_964591635.1 uncultured Gammaproteobacteria bacterium | reverse complement strand
AAGACGCGTGGAGATTTCCTCCACATGCTTTTCAATCCCGCCGCCGTCTTCCCCCATCGGCACCCCTTTCTGCCCAATCATGGCAATCCGCATGGGGGCAGTATAACAAAAAGACACGCTTACCGCTGTCCCGGCACCCGGGTCAGTTATTATGCGTGTCGTGAATCCGCTCGGGATCAAACCCGTCGTTCGGGCGGCCGTTCGTCATTGCAGCGCGCCGGACATTGTACTGATGCAGTTGTGTTGCCAGCTTCTTGTCGACAGCGGATGCGGTGTCCGGTAAGGTCGACGCCGCGATCTGGCCGCGAATGCCCTCCACGAGGCTGGAATGGATCGTTCTAAAGATCTGCGCTTGCTCGAGGTTGTACTCAGCTTCGTGCTTCGAAGCGAACTCTGCGCTGAAATATCCGTCGTCTCCTAGCAGGCGGCCGTGCTTTCCACACGTACACATCTGAAGACGTGCTTTCGACTTTTTCTTGAACATCACCTCTCCTCCTCAAAAATGACAGTAAAAAGGGCGACCGTCAACCCCATCTTGCCAAACAGACTAAAAATTGCTATATTTTGTGAGAAATTTCTCTTTTGACTTGGTAGCTCAGTTGGTAGAGCACCGGCCTTTTAAGCCGAGGGTCGTGGGTTCGATCCCCACCCAAGTCACCAGAAGAAAACCTCTCCTTGCGAGGGGTTTTCTTTGTGTAGACTTCCCCACCCCCTTCTTCGCAAGAAGGGGAAACTGATCTTTGCCGCCCTACACTTATAAACGAACTGACGGAGAGCGTGGTGACCGGAGGTCGCACGTTTCTCTGATACGCTCAACAACGCTTTCAATATGCTCTTGTACTTCCCGGTTTGTAAACCGCAACGTAAGAATACCAACGGAAGCACAATACTCATCACGCTGCTTATCGTATTCGACCGACTCCGCCGCTGCATGAGAATCGCCATCGACCTCGACTGCGAGACGAAGCTGGGGGCAATAAAAATCGAGAATATAGCGTCCGACGCCATATTGCCGCCGAAAACGATACCCTATCTGGTCGCGACAGAGGCGTAACCACAGAAGCTGTTCGGGCTTCGTCGTGTAATGACGAAGAGAACGACGGAGGTCTTTATGTGACTGCGTATTAAACAAGCGCGGCATAGACTCTCCCTCTTGCGAAGAGGGAGCTACTCGGTTGAGGGAGTCCTCTTGGCAACCCGCTCCACCACCGCAGCCAATGGCTGCGGATCCCCGTCGCCAAACAGCTGGTGCAGGTTGTTCCCCATCTGTTCGCGTTGGGCGGGGTCGGCCATGAGGTGCAGGATGACGCGGGCTAGGAGCGTGGGAGTGGCCGCGGGTTCTTGCAGCATTTCTGCGGCGTTGTGGCTGAGCGCGAATTGGGCGTTTTGGATTTGGGCCGAACGCGGCAAGGGAATCAGCACGGCTGCCTTGCGGAACACGGCAAGCTCCGTGAGCGTGCCGAATCCGGCGCGACACAACACCACGTCTGCCGCCAGGTACAGGTCTTCCATGCCGGTCGTCACGAATTCGACTTGGTGGTACCCGGGCAGCACCTGGTCGGGCCCCGCCGGCGGCGGGGCCCCTACATGCTTGTTTTTTCCAGTCACATGATAGACCTGCATGTGCGGCAACAATTCGGGCAGGGCCGCCACCAGTCGTTCGTTCACCGGCAGTGATCCTGTGCCGCCGCCGAACACGACGAGCGTGGGCTTGGGATGCTCTAATCCCAGTTTCGTCCGGGCGATCAGCACCACATTGGCCGGTTCGTTGGGCGCCTGGCGCAAGGCCTGACGCACCGGGTTGCCGACAACGACCGGATGGAAACGGGCAAATGCCTTTCCGGCTTCAGGCACCGTCACGGTCACTGCCGCTGCCATCCGGCTCATGAACCGGTTGGCACGCAACGGTTCCAGGTCTTCCTGGTGGACCACAAGCGGCACACCCAGGAACCACCCGGCAATGGCTGGCGGCAAACTCACAAACCCGCCAGCCGTGACGTGTACATCCGGTTTTTCCTTCAGCAAAATCAATACACTCTGGACGATCCCGACGGCAATCCGGAACAGGTCCAAAAAGTTATCCACAGAAAAATAACGGCGGATTTTCCCAGAAAATATGGGGGTAAACGGAATGCCGGCCGCTTCAACCACTGGCCGTTCGGGGCCTGCCTGCGTCCCTACCCAGACAAAACTATTTCCCGCCTCCATGTGCTCCTTGAGGGCGATGAGTGGCGTCACCCCGCCCAAAGTCCAGCCACCGGAAAGCAGGATCTTCATACGGATACTTTGGTCACTTCTTGCGCAATCGCTGGTTCGCCTTGCGGCTGCTCCTGCGGCTTGCGGTCAAAGTAGGCCGAGAAAATCTGGGCCTGGTCCACAATGCTTTGCAGGACCATGTCATCCTGGGCGTCGGTGCGTTCGTACGGCGGGAAGATGAAGAAGCAGCGCACCGGGCTCGTCCGGTCGGACGTGGCCACACAGCAATAGGAATCAACGTACTTAAGCGGCGCGTCGTCTTCATTGAGACTGAGCAGCTCGTGGTTACTGATGTGTGGTTGGTTACTCCCGGAATGTGTGGTGAAAAAAAATTCTTGCGTGGTCTTTTCCTTGTCCACCCGGATAAACCGCAGCATCCCCCATTCGGTGCGCACAATGGAGGCGACCGCCGTTGCCAGGAGCTCGTCAAAAATGCGCTTGCGTTCCTTTTTGGTGGCCACCCCGCGGCTCACCACGTCGGTGGTCAGGTTCTTCAGTAATGGCAGGCGGCGGTTCAGGATGCCGATGTAGGCAAAGGCGTCATTCAAGGTGCCGTGCGAGCGCGTCAACTTCATTTCCATCACCCGTTTCTCCCGTTCCTTGCGGGCCAGGTCACGTTTGGTCACCAAATAGAGCAGGTAGGCGACCACTAATATGATGGCGTTCATGATAGTCAAAACGTAGTGGCGGGACACCAAAAACAAATCGTCGTTGACGATCTGCGGCTCTAAGAGGAGGAGCCCGGCCAGGAGGATGTAGACGAATTTAGTGACGGTGCCCATAGGCGGCGCGTTCACGCAGTTCTTTACCTTGGGACGAAATGTTCAGGAGGACGCCCATGGCCGTGCAGGCCACAACAAGCGCCGTGCCGCCATATGAGACGAAGGGCAGGGTGATGCCCGTGAGCGGCAGCAAGGACAGCATGGAACCAATGTTCACGAAGGCCTGGACGGCCAACAAGGCCACAATGCCCGCGGCCACCAGCATGCCGAACCGGTCGGGCGCGCGCCGGGCAATCTTGAGGCCCCGCCATAAAAACAGCAAGAGCAGCACCACAAACAGGCCGGCAAACAGGAACCCCAACTCCTCGGCCATGATGGCAAAAACAGAGTCCCCAGCTACTTCCGGCAGGTAAGAAAACTTTTGGCGCGATTGGCCGAATCCCAAGCCAAAAAAACCGCCTGAACCGATTGCTAAGAGCGCCTGGTTGATATGGTAGCCCACGCCCTGCGGATCCAACTCCGGGTGCAGGAAAGTCATCAGCCGGTTGGCCCGATAGGTGGCGCCTTGGATGAACAGGAAGATGAGCAGGCCGCCGGACACGGCCAGGACAGACAAATGGCGAAGCGAAGCCCCGCCCAAAAAATAGACGGTGAGCGAGGTGAGCACGATCACGCTCAGTGTTCCCAAGTCCGGCTGGAGCATGATGAGGGCACCGATGATGGCCAAAAGCACCAAAAAGGGAACGAGTCCAGCCCGCACATCACGCGCCCCTTCATCTCCCCGGGCGTCCAACCACGCCGCGAGATATAAGAGGAAGGTCAGCTTCACTAACTCAGCTGGTTGGAAGGAAAAGCCACCAATGCCAATCCAGCTGCGGCTCGTACCCCAACTAGCGGACAATCCAGGAATAAATACGAGCGTGAGCAGCACAATAGAGACCAGGAGAATCGGCATCGCCCACTCTTTGTAACGATGATAGTCCACGCCCGACGCCAGGCAGAGCATGAAAAGTCCGGGCACAACACCAATCAATAACTGGTGCTTCACAAACCAGAAGGCATCACCGTACTTGGCAAACGCGGTTGGTCCGGAGACCGACGACAGCATGACAATACCAAAACCAATGAGCGCCAAGGTTCCGAATAAGAAAACCCGATCGACGCGCGCAAACGTGTTTTGGAGGCGGTGGAAAAATTTGGTCATGCCGCTTTACTGTGCCGCCGGGTCTTGGCACGCACGGCCGGCGCCAGAGCAGCAGCAAACACGTCATCCATTGTCTTGGCGAGCACGAAGCGCATGCTCTTGCGTACCTCGGGCGGAATGTCGCCCAGGTCTTTTTCGTTTTCGTGGGGCAGGATGACCGTGGCAATGCCGGAGCGGTGGGCGGCCAGCACTTTTTCCTTGAGCCCGCCTATTTCCAAGACCCGTCCCGTGAGCGTGACTTCACCGGTCATGGCCACATTGTGGCGGATGGGTGTTCCAGAAATAAGCGAGGTCAGCGCCAGAGCCAGGGCAACGCCGGCTGACGGGCCATCTTTAGGAATGGCGCCGCTCGGTACATGCACGTGGATGTCCGAATCTTTGTAGAAGGGATCGGTCACTCCCCGCTTCTTGGCCTGGCTGCGGGCGTAGGAATAGGCGGCCTGGGCCGATTCCTGCATCACCTGCCCCAGGTGGCCGGTCAAAGTGAGCTTGCCGCTGCCTTGCATGCGGGCCGCTTCAATGCGCAGGATTTCGCCGCCGGCTTCGGTCCAGGCCAAGCCGTTTACCACGCCAACCTCGTCGGTCTTCTCGCTCATTAAACTATGGAAACGCTCCACCCCCAAGTAATTCTTGAGTTCGGTGGCCCCGACGGTGACTGCGTCCTTCTTGCCTGTGGTCAGGCGGCGGGCCACTTTTCGGCAGATGGTGGACAGCTCGCGCTCCACGTTGCGCACGCCTGCTTCCCGCGTGTAGTGGCGGATAATAGCGCGGATGGCTGGATCTGTGAGATGCAGATTTTTTTCGGAAATGCCGTGGTTGGCAAAGGCCTTGGGTACCAAGTATTGCCGCACAATGTGGACCTTCTCGTCTTCCGTGTAGCCCGGGAATTCAATGACCTCCAAACGGTCGCGCAAGGCCGGCGGGATGGTGTCCAACATGTTGGCCGTGGCAATGAAGAGGACGTCGGAAAGGTCGAACGGCACTTCCAGGTAGTGGTCGGAAAAGGCGTTGTTCTGCTCGGGATCGAGCGCTTCCAAAAGCGCAGACGAAGGGTCGCCGCGGAAGTCGGCACTGAGTTTATCCAACTCGTCCAGCATGAACACCGGGTTGCGGGCGCCCGACTCGGCAATACCTTGGATAATCCGGCCGGGCAGTGCGCCCACGTAGGTGCGACGAAAACCGCGGATCTCGGCTTCATCCCGCACCCCACCCAAAGACATGCGTACGAACTTGCGGCCAAGTGAACGGGCGATCGATTTTCCAATAGATGTTTTTCCGGTGCCGGGCGGACCAGCAAAGCACAAGATCGGTCCGCGCACCTTGCCGACCATTTTTTGCACGGCCAGGTAGTCCAGAATGCGCTCTTTCACTTTTTCTAGACCATAGTGGTCTTCATCCAAAATACGCTCGGCCGCTTTGATGTCGATGGTGGATTCGGTTTTCACGCTCCAGGGCAAGCCCACCAGCCAATCCAGGTAGGTGCGCACATAGGAAATTTCTGGCGAGAACGAAGGCATGGACTTCAACCGGCCCAATTCCTTTTCCGCAATGGCCTTAGCCGCAGCCGACATGCCGCAGGTGGCGATCTTCTTCTCCAATTCTTCAAACTCACTTTTCCCTCCGGAAACGCCCAACTCCTTTTCAATGGAATGCAGCTGCTCGCGCAAAAACATTTCACGCTCCATCTTGCCCAGCTCTTTGCCTGTGTCATCCTGGATTTTCTTGGAGAGCTTCAACACATGCAGCTGGCGGGCCAAGGCAGCCGACACATGCTCCAGCTTTTCCTGGGCCGTGGCCGCCTCCAGAATCTGCTGCTTCTCTTCGGTCTTGAATTCGATGTTGAGGGCAACCAGGTCACCAAGCTGCCAGGGGTCGGTCAGGTTCATGACCACCAGCATCACGTCAAAGGGAATGGGCGCGCCCATGCCAGCCACTTCCTTGAACTGGTTGATGACCGAATACATGAGCGCTTCCACCTGGTCGTTCTTACCATCGTGCGGCGCAGGCAGGGCAGTGAGCGCAGCATCCCAGTGCCCCTCGGTTTCCTTGAGGTTGGTGAGGCGTACCCGCTCAACGCCTTCCATAATAAGCCGCACCGTGTCATCCGGCAGCTTCACAGTTTCGCGGATCCGGCAGAGCGTACCCACCGTGAACATGCGCCCGCTCCCCTTTTCCGCTTCCTTTCCGTCCCGCACCGCCACAAACGCTGCCAAATGATCACCCGCCTCAGCTGCGGCAATGGCAGCTCGGGCAGCCGGATCGGTCACCAACAACGGCACCGTAATTTTTGGGAACAAAACAACGCCCGGCAACGCCACCACCGGCGCCCGGGCCGGAATAGTGGTCGGGTCCACTGCCGGCACAGCCACCCCAACGGTAGAAGCTGGCTTTTCTGGCGTTTCAACAGTGAGTTTGGGCATGTCCTCCAAAATGAATTGCGTCCAGTATAGCAAACTCCAAAGAAAAAAGGGCGCTGGCAGGCACCCTTCGCGGCTTTGTGGCCGCAGGTTGGCGTTAGGCCGTCTCGGGAACGAGCGGCTGGTTGAGCTTGGCCGGCTTGTTGCCGAAGGTCGTGGGCGGGAACTCATCGAAGACGGCTGCCGCACAGGCGCCGTTGAAACCTGGTCCCCCGAAGTAGGCCTGGCCGTTCTTGTCCAGCACCACCGGTTGTCCCGGCAGTTGCTCGATGGACAGCTTGGCAGCCATGTTCGCGGCTTCGTCCTTGCCTTCGCAGGCATGACCAATGACCGGCACGTGCGACTTGCCAGCGGCGACGAGGAGCGCCTTCAGCACACCAGGCAGTTGAGCAGCCATGCCGGCAGAGGCAATCACCACTGCGTCATCCCGCATGCCGGCAACGATCTGCGCCAGCTCATTGGGATTGCGGTGGCAGCTCACCACATGACGCTCCGAAGTGATGGACCCACTGGTCGTGGATTGATCGAGGAACTGCAAACCATGCAGCATCTGTGGCAGATCGGACTCGCTGCCAGAGATCACCACCACGTGTGGCTTCGACAACTGCACATCGATGCCCATCTGGTTCTGCTGGAAGGCTTCCAGCTTTATCCCGACCAACCGCCAGAAAATGTAGCGGTAGAGCCGGGTGGTCTGGACGATGATCTCCTCCGGCACCACTTGGGCGTGCACCCAATCGACCTCGTCATCCCGCTCGGGAAGGAGCTTGTTCATTTTGAGCCCCTTGCCCCATTCCCGTACGAACTGTTTGTCGTAGCTCTGGGGACTCTTGCGTTCCGCCTTGGCCTGGGCGGCCAGCCATTGCAGGAGGTCCCAGAAACGCGAGCTGTCGGGAGTGAGCACTTCGTCGGCCACGCGGGGCACGCCTTGCTCGTCGATGCCGAACTCGAACTTGGTGTCGGCCAGAACGATGCCCTGCTTGGCCGCATAGTCACGGGCCTCGGTGAACAGTTGGAGCGACAGTTGCTCCAACTTCTGTCCGAACTTGGTGCGGACCTCGTCCACGTTCCAGTGCACATCGTGGCCCACCACCGCCTTGGTGGTCGGTGTGAAGATCGGCGCCTCCAGACGGTCGCCGTCTTGGAGCCCTTCCGGCAGCCGGTGCCCGCAGACTTCGCCCGTCTGCTTATAGGCCTCGAGCCCGGTGCCTGTGATGCAACCGCGCACGATTGCCTCGACCGGCAGCATAGTGAGTCGCCGGACCACGGTACAGCGGGCTTGGAGCGCCGGGTTCCCACGGAGCTCCGGCGGCAGGAAGGCATCGATGCCTTTGCCGTAGGCGCGCAGGTCGTGCTGGTACCGCTCGCCCATCACCTGTGTCCGCCAGAAGACGTTCATGGCGGTGAGCACTTCCCCCTTCTGGGGGATGGTTGCATTGAGCACGTGGTCGAAGATGCTCACCCGATTGCTGGCTTCCACCAGCAAATGCATGTCATCCAGCAACTGGTACGTGTTCCGCACCTTGCCCATGTGCACCAGCTCCAACCCGGGGATGGGCTCCCCCTTCACACTCTCCGGAATCCTTGTCATGCCCCACCTCCTTGGTTGTTCGGGGTGGCCGCATGTAACCAAAAACGCGCCCCTTTGTATAGGGCGCGCATCTCTTCGATCCTCAATCCACCAGCGCCAGAATCACACCCACCACGGCGCACACCGCCGCCAGGATCCAGGTGCGCATGACGATTTTGGGTTCAGGCCAACCTTCGGCTTCCAGGTGATGGTGGAGGGGGGCGCTCTTAAACACTTTTTTGCCCCGGAATTTTTTAGAAAGGAGCTGGATGATGACTGAGGCAGATTCAATCACAAACGGCAGGCCGATGATTGGAAGTAAGAGCGCGGTATTGGTGAGCATGGCCACGATGCCCAAGGTGACGCCCAACGACATCGCGCCCGTGTCCCCCATAAAAAAGCGAGCCGGGTTGATGTTGAACCAGAGAAAACCGAGGAGTGCGCCAGCAATCACTGCGCAGAAGGCGGCCAAGTTGAAGCGGCCTTGGCTAAAGGCAATGGCGCCATACGCGCAAAAGGCCGTGAGGAGCGTGCCACCAGCTAAGCCGTCCAACCCATCCGTCTCATTCACGGAAAAAGCCGTGGACACAATCACGGTCACAAAAATCGGGATGTACCACCAGCCAATGTCGTAGGTGCCAAAAAACGGCACGGTGAATTGCGTCCACTGCAGCTTAAAAAAGAACCACCAGGCGCCGACCAGGGCAATGGCCGTGTAAATCAAGAGCCGGTGCCGGGCCCGCAGACCGCCGCCATGGGCGCCAATCCGTTTCACATTCCAATAATCATCCACGAGCCCCACAATAGCCGAGGCCACCAAAGCACCGAGAGGCAGCAGTGTTTCCCCGCGGGTCAGGAAGGACAGGTCGGCAAACGCACCGCCCAGCCACATGCCGAGCGCACCCAACAGCAAAGCCAAGAAGGTGGCCGTCCCCCACACCAAAATGCCACCCATGGTCGGCGTCCCTTTTTTAGCAGCATGGAGCTTGGCCATGACCGGTGCCTCTTTTGCGCTCCGGATGGACTTGCCCAGCTTGTACTTGTACAAGAAATGGGTGAGGGCCGGCGTCCACACCATAGTGACGGCAAAGGCGGCCGTAGACAGGATGCCGATTTTGACGAGGGCGTCGGTAATGAGCATGCTACGAAAGGTTGAGGAGGGCGACGAACACGCCGCCAAGCAAAGTGAACGTGAGGAAAAGGATGGTGAGCACGGCCATCAGCCGCTGCAACGGACGATCCCGCTCGCCCAGGCTGGCCACTGCAACGAGATTCGTGAGGAAGAGCGCAGTCGCCAGGTAGGCCGGCATGAAGGTCATGTACCATGGGCCCAGGCGGTCCACGCCAAAGTAGATGGTGTAATGGTATGGGAAAGCCGCAGCCGTGCCCCGGATGGGCAGGATGACGAAACCAATCAGGGTATACGTCCCAAGAACGAGAACGGCACAGACGCCGACCCAGGCCTTCATGGTCCGGGTGTGGTAGGCCGCCCGGATGCGTGCCGTGATCTCGGGAAGCCGCATGGAAACAGTTAAAAACAGCCGTAGTATACCGTGATGAAATGTGCTTGACAAACCTGGGCTTTCCCCTTATTATCCCGGCACTACCAGTCCCCATATTCGACATTCGAATCCCCAATCCCCCATCGTATGGCACATAAAAAAGCAGGAGGCTCTACAGCGCTCGGCCGCGATTCCCACGGGCAGCGGCTTGGTATTAAAGTGTCGGCTGGCTCCCACGCCAAGTCCGGCAGCATTATTGTCCGCCAGCGCGGCACCCGCATTTTCCCGGGCGTCAACGTCATGAAGGGCACGGACGACACCCTCTTTGCCACCAAGGACGGCATTGTCCGCTTCCAAGACCGCAAGAAACCCAACTTCCACGGCATCCCCCGCCAGGTCAAACTGGTCCACGTCGATCCGGTGAAGAAGTAATAAGCTGTAGGGGCGAACCCATGTGTTCGCCCAGACTAAAAATCCCCCCGCAGTGCGGGGGATTTTTGTTATGTGGCGAATCCCATTTTCTGCTCAAGTCGTTCCAACCGTTCTTCCAGACGTTCGTACTTGCTGCGCATGGCCACCAGTTCGTGATCGAGCGTTTCATGGAGTTTAGCGAAACGGTCTATGGTGGTCATGATGTCGTCCTTCATCATCCGGACGTCCTCTTTGGTAGCAAAACTATCCAGACGGCTGTCTATATCCACAACTTTCATTAAAATCTTGTCCAGCACTTGCTCGCTCATATGCTAAAACGTATCACGACAGATTGCGGGGTTCAAGTGCGACCATCTCCTACTCTGTTTCTTACTGCGCGAACCACATCGTTCACGAACAAAAACAATAATCCAAAAAAGATTGACGAAAATACCCAAGTGACGAGCATAAATAATACTATATCTTCCGATTGGAATGCCCATAATATTTTTTCCACTACCCAAAAAAGTGGGTAGTATATCCACATCAACCAATCAAGCCAAAATCGTTCATCTCTTAAATGAATGTAAAGATATAGTGGAGTAACAAAACCAAACAGTGCACCAGCTAAAAACCATA
>CAZQBA010000030.1:4348-10949 GCA_964591635.1 uncultured Gammaproteobacteria bacterium | reverse complement strand
GATCGTGCATAGACGCGCGTTTTGGTTGGCAGGTGCCCTGACCCTGGCTGCGTACAGCCTTTCTTTTGTTGCCCATAGTTGGTCGTGGCTGGGCGAGGGTATGTCCGTTACCCTTGTTGTCGTCTTTGCATTCTTGCTTTGGAAAAAACCAGCCATCGCTTTTACTGTACTCTTGTGCGAGTTCGCCGCCACCTCGTTTGGTCGGTTATTACCTGTACCATGGCCATCAATCATATCGTTGCGCGCTGCGCTTTTACTGCTCGCACTTGCCGCAAGCATGTGGGCACTTCGGGAACAGACAGTGCGTCAAGCAGTGTGGGTGTATCGACTGCCGTTCATCGCGATTTTGATAGCGCTCGCTATTGGTACAGTAAACGGCCTTATGAAAGGCCAGTCGATCGGCGCATTGGTTGCTGATGGAAACGGTTATATTGCGCTCTTACTGCTTCCTGGTCTGTTAGCAGCATTTTCGGCTCAAGAACAGCGTACGAGGCTCATATCGGCCCTCCTGGGCACAGCACTGGCGCTATCAGCTCTCACCATTGCCATATTTGGCTTCTTCCTCCTGCCAACGATCGGTCCGGAGTGGCGTGACTTCGTCTACCGCTGGATCCGTGACGTCCGCTTTGGGGAAATCACGCCACGCTTTGGTGAACCGGGTGTCCGGCGCGTGTTCATTCAATCCCAGATCTTCGCACCCCTTCTTCTTTTGTGGCTAATGGTGCAGCAGATGTGGAATAAGATGCCGAAGTACCTCGTTTGGTTTGTGAGCCCGCTGCTTTTCGCAAGCCTCATCATCGGGGGTTCGCGTACATTTTTCCTAGCCAGTTTAGTAGCGACTGCCGTTGTGCTCGCTCGACTTCTCGTTTTTTCGGAGAAAAAACAGACCAAGCAATTCGTTCTCACACTCGCTCTCGTGGCCTGTCTTGGGTTAGCAATCCCAGGGGTAATCTCTCTGGGACGATTCTTTGGACATACGACTGATCGTATTGCGGTGGTTGGAGAGGCGGCGGTTGAGAGTCGTTGGAACTTGTTGCGGGTGATGGGATCCTCTATCCGACGATCACCTCTGCTTGGCTACGGGTTTGGCGCACCGCTCACGTACGTGACCGAAGACCCGCGACTTCGGGCCGAGTTTCCAGACGGTATGATGACGACAACGGCCTTTGAGTGGGGTTGGTTGGAAATGTGGTTCAAGATGGGTATCCTCGGCCCGATTGGTTTTGCCTGGCTCATCTGTGCCATGCTCTGGCGATCATGGAAAACAGAAGTGAGTGCCGAGAGCCGGTGGGTCGTTGGCACCGTGGTTTTTCTTGCAGTTGCGCACGCCTTCTCTCCCTGGCTCAATCACCCCATTGGTGTCGGACTTCTACTCCTTGCAATTACCTTTCTGCAAAAAGAAAACAGCTCTCACGTGAGAGCTGTCCCCAGCGGTCCTGGGAAGGGGGTCGTCTAGACCGGCGTCGGCGTGTCTCGCGGTTCGGACTCGAGCGGAGTGACGAAGTCGAGCATTCCCGTGCGAGTGGAAGTGTTCCTGGCTGATCTCCGGCTGAATTCCTCCATGGCGCCGGTGATGCTCTTCTCCTCACGGTCCCATGACTTCGCGTGTCCGGCATCCTCGGCAAACCCCATCTGCCGGGCGATGTGGCGGGCGTTCACCCCGAATCCGTGAACGTTCAAGTCCCAGCCGAAGCTCCGGGCATGTGCCGCAGCCTCCTTGAGGCGCAGGAGCTCCTGAATGGTGGAGCCGACATCCTCTCCGTCCGTGAAGACCGCGAGATCGACGTGGAAGGGAACCCTTCCTTTGATGTGGAAGGAGGCGAAGGCGGCCTGGACCATTGCTTCGAGCGGTACCATCACCGCCCGATAGATCCGCGAACCGTGACCGGTGTTGTAGCTGGTGAGTAGCTCCATCTGCCTGATGGACTGCAGGTTGCGCTCGGTTCGACCATCGTGTGCGAAACTCAGGACGAGTCCCGCGATGTACCGGGCTGCTGCCGATCCCTTCAGGATGCGGAGGGCGCCATTCAAGGCATTGAGCGGCGTTTCCTCGAATTGCCGCATCGAGCTTGAGCCGTCGATGATGAGGACAGCGACGGTGGGGGTGATTCCACGCGGGATGATTGCGGAGCTCGATTGCTCCGGAACGAGCGTGCTCGTGAAGATCTTGCTATCCATGGCCACCTCCAGGTGGTCGGGGTTGATGACGAAAGGGGAAAGAACAAGAGAGGGAATCTACACAAAAACTGCCTTTTTGTCAAGAGTTGTATGCCTTATACAAATCGTCCTTTTTCAAAATGTGGCATCCCACGGAGCAGCTCGGAAATAGTCAGGCGTTTCTTTCCTTCCACCTGCGCTGCGCCCACAGAGAGCGTGCCGGCACCTGTTCCGATAAAAAGCAGGCCATTCTCAATCTGAAGCGAGCCCGGAGACTGCGTTTCTTGCTGCACTTGCACCTCAAACAACTTCACCCGGAGCCGTTCTACGCCCAAGACCCATTCTGTCCAAATACCGGGCCACGGTTCGTAGGCGCGGGACATACGTTCGATGTCGACGGCAGAGCGGGACCAATCGATCTTGCCATCCTCCCGAGAAATCATTTTACAGACCGTGGCTTTGGCATGGTCTTGCTCAGCTGGTGTGATGTTTCCAGAAAGATACGCGGGCAGATGTTGAACGAGCAGCTGAGCACCGATGTCTGCCAGAGTTGTGGTGAGTTCAGTGGCTGTTTCCGTGCCATGAAGTTGATGGGTGGTTTTCGCCAGGATCGGTCCGTGGTCCATTTCTTTGTCGAGAAGCATCAGCGTGACCCCGGTTTCAGTTTGGCCGTCACGAATGACGGATTGGATAGGGGATGGACCGCGATAAAGCGGCAGGAGCGAGGGGTGAAGGTTGAGGGTGTTGTGCTTCGGAATATGAAGGAAACTGTCGGGGATGATTCGGCCGTAAGCCACAACGACGGCAACAGCTGGTTGGAGAGCTGAAAGTGTTTCTTTTGCTGCTGCATCCAATTTTTCCGGCTGCAGGACGGTGAGACCAAGAGTATCGGCTGCACGCTTTACTGGAGAGACCTCCGGTTCTTGGTGGCGGCCTGCTGGGCGGTCGGGCTGGGTGACCACGCCACAAATGGTGATGCTGGGCATGGCAGCAAGGGCCTGGAGGGCAGGCACGGCAAAATCACTCGTCCCCCAAAAAAGCAGGCGCGTGGTCTTCATGATTGTTTGTCGTCCACCTTGTGGGCGCGGTCAATATACAGGACGCCATTCAAGTGGTCGGTTTCATGCTGGATAATGTGCGCCATCAGGCCTTTGGCCGTGAGCTTGACCGGTTTACCATCGCGATCGAGCGCTACGAGATCGACTTCGGTCGCACGGTAGACGTCACCCCACACGCCAGGAATGGACAAGCACCCTTCATGCTCTTCTTTTTTACCAAGGAAGCGCGTGATGCGCGGGTTGATAAAGGCGAGCGGCCCATCTTTCGTTGTCATGACAAACACCTGTTCAGAAACCCCGACTTGCGGCGCAGCCAGGCCGACACCATTTTCCAAGTACATGGTTTTTTCCATGTCTTTGAGGAAGCGCTGGAAGGCCGAGGTCTGGATGCGGGCAGCATCAACCGGTGCGGCTTTGGTGCGCAGCACGGGGTTGGGCAAGGTGGTGAGGGGTAAGTGCTTAGCCATATCAACGCATCGGGTCGGGTTCAATAATCCAGGTAGGGGGAAGGGATGAGAAGTCGGGTGAACGGGTAGCAGGAAGTTTGAGGGAGAAGGGACGATGTTGGAGCACAGCCCGTCGGGTTGGTGTGGCATCTTCCGGATACCAATCAGATGCTGGAAACAGACGCGTAAACATCTGCTCGGCCCGGGCATTCTCTGCAATTGGGACGAATATGCGCCAGCGGCTGCCGAATGGCGGATATCCAAAGTGCGCACGTTCCGTCAGTTCGGTTTTGAGGAACGCGGCGGGTTGACCGGAACGGATGCTGACAAAGACCGGGTGTTCGTCGTTCCAGACCTGGAGGATGAGTTGGCCCGAGTCGCGTTCTGCCCAGTTGCGTAAGCGCATGAGTGTGGCCCAGACCTCTTCGGCTGCTTGAGCGTGCGGTTGGGTCAGTCCCATATCTGCTTCCAGTGCCGCAACCACACGGAATACTTTGCCTGCCACAAGGGGCGCTGCGTTTTTCCAGATGGTTTCTGTGGCCAAGATAACGACGGGTCCGTCTGGCAATGGCTTTAGGTCATCACTCGCGACGAGTGCATGTACGGGCTGGCCAATTTGTTCTGCCAATGCAGTGGCAACACGGGGGATGCCGGGCACCCGTTCGTTCAAGCGGGGACTATGGCAGTGCGGGCAGACGTCTGGCCAACTCGATTCTTGTTGGCACCGGAAACACCACAGTGTTTTGTTGCGGACCGCGAGTACTGCCGTGCAGGTACTGCAGGCAAGCGCTTTGCGGCACTCGGCACAACGCACGCTGCGGGATTCCACGGCGCGGTTCAAAAAACATAGCACGGAAAAACCGCTCTGTAAAGCCGAATGTGTTGCATCAATCAGCGTGCCTGACAAGCGCATGGACGCCAACGGTTGTGGCTCTTGGCGCAAATGAACGGTCGTCACCGGAACAGGCGTCGGTTCTGGCACCACCGTCGTCCATTGCTGGGTGTGGGCCCGGTAGGCGCTCACGAAGCGGGGGGTTTCTGAGGCAAGAAGAAGTGATGCACCGGCTTGGGTTGCCCGGTTTTCCGCAACCACGCGGGAATCAACATATGGGAAAGCATCGCGTTGGACAAAATCATCATCATCTTCTGAATCCACGACCACTGCGTGGAGGTTCGGTGCCGGCGCACACACACCGGATCGTGTGGTGACGAGTACCGTCGCAAGGCCTGCATGAAGCGAGGTCCACGTCCGCCAAGCGTCACCGTCATTGAGTTGGTGGTGGAAGAACGCCACACGCAAACCAGCCGCAGTGAGCGTTGCTGCGACGGTTTCTCCGCGCGTCACATCAGGCACCAAAACGATCGTCGTACCATCCGCTGCCTGTTCTTTGATAAAACGAGCGATGTGATCGAGCCCGTCCTGGCCACCGCGATGACGAACCAATATGTGTGCACCGCGAGCGGGTGTTGATGGTCGCAGCGCGCGGTCGGCAGTTTGCTGAAATGCCCGTTTGGGTGGCTCGGGCATGAAGGCCAACAGAAATGCTGGCAACGGCACATGGAATTGTAGCGCCGATTGTACGAATGCTTGAAGTGTGTGCGGATCAATCGCACCGGCAGTCCTCACTTCGGCAATCGTCGTAATGCGATCCTCTGAAATTTCTGGGGTGACATTGGTCTCAAGCACCACGCCGGCGGTGTGCCCGCCACGGAACGGCAGCGCGATGATATCCCCGGGAACAACAACATGCGGGTCAAGGACCCGGTAATCCAGCCAGCGGATGTGCGGTGGCAAACGGCGGCGGGGGACAGTGCGGATGATCACGCCGTGATCTTATCCGAAGTCCAGCGTGCTGACGAGGTACCCAATGCCGAGCGGCCCTTCGTAGGACAGGACCTTTGCGGTGTAGTTGATGCCGTCCAAAATGCCCATGGCCACGAGTATGGGTCGGAGCCCGCAGTCAGCCATCTTGACACTGTCCTTTTCGCCCAACTGGATGAGCCCGGGCACATTTCGTGTGGAAAGGAGTTGCTGCACGGATGTGTCAAAGTCCGCGCTCTTGGGCACGTAGCCGGCCGGAGCGTCCTTCGTGAGGGTGTGAGCTAGGTCTGCCGAGGCAATCAGGGCCACGCGCTTGGTCGTATTCAGGAGTTCTTCACGCAGCGCTTTGCCAAAATCAAAATGGGCCTTGAGGTCGAGAGCGGACGTGGTGATAGGAACGACCGTGGGGTTGGCCAGGTGTTCGCTCAACAGATGGAGCGGCACGCCAATACCGTAGTCGAGTGCGGGTTCACTGTTTAGGGTGAAAGCCGTGTCTTTGCGGAGCGAGCGTTGGATACGGTCAATAAGCATGAAGTCGGAACGGAAGGTCCGGCTGGTCTTGTGGTCACCGAATTCCTTAAAGGATGTTTTGTATTCCGAGGACAGGTTGATGCCGAAAGCATCGGGCATGACCGTGCCGTGCGGTGAGATGATGCACAGCGTGTCCGGCCGGGTCACATAGAGCTGCTGCTCCAGGGCGGTCATGGCATCGCTCGTCTTCTTCAGCTTGTCCCGGTGCTGCTTGCCGATGGTCGGCAACAGGAACGGGGCGTGGGGGACAATGGCGGCAAAGACGATCATAGGCTGGGGGTTGATGCAGTTTGGACCTCTGGTTCTTCTTGCGGTGTCTCAATGGGCGCACCAAGCGGGTGGAGCTCGATCACCGCCGGGCTGGCCCAAATGACATTCTTGAAATTCCAGCCAACTGCTTTGAAAGCGTCTTCGGAGGTAATCGGTCGACGTTCACCACGCGAAACAACATAGACGGTGGGGTCACCCGTGGCGCCAATAAGCGTTCCGTCGGCAAACAAAAGCGGTGCGCCAGGCGTAAAGGAATCCAAGGCATCCGCGGATACCGGCGTCAGCTTCTTTTTGGGGAACCGGGCCGTCATGATTTC
>CAZQBA010000030.1:0-4248 GCA_964591635.1 uncultured Gammaproteobacteria bacterium | reverse complement strand
CGGATCTCCATCCCTTCCTCGTAGTCTTCAATAACGGAGAGGGGGAGCTGCACTGCATCCTTCATGTTAGCGCGGGACACCAAGGCCGAAGTGTTGGCGAATTTGCGGCGCGTGCCGTCGTTGATGAGCCAAAAAGTGCCGTCTTCGGTACGAACGACCGTGCCGTCCGGAATCTCCCGAGAAAACCACCGCTTCCAGATGCGGGCAAAGTTGAGGTTACCGTTCAGGTGCGGCGTGTAGGTGTAGAGCACGGCCGTGGCATTGTTCTGCGGCGTAACGGGCGTACCATCCACGATTTTGGTGACCCCTGGGCCATAACCGGTCTGCGTTTTTCCCGTGGTGGCCAGATCATTCAGGTAAAAGTGACGGATGCGCTTGGAGGCGCCTTCCAGCTGCTGGGCAAAACCCTTGTAGGCGGCGACGAGCGGGTGGTCGCGATCACAATCGTCACACACGGCGTAGCCAACTGCCCAATCTGCCTGGCGGGAAGTGATGGTCTTTGACTCTACGATGCTTTGTTCGCGTTGGAGGAGGGTGAGCAGGAAGCGCGGGCTCAGATGGTAGGTTGAAGCAACGCGGGTGATGATTTCAGCCGATGTCTTGGTGACACCGTCCACATCGTCAAAGAAGCGCGTGCCAAGCACACCGCGTTGGTCCAAAAAAGTCTGGACATCGCCCAAGTCCATGCTATCCACCCGTTCCATCTCCGTGTCCGACACCAAGTAGTTATGGTTGATAGCGGCAAGGCCGGGCAGGGGATGCGCTAAAGAGGCTACAGCCGTGCTGCCCAAAAAAAGCAATGCAAAAGGGAGCCGTTTCATGGCTCCCAGTATAGCATTCCTTAGGCGGAGACGGCCACGGGTACGGCCTTCTTCACTTTGGACACGACAATCTTCTTTTGTTTGACATCAACTGCGGCCGTGTCGCCCTCTTCCAATGTTCCGGAAAGGAGGGCTTCAGCTAGGGCGTTGCCAATGGTGTTTTGAATGAGCCGCTTGAGTGGACGGGCGCCATAAGTGGCGGAATACCCGGTTTCCATGAGGAAGGCCTTGGCGGCATCACTCACTTTGAGGGTGATCCGCTTTTCGTTGAGGCGGTCCATAAGCCGTTCCACCTGGTTGTCGACAATCAGGCTCAGGTTTTCCTTAGTGAGCGGGTGGAAGGTGATGGTCTCATCAATACGGTTCAGGAATTCCGGACGGAACCGCTCTTCTAGCTCTTCGCGGATTTTTTCACCCATCCGTTTTTCACCCACATCCACGCCAGCCACCGCCTGGGCAAAGCCGAGCTCTTCACCATGCGCCATTTGCATGACGGCCCGGCTGCCAATGTTCGAAGTCATGATGATCACGGCATTCTTGAAGTTGACGCGCCGACCCTTGGCATCGGTCACATGCCCGTCATCCAGAATTTGCAACATGATGTTGAAGACGTCCGGATGCGCTTTCTCCACTTCATCAAAGAGAATGACGCTATACGGCTTGCGACGCACTTTCTCTGTGAGCTGTCCGCCTTCATCGTAGCCCACATAGCCGGGTGGCGAACCGATGAGTTTTGCGGTCTCGTGTCGCTCCATGAATTCGCTCATGTCCACGCGGATCATGGCGTTCTCATCGTTGAAGAGGTGGGCGGCCAAGGCCCGGGCCAATTCGGTTTTGCCAACGCCTGTGGGGCCGAGGAACAGGAACGAACCAATCGGTCGGTTCGCTTCGCCAATACCGGCCCGGTTGCGGCGCAGCGCATTGGCCACCGCAGCAATCGCTTCTGGTTGACCAATCACGCGGCGACCAAGTTCCGTTTCCAACTGCAAGAGCTTGGCACGTTCTGTTTCCAGCATCTTGGTGACGGGCACACCAGTCCAACGGGAAACAATGGCGGCAATGTCTTCCTCCGTCACTTTTTCCTTAATAAAGCGGGTGCCTTTTTGCTGACGGAGCTTTTCTTCCAAGAGCGCCATGCCTTTTTCCTTTTCCGGAATGCGGCCGTAGCGAATTTCAGCGACGGTTTCCAATTGGCCCCGGCGTTCGGCAATGTCGCTTTCTGTCTTCAGCTCTTCCAATTCTTTTTGGGTAGCGCGCAAGGCCGTGAGAATTTCCTTCTCTTTGCTCCATTTGGCGCTCAAGGCCTGGACGCGTTCATTTAATTCAGCCAATTCCTTGACCACCGCCGAGCGTCGTTCAACCGTGTGCGGGTCATTCTCGCTTTCCAGGGCTCGTTTTTCGATCTCGAGACGCGTTTGTTCGCGACTCAATTTATCAATTTCTTCCGGCTGGCTGTCGATCACCATACGCAGGCCAGCGGCTGCCTCATCAATCAAGTCCACCGCCTTGTCCGGCAGGAACCGGTCGTTGATGTAGCGGTCGGAGAGTTCGGCCGAAGACACCAAGGCCGCGTCCGTAATTTTCACGCCATGGTGGACTTCGTACTTTTCCTTAATGCCACGAAGAATGGCAATGGCGTCGTCCACGCTCGGCTCAAGCACATAAACCGGCTGGAAACGGCGCTCCAGGGCTGGGTCTTTTTCAATATACTTTTGAAATTCACGTAAGGTCGTGGCGCCAATACAGTGGAGCTCGCCGCGAGCCAAGGCCGGCTTCAAGATGTTCGCCGCATCCATAGAGCCGCCTTCTACGGAACCGGCACCAACGAGGGTGTGCAACTCATCAATAAACAGGACAACGCGTCCTTCGGCGGCCATCACTTCTTTGAGCACCGCTTTCAGTCGCTCTTCAAACTCGCCACGGAACTTGGTGCCGGCCACGAGCCCACCCAAGTCCAAGGCAATCACTTCACGGTCCTTGAGCGATTCCGGAACGTCGCCAGAAACAATGCGCTGGGCCAAGCCTTCGGCAATGGCAGTTTTCCCAACACCGGCCTCACCAACCAAGATGGGGTTGTTTTTTGTGCGACGGGAAAGAACCTGAATGACGCGACGAATTTCGCCATCACGGCCGATCACCGGGTCGAGCTTTTTTTGGCGGGCCAGGGCAGTGAGGTTGCGACCGTATTTTTCCAAAGTGCGGTACGTGCTTTCCGGGTCCGCACTTTGGATGGTGAGGTTGCCGCGGATTTCTTTGAGCACGGCAAGCACGCGTTCGGCCGTGATGCGCTGCTCTTCAAAAAAGGCAGCGGTCTGGCCGTTGTCGGACAACAAGGCCAGGAACAAATGTTCCGTACTAATGTATTCATCGTTAAAGCGTTTGGCGGCGTGTTCTGCGCGTTCAAACGTCTGCTGCAGGGCCTTTGAAAGGGGAGCGGCGTCGTTGGTGCGCAACGGCTTTGGCTCCAGGCGGTCGTCCAGGTGTTCCAAAAGATGGTCACTATCAACTTCCAGTTTCTGGAGGACCATGGGAATGACGCCGTCGTTCTGCTCCAAGAGCGCGGCAGCCAAATGGAATTCGGAAATCTGGCGACAGCCGCGGCGCATGGCTGAGTCCTGCATCAGGCGCAGGGCTTCTTGGGCTTTGGTGGTAAACCGTTCGGGATGGATCATAAAGTGGGGATTAGCAGTCAAGCATGAAGAGTGCTAATGGTAGGATATCCAGCCAGAAAGAGGACGTCAAGAGTGGACGGAGTGGGTATTATTCCCTACACTTTTCCCATGAAACGCTGTCATATCTTGTCGGTACCTGTGGATGCTTTGGGGCGAGTCGAGGCCGACACCTTTCTCAAAAAAACGCTGGGAACAGGCCGCGGGGAACGGATTCTGTCGGTAAACCCGGAAATCGTCTTGAAGGGAAAGAAGGACCCTGTTTTCCGCGAGCTCCTGGAAAAGGGCGACCTTCTGTTACCCGATGGGCAGGGGGTTGTGTGGGCATTACATCGTCAAAGGATTGGGAGCGAACGGGTAACGGGCGCGGACCTCTTTTTTACTTCGCTCGATCTCTTGAATGAGCGGCACGGCTCCATATACATCGTCGTGGCAGAACACGGTTTATCGAGCGAGAGCGATGTTCGTGAAGCATTACGTCTCAAGTATCCGAACATTCACTGGGACGACACGACGCCTGACCTGGTCTGTGTGTCCCAGGGCGCGCCCATTCAGGAGCAGTGGATTGCAGAGCATGCAGGTGATTTTCCTTCTGCTCGCACATTCTTAGTGATTGGCGGTGCCGTTGATTTTCTGACGGGGCGATTGCAGCGAAGCCCGCCCATCTTCCACCGCCTGGGTTTGGAATGGTTGTGGCGCGTGGTGCAGCAACCGAACCGTTTGCCCCGCATCTTCCGGGCTGTTATTGTGTTTCCACT
>CAZQBA010000029.1:0-10954 GCA_964591635.1 uncultured Gammaproteobacteria bacterium | reverse complement strand
ATCGGCATCACCAGGTAGAGGTACTCGGGATTTGCGGTGTTCGGTGTAAGCACGCAGGGGGCGCTGCCATCCACCACTTTGATGGCCACCTCAGCTGCGTCCATGGCGTTCAGGCCGTCGAGCAGGTAGCGGTAGTTGAGGGTGATGGTGTTGGCATCCCCAGTCATCTGTACCGTGGGAAGCAAGGCTTCCTGTTCGCCCACCTGGCTATCGGTAGCCGAGAGTTTGATGTTGGTGTGCTCGGGTTGGAAATCCAGGTGGACATCAAAGAGTCCGGCCCGGGAGAACAATGCCGCTGATTTTACCGCCTTTACTAGGGCGTCACGCTTCACAATAGCCTGGGTGCGCGTCTTTTCCGGCACCACGGCCCGGTATTCCGGGTAGTTGCCTTCTACGGTGCGCGAGACAATTTCAATAGTGTCGTAGACAAACAAGATCTGGCTGTCGGCTGGAATGATTTCCACTGTGGCTGGGGCGTCCGCCGCGTCGCGGACGGCCGAGAGGATGCGCAGGACTTCGGCCAAGGTCCGGGCTGGGACAATCACGGAACGCTCACCAGCCGGCTTCGCCCCCTCGTGCAGAGCAATCTTCACTTCAGCCAAGCGATAGGAGTCAGTGGCCGCAAAGGTGAGCGTACCTTGTGGACCATCTGGGGAAAACCGCAGCAGCACTCCGGATATCTCTGGCCGGGACTCGTTCGGGGAAACCGCAAAGATCACTTGGGAAATAGCCCGGCGTACATCGGAGGCCAAACACCGGAAACCGTTTTCCCTGGAGACTGCCGGAATAAGCGGGAACTCGGAAGCAGCCATGCCTTTGATTTTTGTTTTGAAGCTGCCGGAGGCCACATTCAATCCATCCGTATCACCCACCACGTCCACACGATCGTTCGGCAGTAATCCTACAAAGTCTGCTAAGAGGCGTGAGGGGACGGTGACTTCGCCATTCTCATCTACCTTACCTCGGACTTGTACCGATACTGCGATTTCCAAGTTGGTCGTTGATAAGGTAATCGCCTTCTCCTCCACTTTCATGAGGACGTTGTTCAAGATCGGCAAGTTCACGTTCTTCGTTGCAATATGGCTGACGACAGCGAGTCCTTGCACGAAGTTTTCCTGGGTACAAGAGTATTTCATGGTGTATGTATATTGTAGTGACAATAGTAGCCCCTGTGGATGGTGGGGAAAAACGGTTTTGGGCCTTATATTATCGTCTGTTTTAGAAAGAGCGACTGGGGAAAGTGTTGTGCACCCAATGTGCACGGACTGTGGATGGTGCTGCGGCCATCCCTTTGGTTGGGGATACTTCCTCGCTTTATCCCCATCGTCGACGCTCCTTATACACACCTTACCCCATTCCTGTGCACATCCTAAGCTGCCTGGTACAAGCGTTCCCGAAGCATGGTCAGGTCCTGCTGGAGCTTGTCGTCGCGCTCCAAGAGGTTGGTGATCTTCAGGCAGGCATGCATGGCAGTGGTGTGGTCGCGCCCCCCGATTTCTGTGCCAATAGTGGGGAACGAGGCCTTCATTTCCTCGCGCATCAGGTACATGAGCACTTGGCGGGGGAAGGCCAGCTTCTTTTCTCGGCTTTTTCCTAGCAAATCGTCGGTGGAAAGGTCGTAGTAACCGGAAACCGTGGCAATGAGTTGCTTGGCTGTGATTGATTTTTTGGCTTGGTTGACTGAAATACTGGAGACCACGCCGCGGACGCTCTCGAGGGTCGGTGTCAGGTTCTTGAATTGGTGGACCCCGATGATTTTGTTGAGTGCTCCCTCCAATTCCCGGACATTTGAGGCAATCATGGAGGCAATGGCCGTGAGGATTTCGTCAGACAGGCGGTAGTTCCGCTCCTGGCACTTGTTGCGCAAAATAGCGATGCGGGTTTCCAGGTCTGGCGCGCTAATATCCACGACCATGCCCATTTCTAAGCGGCTTTCCAGGCGTTTTTCCAAGTTTGGGATGGTTTTGGGCGGGCGATCCGAGGAAATCACCACCTGGCGTCCGTCTTGATAGAGGGCGTTGAAGGTGTGAAAGAACTCGTCTTGTGTACTTTCTTTATTGGCCATGAATTGGATGTCGTCGACGATGAGCAGGTCGACGTTGCGGTAGCGATCCTTGAAGTCTTTGGCATGGCCGCCGCGGACGGCCGTGATGAAATCGTTGGTGAACTGTTCGCAGGTGACGTAGCGGACCCGGGCATTGCTGTTTTTGGCCAGAATCGCGTTGCCAATGGCCTGCAAAATGTGGGTTTTTCCTAATCCAACGCCGCCATAGAGGAAAAGCGGGTTATATTTTTGCCCGGGCGCTTCAGCAATGGACTGGGCTGCGGCATGGGCCAGCTCGTTTCCAGAACCAACCACGAAGTTTTCAAAAGTGTAGTGGCGGCGCAGCCCCCAATCGTTGGTCGGGTCATGGCTTGGCTGGGCTTGGACGGCTTCTACAGGCAAGGGATCGGTGTGGGTCAGGGCAACGGGAGCAGAAGGGGTGGGTGCCAGGCGTTGAGCCTCGGCTGCGGGCCGCGCGTCTACCTTATAGAGGACTTCCCGGAGCGGCGTGTTCAAAATGTTCTGCAGTGCTTTCAAAATGGCTGAGTGGTACTTCTTCTCTAGCCAGGCCTTGGTAAACAAATTCGGCACGGAAATCGTGATTTTTTGGTCCTCCAGCTCGGAAATGAAGGTGTGCTTGAACCAGGTCGTGAAATTGGCCTTGGAGAGGGACAACTCGAGCTCTCCTAAGGCTGCCTGCCACAATTGTTGTGGAGTCATGCTTGTCATGTGCATGGGGGTGGACGCGTCGAGCGCGTAGAAGGCCGGGGACTAACGCCGGTGAGTGTAACACGCGCCTGAGAGGGGTCAAATCCACATCTTTTCCCAGCCTGGGGAGGGGGTGTTGAAAAGCTGTGGATGATATGTGTATAATGTTGCCATCAGCCGTGTAGCGCTGCAAGAATCAGCTGAATATGCCGAAGCGAACATACCAACCCAAGAAGCGCCGTCGGGCCCGCGTGCATGGATTTCGGTCCAAAATGCGCACCAAGGATGGGCAGAAGGTGTTGAAGAGCCGCCGCCAGAAGGGTCGCAAGCGCGTCTCTGTACAGTAAAGAATAAGACCGTTCAGACGTTGTCTGATAACATACGAGGGGTGAAAGCCCCTCGTTGTTTATATGTTGGCAGAACAATACCGTTTGCGGAAAAAGGGGGACATTGAGTTCGTGTGGAAGCACGGACGGAGCTTTGTGACCCCTATTTTTTCGCTAAAATACTGCAAAAATAAGCTGTCTCATGCCCGCGCCACGGTGGTCGTAGGCACCAAGGTTTCCAAGCGGGCCGTGGTCCGCAACCAGGTAAAGCGCCGGCTGCGCGAAGCCCTGCGCCCGCTCATGCCGTCCGTCAAAGGCCCCTTCGACATCCTTATTTCCGTGCGCCCCGGCAGCGACAAGAAAACATACGCCGAGCTGTCCTCCACTCTCCTCTTCGCCCTCAAAAAAACCGGGCTCCTGCCATGACCATCTTCCTGGCCTTCCGCTACCCCGTGCTCTGGGCCATCCGCCTCTACCAAAAGACCCTCTCGGCCGACCATGGGTTGGCCCGTTTTGTCTATCCAGGCGGCACCTGCAAGTTTTACCCCAGCTGCTCGGAATACGGCTACCAGGCCGTGGAGCGTTTTGGGATAGTAAAAGGCAGCCTGTTGGCTGCCAAACGGGTCGTCCGATGCCACCCCTGGAGTCAGGGTGGGGTTGATGAGGTGCCGACCAGGTAGGGGCAATTCATGAATTGCCCCTACTCGTCATCGTCCGAAAAACCAGCTGCTTTGAGGTGCCGGTCGAGCTGTTCCCGGCTATAGTTGGAAATAGAAAGTGTTTTTTCGCGGCTGGTGGTGCCATGTTTTATTGAGATGTAGCTTTTTGGGATATCCAGCTCCTCAGAAATAACTTTGATGGCGCGCTCGTTGGCCTTATTGTCCTCCGGCCCAACAGACACGAGTACTTTTAGCCGATCGTAGCGCTTGCCCGAGATCTTGTTCTGGCCGGCATTCGGTTCCACGTAAATATCCAAGGTTGTCATATTATTTTTTGCGGAAAGTTTTAAGGAGGGTCAAGTCTTTTTGGAGGCCGTCGTCCCAGGGGGTTTCTAATTGGTAGAGCCAGTGTTTAAGTTTGGGGTGGGCGATGAGTGCTTTGAAGCCGTCGAGCCCGATGTGTCCTTGGCCCAAGTGTTCATGGCGATCTTTTTTGCCGTCGAGCTCGATTTTGGAATCGTTGCAGTGGGTCATGGGCACGTTCTCAAGCCCGATGGTCGCGTCCAATTCTTTGATGGTGGCGTCCACTGCTTTTTTGGTGCGCAGGTCGTAGCCAGAGGCAAAGGCGTGCTGGGTGTCAAAGCACACGCCCAGCTTTTTATGCTTGATTTTCTTTAAAAACATGGCAATTTCCGTGAATTCGTCGCCCATCACCATGCCGGATCCAGCAGAGATTTCGATGAGGAGCTTAGTGGTTCCTTTGTAGCCATCCAGCACTTTCTTGATGCCTTCAATGGTTGCTTTGTGCGCTTCGGCTTCGCCCATGTCTTTGGCTGAACCGGGGTGGAACATCACATACGCCGCTCCCAAGGCGGTGCCGCGTTCCAGCTCGTCGCGCACTACGGTTACTGAACCATGGCGGATGCGCGGCGTAGAAGAGGCAAAGTTAATGAAGTACGGGGCGTGAATAACAAACTCCTCAAACCCGCACTGCTCATGCGTCTCCCGAAACTGCTTTACCAGCTCCTTTGTTAGAGGCGGGGCCTTCCCCCCCTGCGGCGGACGCGAAAATATCTGATACGTCTCACACCCCAATTTTTGTGCATTCAACGGGGCATTCCACAACCCCCCTGCCGCCGATACATGTGCGCCAAATTTCATACCCAGGAATGATAGCCTGTGATGTGGCGATCGGGTAGGGGCGCACCGGTGTGTGCGCCCAGGTCAGGGCAGACACGTCGGTCTGCCCCTACGCGGGTATGGAATCGGTAGGGGCGTATTGCAATACGCCCCTACGCGGCCGTCCCAATAAAAATACCGCGTCTGCCTCGAGTGGCGGTGACGCGGTTGATTACCTCGGGTGTCCTTCTTAGAGGGGGCTGAAAGCACCGGGTTGGAGTAGCACCCAGACGAACCCCTTCACGCCCGGGCTGACTTGCGCAAGGATGGCGCGGACTCCTTTTGCAATCATCTCGGTGCGTTCCTCGAGGTTTGCATTGCGCTCGGGAAAGAGATTCGCCCATACGACGATCTCTATTCCTTGGGTGCACTTGTCATGTGGGTGATGCCCCCGCACCCACACTTCGACGTCATTGGCGGTGAGGTGGGCAGCGGGGTCTTCCTCCACATGCAGTGCCTGGGCGACGAGGGCCGGCAACGCTCGGGTGACATCCAGGAGTACTTCACTGTTGCTCGCATCATGGACCATAACCAATGGCATGTACTTCCTCCTTCCCTCCAAATACCAAAAACGACCCGGCATGTCAACCGGGTCGTCTTGATGGGCGCGGTAACTGCGCCCATCTCGGGCGTCATGAATGCCCGCCTGCCGGCTGGCAGGCCGCCCCTACTTGATGATCTGGCTTTTCAACCACTCAATGGTCTGCCGGTCGCGGAGGCGTTCGCGGACGGATTCCATGTATTCGTCGGAGCGGACGAACTTTTGGGCATCCGGGTTGTCTTTGTAGTGGTTCACGGCTTCCGTGACCATTTCCATGACTTTGAGCTCGTCCGGCTCCACCTTTTCTTTGCGCCCAACTTCCCGCAGCATAATGGCGGTTTTGATGCGCTTGGTGGCTTGCGGGGCAAAGTCCAGCTGCACTTCCTGCTTGGTCTTTTTGAGGTTGCGCAGGTATTCGCCAAAGTCCATGCCACGCTCCGTGAGCGATTCGGAAAGCTCCCTTACCATGCGTTCTGTTTCCTTGGTGATCATGGCTTCCGGAATGTCTTCAAAGCGCGTGCCTTCCACCACTTTATCCAACATCTCCAATTCCAGGCGCTGGGCTTCTTTTTCTTCCGCCTCGGATTGCAGGTTGTTCTTGAGGAGTGACTTCAACTCTTCCAAGGACTTCTGCCCGAGCGTGCTGGCAAAGGCATCATCCAAAGCCGGCGGCTGGAGTTCGAACACGGCATCTACTTTCACTTTAAATTCCACGGCTTTGCCAGCGGTGTTTTTTTGGTAATGCGTTTCAGGAAAAACGAGCGTGAAGGATTTTTCATCGCCCTTTTTGAGGCCGGTCAGTTCTTTGGTGAGGCCGGGCACGTATGCTTCTTCGCTCAAGTACACGCCGTGGTTCTTGGCATGACCACCTTCGAGCGGCACGTTGTCCAAAAGCATCTGCATGTCCACCACAATCTTGTCGGCGCCCGTGGCAGCCCGTTCGACCTCTACTTCTTGGGTCTGCATCTTTTGCAGTTCTCCCAGGGCCTTATCCATTTCTACGTTCGTAATCTCCACCGGCTTTTTGGCCACAGAGAGCTTGGTGAAGTCGGGAAGTGACAGCACGGCCGGCAGAATGGCGACCTTGGCCTTGAAAATGAGCGGGTTGCCTGGCGCGAATTTGACGAGATCAATCTCTGGCTGGCCCACAGTAGACAGATTTTCTTGCAGAATCGCTTTTACAAAGGCGTGGCGGACAATGTCTTGGGCAGCCTCCTGCCACACTGCCATTTCGCCGACCTTCTGCTTCACCACATCAAATGGGGCGTTGCCCGGGCGGAAGCCATCAATTTTGGTGGCCTCGGAAATGCGCTTCGCTGCGGCTTCCAGATCATGGACGATTTCTTCGTGGGAGAGCTCTATTGTCAATTCCACTTCGGATTTGGGGAGGTTGGTGCGGGTGACCTGCATAAAAGGAGGAAATAATGGGCGAAATATAGCGATTTTTTATCAATCGGTCAAGTGGTCGAGGAAAACAAACCCCCTCCGCTAGGAAGGGGTTATGTGGCTTGAGAGCATCCCTCGTCTTCTTGACAATACCAGAAAAGTCTGAGGGGGGCAAGGATAAGTATGGCGAAAATCCAGCGTTTTCCCTCTTGAAATTTGTTCGGAAATGTGCTATAGTAGGGTCATCCTTCCAAACTGTTTCGTCTTTTGTGCGCGAGCAAGAGCTGAAATAGAGGGAAAAGAGAGGATCCTCAAAAAAAGCTGCGTTTGGTGGGCTCGCCCTCCGTCCAAAACAGCAACACCCCGCTGCTCACGGGGAAAAAGAAGTTTTTTCTTCCATTGCAGGGGTTTTTCCCTGCCCAACGCCGGACTGCTCCCCCGGCCATACAAAACACCGCCAGCTCCCTCCGCATCCAGCGGGGGACAAGCACGGCGGTGTTTTTTATGGCTTGCAGAAAAACAAATCCCCTCATTGGGAGGGGGTTTGAGGACGAAACCTCTTTTGCCACTACCTTGACAATAGCACCAGAAAAAGAAAAGGACCAGCCGGGGGTGGTCCATGTTAGAGGAGGTTGTGTTTTTTGAGCTCGGCCGTGCGCCGTTCGTCGATGCTTGCCTCATCGAGGTTGCAGTCGACGAGCATGTCATTGCGTTGTCTGGTCACGGAGTCGTCGTCGAGTTGGTGCTCGAGCAAAAGACTTGAGCGCTTTCGCTCGATTTCCTCGTCTGCGAGGCCATGAATCTCGAGGCAGGCTTTACGTGCCGCCTCGACTGATTTTACATCGAGCTTAGCGGCATTGATGACCTCGGCCACGCGTTCCTGGTAGGCGCGATGCCTTCGTTCCATCACCGTGAGGTCGAACCAGGCCTTGATGTCGTAGGCGGTTTTCGCGTCAACAGCATGGACGCTTTGTGGCCATTTGTTTCGATTTTCGAAGAAGTCGCGATCTCCCTCGAATTTCGCACAGTGCCCGCGCAGGTCCTCGGCAACCACAAACGCGATTGTCCCGTCTCTTCGCATGATGAGCTTTTGGAAGCAGTACTCGTACCGTGCACCCGGGAGCAAGCGGTTCTGGATCTCACGGTCGAGCGGGAATCCGTCTATGCTCGGACTTTCACACAGAACGACTACTCCTTCGAGCGACCCGTCATCCGTTTCTTCCGTCATCATTCCTCCTGAGACCTCTCTATCATTTTTGACACTGATAGTCAATCCCTCCAGGTAATATAGAAAGACGCCAGATCCCGAAGGCTGGCGTCCGTGGTCCCAAGAGGACCGCGCTTCTTCCCCGAAGGGTGTTTTGGTGGCAGTACTATCGTCCACCCTCCCGTGTCTAGAGCCGAAGCTTGCTCCAGTGGGATGATTCATAGGACCTTCCGGTCCCGCGTCTTCTGGAGTGCTCCAGACCTCGTCAGGTCAGAAGCAGCCAGCTCGCCGGTGTACGCCGGGTCATCGCCGACTGAAGACGTTGTTCCCCATTTCGGTGGGGAGCCGCCCGCGATCTCATCCAAGAGAAGTAGCCGTACACTACCAGTAACACTCGCGCAGGATCGAGTCTGAGGCTGAGTTCGAGGCAAAAAAGCAATTGCCTAGGTACTCATTCCGGCCTCCTGATCGCCGTAAACTCGGTTTCCCGAGATTGAGCGACGGGTGAAGATACCACAATGTGGGAAAATTGTCAATAGTACTTGGGAAAGCCCGAAAAACAGCATCCAGAACAAACAAAAGCCCCGCCAGCGGCGGGGCCCTTACGTCGGGCGAACGCATGGGTTCGCCCCTATGACTTGTATTTACCGCACAATCAGCCCAATGATCAGCAACGAAACGATGTTGAGGATCTTGATCATGGGGTTGATGGCAGGACCCGCCGTGTCCTTGTATGGGTCACCCACCGTGTCACCAGTCACTGCTGCTTGGTGAGCAAAGGAACCTTTGCCGCCAAAGTGGCCAGCTTCAATGTACTTTTTGGCGTTGTCCCAAGCGCCGCCGCCCGTGGTCATGCTGATGGCCACAAAGAGGCCGGTGATGATGGAGCCAACCAAGAGACCGCCCAAGGCCACCGGGCCCAAGGCCAAGCCAACAACGATCGGCGCCAACACCGGAATCAAGGCCGGGATGATCATTTGACGGATGGCGCCTTTGGTAACCACGTCCACACACTTGGCGTAGTCCGGTTTGCCGGAGCCGTCCATGATGCCCAGGATTTCCTTGAACTGCCGGCGCACTTCATCTACCACCGCACCGGCGGTACGGCCCACGGCTTGCATGGCATAAGCACCGAACAAATAGGGCAGGAGACCGCCGATGAACAACCCAACCAAGAGGTACGGGTCTTCTAAGGAGAAGACGATGCGCTTACCAAGGTCGAGGATTTCCTGCGTGTACGAGGCAAACAGCACAATGGCGGCCAAACCAGCCGAGCCAATGGCATAGCCCTTGGTCACAGCCTTGGTGGTGTTGCCCACGGCGTCCAAGGGATCGGTCACGGCACGGACTGAATCATCCAAGCCAGCCATTTCTGCAATGCCACCGGCGTTGTCCGTAATCGGGCCAAAGGAGTCGATGGTGACAATGATGCCAGTCAAAGACAGCATGCTCATTGCGGCCACGGCCACGCCGTAGAGCCCGGCTAGTTCATAGGCGCCGAGCATGGCTGCGGCAATGACGATCACCGGAAGAGCGGTTGATTTCATGGACACGGCCAAGCCAGCAATCACGTTTGTGCCATGGCCGGTTTCTGACGCGGCAGCAATGCCTTTGACTGGGTTAAACGATTTGGAGGTGAAGTAGTCGGTGATGACGACCAGCAGTGCTGTTACGGCCAAACCAATGAGTGATGCGCCGTACAGGTTAAGGACCGGAATGCCGGAATCAGCCATCAGCCAGTTGGTGATGGGGTAGAAGGCAATGGCTGCTAGAATGCCGGCCGCGATGAGGCCCTTGTAAAGCGCGCCCATGATCTTGGTTTCATCTTTGCCGAAGCGGATGAAGAACAGGGCGATGATGGAGGTGATGATGGAAACGCCGCCCAAAGCGAGCGGGTAGAGCACGGCTTGGTCGGATTCGCGGAAGACAAGGCTCCCCAAAAGCATGGCGGCCACGGCAGTGACGGCATAGGTTTCGAACAAGTCAGCGGCCATGCCAGCACAGTCGCCCACGTTGTCACCCACCAAATCGGCAATCACGGCCGGGTTGCGCGGGTCGTCTTCTGGAATGCCTTTCTCTACTTTGCCCACCAAGTCAGCGCCCACGTCTGCGGCTTTTGTAAAAATGCCGCCGCCCAAGCGGGCGAACACGGAAATGAGCGAGGCACCGAAGGAGAGACCGATGAGCGCCTTCATGTCATGCGTGATGGCGTAAAAACCAGCCACGCCCATGAGCCCCAGGCCGACCACCATGAAGCCGGTCACGGCTCCGCCTTTCACGGCCACGTCCATGGCTTTGCGGATACCGCCCTTAGCTGCTTCGGCCGTGCGCACGTTGGCCCGCACCGCCACGTTCATCCCCACATAGCCCGCCAGAGCCGAAAGCACGGCCCCAACCACGAACCCGACGCCGACCATCCAACCCAACTTCGGCAGGGCGATGATGATGACAAGGAGGACGAGCCCGATCCAAAACACGGTCTTGTACTGCCGGTTTAAGTAGGCCTTCGCCCCTTCCTGAATGGCCTTGGCAATGCCGATCATCTTGCCTTCGCCCGACGGCAGCTTGAGGATAGACTGGGTGAGGTAGAGCCCATAGAGGATGGCAGCGAGTGCTGTCCCCAGGGCAAAAAGCAGCGTCACGTTCATACGTTCCGTGAGTGAATAAAAACCCGAATAATCAAGGGTTACCGAGGTGTATACTAGGCGAGCACCCCTTCGGTGTCAATCTGTATGAAAGGCACTCCCAGCATGCGGCGCGAACGGTTTTGGTACGCCCAAGGCGCCCGTTTTGTGGTAGGCGTGGACGAAGCCGGGGCTGGTGCCTGGGCCGGACCAGTGGTGGCTGGTGCTGTGATCTTGCCACGTGGTCTGCGCATTCCAGGTGTACGTGATTCCAAGCTGC
>CAZQBA010000028.1:0-11198 GCA_964591635.1 uncultured Gammaproteobacteria bacterium | reverse complement strand
GCGGGAGGAGAGGAAGCATGAGCGAAGAGAAGCGCGGGTTCACGGTGGAAGAGGCTCTGGTGCTCCAGCGGGCGGCAGAGCAGCGAGTGGTGCTGGATTCCATCGTCATCAAGGATGGCGTCGTGGCCCATGTGGAGTCCATGGGGGACGATTGTCTGCCGCCTTTCCGAGTGGTGAGCGGTGATCACGTCGGCGACTGGTTCGAGGAGATGCCGAGTCCGCGGATCCGCAACGGGAAGGTGTGGTACGTAGGCTGCGGTAACTACGAGACCGGCGTCTCGTGCGTGGTGGACGGCATGGAAACCCGTTCGTATGCGGAGATTCCGCTTCATCGCGAAGTGGAAGGCGTCATGTACGTGGTCGTCAAGTTCGGGCAGGACCACTTCAAGCTCCTCCAGGAGGGGGAGCCGATTGCGGAGTTCGGGGAGACCGGTCCGTGTGAGGTGGTCGACGGCAGGTTCTACCTGGCCGGAAAGCAGTGCGGCCAGGAGATGTGGGGGATATTTCGGGCAGAACAGGGTCACTGTTCCTCCCTGCAGCTGCCGCCGGTGACCGCCAAGATCCGCGAGTTCGCGATCGACGGACACGATGTGGCGGCGGTGTGCGGCGAGGACGACGACCTCGGGGTCATCGCCTTCGGTCGTGAGTTCCGCTTCGGCAAGCTCCACCGCGTGGCCAAGGCGCGATTCGAAGGTGCAGGCGACACCTTCCGCATCTTGGTCCGAACCGGCCGTGTCTGGCGCGAGATCACGCGAACGGGTGTCCGCGAGATCGCCGACCCGGACGCCGGGAATCGCGCGATCATCCTGACCCGAGAAGATCTCGAGAAGATGGAGAGGACGGAGGCGTAGGAACGAGCAGCGAGGGGGGTGACGGAGCTCAGTGGGCCATGGCCTGACTGAGCTCTTTTTTATTTCATTTTTGGATGCTATTGTTTCTTCTCATGAAACTTCCTTGGAAACGGAAACACCTCATTAAAGCGCTTTGGATCTTTTGTGCCTCTCTGGTCGGCCTGATGATGGTTTTTGGCACGGTTGCGCCGTTCCTCTTCAGGTAAGTGTTATCCACAGGTTGCGCCCGGAGCCCATCTGCTAGGATGGGCTTCTTATGTCTGTATCTAAGCAATGGCGGGTGTATGACACGGTGCCGGATGAGATCCGGGCACGGTTTCCGGATTTGCCATTGCCGATTACGACCCTTCTTTATAATCGGGGCATAACTGATCCGGCTGAGGCCGATGCCTTTTTAGATCCGCAGTACGAGCGGGACCTGCACGATCCGTTTTTATTCCGCGATATGCGGAAGGCGGTGGAGCGTTTGATTGCGGCTATCCAAAAAGGCGAGCGCATCACTATCCATGGCGATTACGATGCTGATGGGGTAGATGCTTCGGCCTTGCTCTACACCACGCTCAAGAAGTTGGGAGCGAACGTTCATGTTTTTTTGCCGCACCGCGAATTGGATGGCTACGGCTTGGTGATGAAGACCGTGGAGAAGTTGGGAGAGGATGGCACAAAGGTGCTCATTACTTGTGATTGCGGCATAGCAAACCGTCCAGAAATCGCACGAGGCAACGAACTCGGTATCGATACGATCATCACCGACCATCACGCCCTGCCTGTCCGGCAGGCAGGCATGCCGCCGGAATTGCCGGATGCCTTTGCCACCATCCATCCGCTCGTGCCGGGTGAAACATATCCCGACAAGGGCCTGGCCGGTGGGGGAGTGGCCTTTAAGTTGGCGCAGGGCTTGCTCCAGCAAGCGCGTATCACCATCCCCGAACGGTGTGCGGATATTCCGGTGGGCTGGGAAAAGTGGCTCTTGGATTTTGCAGCGCTCTCATCGGTTGGCGATATGGTGCCACTCTTGGGGGAGACGCGGACCTTGGTGCGCTACGGCTTGGTGGTCATGCAAAAGGCGCGGCGTCCGGGGTTGAAGAAAATGTTGGAGCGGGCGGGCGTGTTGGACCCGCTCGGCTTACGCAAGCCCAAAGAGATTACGAGCGAAACGTTGGCCTTCCAAATGTGCCCGCGCATTAACGCCGCTGGCCGCATGCGCCATGCCGAAGACGCCTTCCGGTTGCTGGTGACCGAAGACGAAGACGAAGCGGAAATTTGTGCCGTGGCCTTGGAAGCCTTGAACAAGGACCGTCAGAAGGCCGTGGAAAAGATTATGTTCGAGGCGCGCAACCAGATTGTCATGGGCGAGCAGGACAAAAAAGAGGTGTTGATTGTCCATGGCGCGGAATGGCCGGCCGGCTTAGTGGGGTTGGTGGCCGGAAAACTGAGTGAAGAGTTTTACCGGCCGACCTTCGCCCTTGGAAAAAAAGAAGATGGCTGGGTGGGGAGCGGCCGCGGTATTCCCGAGTTCCATATGATGGAAGCGCTCTCATCCATGCCCGAAATGTTTGTGAAGTACGGCGGGCATCCCCAAGCCTGCGGCTTTACCGTGCGCCATGATGCCTTTGATGCCTTTCATGAAAAGATGCGCGGCCATGCTACAACCGTGCTTTCCGGCTTAGAACTCATCCCAACATTGTGGGTAGATGCCGAAGTGCGCTTGTCTGATATTAATTGGGAATTACACGGTCTTCTGGAACGCTTCCAACCATTTGGTGAAAAGAACCGTGAACCGCGTTACCTCATCAAGGCCGCGCAGGTAGAAAGCGCGGAAGCTATGGGCAACGAAGGCAAGCACTTGCGTTTGAAACTAGTGGACGATGGTGTCCGCATGAAAGTGGTGGGCTGGCGGTTTGGCGAATGGGCGACGCGCCTGACACGGGGTGATAGAATTGACCTGGTCTGCACCATTGAGATCAACGAATGGAACGGCAACCGCGAGCTCCAAGTGAAGATTCATGATTTACGAAAGGCATGAAACTGATCACCTACACGGACGGCGGATCGCGCGGCAACCCGGGGCCATCGGCTTCGGGCATGATTGTGATGGATGGCGCAAAGACGATTGCTGCTTTTGGAAAATATTTGGGCGTGACCACCAACAACGTGGCTGAATACACGGCCGTGCTTTTGGCACTGGAAAAGTGCCGTGAGCTGGGCGCAACAGAAGTGGAGATGCGCATGGACTCGGAATTAGTCGTCAAACAAATGAACGGCATTTACAAAGTAAAGCATCCCAACCTAGCCCCGATCTACCTCAAAATCCACAACCTCAAGACGCATTTCAAAAAAGTGACCTTTCACCACGTCCGCCGCGAACAGAACGCCGCGGCTGATGAGCAGGTTAATAAGGCAATCGACGCGCATTTGGGGATCAGACGGAAGAAAAGTGTGCTATAATCCGGCCATGAACCGGCTGCGAACCTTGTTGTTCGCCGTGCTGGCGCTTGGGGGCGCCCTGCTTTTTATTTCTGGGGCAGAGGCCGGGCAGAGCGATGCGATCCGCGGGTGGGCTTGGAGTGATCGGGCTGGGTGGATTTCCCTCAACTGTGTGACCGCTGGTGGTTGCACCTCGGTGGATTATGGTGTGGACCTGGCCGATACCGTGTCCGGTTCCGGGTACAACCTTTCGGGGTGGGCCTGGTCGCCGCACATTGGTTGGATGTGCTTTGGCGCAACCTGTGCCGCATATGGACCACCGCCTGGGGGAACGGGAAACACGCCCGTGACTGCCTATTTGGATGCAGCCGGAACAGAAGTCCATGGCTGGGCCTATATTCCGTCGCTTAACAGCGCCGGTTGGGTGTCGCTTAACTGTGACAACACGTCGGGTGCGACCTGCACGACCTATCGCGTCCAAATGAACCGCTCGACGGGCTTGGTGACGGGTTTTGCCTGGAACAGCAATACCAATGGCAACGGCATTGGGTGGATAGATTTTAGCTTTGCCACACTTTCAGGTGCGGAAACGATATGCAACGATGGTGTAGACAACGATTCCGACGGTCTTATTGATTGCGCGGATCCGGATTGTGTGGACCAACCCGGGCCAGGTGGGGGCGTATGTGGTCCGGAATCCGGCCCGATTCGCTGTCAGGACGGATATGATAACGATGGGGACGGTGCCACCGACTGTGCCGACCAAACCACGTGCTGGCATGTTCCCACATCCGGCTGCCCGGACCGCGAGATCCCGGACAGCCAAAACCCGGGGAGCACGATGTGCCGCGACAACGTGGACAATGATCATGACAATGGTACGGGCGGGTACGATACCAGTGCCTTGACCGGTCGTGACTGCGACGACAGTGATTGTGCGACCGATTCCAGTTGTTCCAACCGGGAAGATCGGTGCGGCGGCGGGCGGACGGCTGCGCAATGCTGCTCGAACAGCGCAGATGATGATTTTGATGGTTACTTGGATTGTGCAGATTCTGATTGCGCAAGTGTGTGTATTGGGCAGTGTTCAACCAACAACACATTGACTTGCATTGAGGATGCGCAGTGTCCATCACGGATTGCTGTTCGAGGGCAGCCCGTTATTCCGCCCGAATGTGTGATTCCGGCATTGCCGTGGTTGCAGGCATTGTATGATGACGTGTATTCGCGCCGCAGCATCCGGAGCACTGCGCCACCGCCAGCAGGGCAGTACAACGCAACCTATTGCCTCATTACCGGTCCAGGCGGCACCGTGAATAACGTGGTGGCTCAACCAGGGAGTGGGGGCGCATCCGGGTGTCCCGCCTCACCCACCGCACCGGATTATGAATTGCCGAATGCAGGGAACGCCTACGCAACACCACTCGGAAAAATGGATGTGACCGGACTCAAACGCGGCGTGTACGGGACAGTGGTCCAACCCGCCAACTGGACGGCAGTGCCTGATATGCTTGGTGGGAGGGTCTATTACTTCCCGAATGGTCTCACGGTGGCCGACGTCCGGCAGTTCCGGAATGGCGTTTTGAATCAGAATGGCGCCGGCACCATTTTGGTAGAGGGTACGCTTCGAATCACAGGCACATCGAGTTATGATTCGGCCAGCGTGGTGAGCAACATGCGCAATTTGGCAGCGGTCGGCTGGATTGTCGTAGACAAGCGCGATGCGAACGGAGTGGTGACGGCGCCAGCCCGGATTGAACTTGCGGATACGTCCGAAGTTGCAGGCAACTTCTACTCAGAAGGGACCATCTCCACTGTTTCAACCGCACCGACACCACCCGGTTTGCAGGTGGCCGGGTTCATGATTGCCCGCCAGTTCGAATTCGCGCGCCCGGCCATGGCCGATCTCTCGCCGTCGGAACGGATTCTGTATGACGGACGGGCCGTGGCCAATCCGCCGCCCGGCATGGCCAATATTGCCAAGGCATTGCCCAGCTTTTCCATCGTCGCGCCGCGTTGAGCGTGCTATACTCTTTGACCATGGGACTCTTTTCCAAAGCACCAGCAAAAACATACTTAGGCGTTGATATTGGCGGCGGGGGAGTGAAGGTGGTGGAGCTGGCCAACGAAAAAGGCCGGGCCCGTTTGGTCAATTACGGTTTCACCGAACGGCCGCCCACCAAGGCGGCGGAGAGTTTGTTGGACCAGGCCGAAGAAACCGCGGCTCGCCTCAAGGCCGTCATCAGCCAGGCCGGCATGACGTCGAACCGCGTGATTTCCGGATTGCCCGTGTCGGCCGTCTTTAGCTCTGTGGTCAACGTACCGAATGCCACGGGCAAAGCCTTGGCGGCGGCCGTGGAGTTGCAGGCCAAAAAGCTCATCCCGTTGCCGTTGGAGGAAATGATTTTGGAAAGCACGCCCATTCCGGAAGCGGCCAATGCCCCAAAGAGCGGCTACAACCGCGTACTGATCACCGCCGCCCCCAAAGCGTTGGTCAAAAAATATATCGACATTTGCAAGCTGGCATCGTTAGAGCTGGTGAGCTTGGAAACCGAAGCCTTCGCCCTCATCCGTTCGCTTATTGGCCGCGACCAGGCCAGCGTGATGATTGTGGATATTGGCGCGCAGCGGACGAACTTGAGCGTGGTCCAGCAAGGGATCCCGTTTTTAAACCGTTCATTGAACCTGGGCGGGGCGTCACTCACCAAAACGATTGCCGAAGGTTCGGGGATTCCGCTCGACCAAGCCGAGAACATCAAGCGCGACGCGCGGGCCGTGGCCGAACTCATGCCGCCCTTGGGCGTGCCCAAGGTTTTGGAGCCGGCGGTCGCGGCGCTCCTTAACGAAATCCGGTACTCCATGAATCTATATGCCGGCCAAAACACGCCGCCCCGGCCCATTGAAAAAATTCTGCTGACCGGCGGCACGGCCTTGTTCCCACGTTTGGCCGAAGCGGTTTCTGCCCAGGCTGGGGTGAAAGTGTATGTGGGAGATCCATGGTCGCGAGTGGTTTACCCGTTGGATGTTCGTCCAGAGTTGGAGCAGATCGGCCCCCGGTTTGCCGTAGCCATTGGTTTGGCTATGCGCGACATTTCGTGAATTGTGCTAAAATGGTTAGGCATTATTTATCCCCATGGCGGACATTAGCCTCCTGCCGGAGGACATGAAAAAAAAGGAAGAGGAGGAACGGAAAAAGCGCGAGAAGTCCAAACCGGTTGCACCCAAGGAAGGCCTGGCCTTGCACGTTCCCACTGTTGCTCCCACCGCACCGCCGCCCAAACCGCCGGCGGATTTGGCGCGCCCTACACCAGCGCCGTCTGCGCCAAAACCAATGCAGAAATTTGGTGCACCGGTGCCGCCCCCACCGCCACCTCCTGGTGCGGCCAAACCTCCGGCTCCACCCAAGCCGCCTGCCCCGCCGCCCAAACCCACCATTCCGCCTTCGGCAAAGCCCGTAGCCCAGAAGGTACCGGTTCAGATTCCTGTTTCGGAAACCGCAAAAAAGATGGCGCGTCCGGTCGCCCTCTCTACGCCAAAAGACGATGCGGGATCGGTCTTACGCGTCAGTTTGATTCCGTCTGCGGAATCGGCAGCGCCCCGGGCTGCCATGAGCGGCTCCCGCTGGGTCATGCTGGTGATGGGTGCAACCATCCTCTTGGTTTTGCTGGCATACGGCGGCCTGCGTGTTTTTGCCATGAGCCGCAGTGGTGAAATCAAGAAACTGGAACAGGGTGTGGCCACGACCAATACCCAGATCCGCGAGAAGGAAACAAGCCTGGTCCAACCACGCCGCACCGGCAAGCAGCTGGCCGCTGCCCGCGCCCTATTGGCCGGTCATGTGCAGTGGACCAAGTTTTTCGGGTTCTTGGAACGCAACACCTTGCCCAATGTCGGGTTTACCCAATTGCGCAGTGAAACGCTTGGTACGGTAACACTGGAAGCAGATGCTGCCAGTTTTGCCGCAGCAGCCGAGCAGATTGTGGCCTTGCGGGAAGCAACCGATGTCATTGAATCCGTTGAAACAGGTGGCATCAACGCCGATGTGTCCGATAGCGGCACGCTCCGCAACGTCCACCTCACCCTGGTCTTGCGCCTCAAGCCCAATTACTTGCGGCAGGCCGTTCCAGCAACTGCGGCCGCGCCCGCTCCCACGCGTTGATATGGCAACCCCCCAAAAAACTGCTGCCCCCCGCCAACAAGAACGCCCGAGCTGGTTGAGCGCCAACCGCATGAGCTTGGCCTTGGTTGGGTCGTTGACTGTACTTGTGGTTGGGTATTTGGTGCTGCTGCACCCCATCGTCCTCCAGCTTGTGCCAGGCGGCGCTTTGGATCCCAAGCCACATCAAGATGAATTGGCGGCCCGCCAGGATCGCTTGGCCCAACTCGAGGCCTTGGAACGCCAATATGCCGACATCCCACAAACGGATTTGCAGCGGATCAACCGTTTCCTGCCGGGCGACACCGACGTACCGTCCATCGTGACCGCGCTGGAGGAAATCGCCGGCTTGGCAGGGATGCAGCTCGTGGCGGTTGATACTAATCCGCGGAAAGATGCCGTACCCGGTTTGCCAACCGTTGGTGCCCTGGACGTGGCTGTATCTGTTGCCGGCGGCGACTACCCGCGGCTCTTAGCTTTCTTGCGCGGATTGGAATCGAACCTCCGCCTCTTCGACGTCACGGCCATGGCTTTCCAAGCATCATCGGGCGTCTTTGCCATCAACTTGCGGGCCTACCACCTGATTGACCGCTAATATGTCGCTCAAACGCATCCTCACCTACCTTGGCGGAGCGGCCCTGATTGGGGTCGTGGCCTTTGGTGTATGGTGGATGTTGCCTAACGAAGAAGCGGTAGTGCCCAGCGTCACGCCCAAGGCCGAAACACTCGACCTCAGTGTTTTTCAAGACCAGCAGTTCAGCCGGCTGCGGGCCGCAACCGTGCCCGTGCCACCGGCCGAACGGGGGCGGGGAAACCCGTTCAGCCCGCCGGCCCGGAATGTCCCGGCTGTGGCCGAACCGGCACCGGTACCGCCCGTGGATCCGTCCGCGTCTGATGTAGGCGAACCGCCACCCGCACCCTAGTTATGGCTTCTGACGCCGCGCCCGTCCTCACTCCGTTACTCCAGGCGCTCGTGACGCAGGGAGTGCTCACCCCGGAAACTGCCGCCCAACACGCGGCAGCTCTTGTGGCACGTCCCGGTGAGGAAACGGCCATCTTGCGTGAGGCAGGCATTGATGGTGAAGCCATTGCCCAGGCCAAGGCCAAGATGCTTGGCCTTTCGTATGCTGACCTCCGTGAAGAGCAACCAGAAATGGATGTTTTGCGCCGTTTGCCGCGGGACGTGGCCGAAGCCCACCGGGCCATTGCCCTCACGGTATCGGGAAACATCCTGACCGTCGGTTTTGTTGATCCGGAGCAGTACGCCGATGTTCAGGCGGTTTCGTTTTTGACGGAAAAGGAAGGCATGAGCGTCCAAGTCGCGGTGATTTCCGAAGAGAGTTTTGTGGCTGCCGTTGGTCATTACGAGGAACTGGGCAAGGAAGTGGAAAAGGCCTTGGAAGTGGCCCGCGACAAGTTTGAAACCCAGGCCGAAGTCGGGGAAGAAGCCCTGGCTGGCCGCTCTATTGAGGAAGTGGTCAAGGGCGCGCCGGTCTCCCGCATGATTTCCGTCATCATGCGGGCCGCTGTGGAGCAAGGCGCTTCGGACATCCACATTGAGCCTTTAGGGAAGGAAACGCGTGTCCGCTACCGCGTGGACGGTGTGTTGCGGACCTCACTCATGTTGCCGAGCTACATCCATAGCGCGCTCGTTTCCCGTGTCAAAGTGCTTTCCAACCTGCGCCTGGACGAAACGCGCATCCCACAGGATGGCCGCATAACCGAAACCTTGGGCGGCAAAATCATCGACTTCCGCGTGTCCGTCATTCCGGTCGTAGACAATGAGAAGGTGGTGATGCGTATTTTGGACACCTCGGTGGGCGTGCCCACGTTGGAACAGCTCGGCTTCCGGCCAGAGCATGTGGAGATGTTCAAGAAGGAAATCAAAAAGCCGCATGGCCTCATCCTAGTGAGCGGTCCCACCGGCTCCGGTAAGTCCACCACCCTCTACACCATCTTGAACATGCTCAATGCCGAAGGGTCCAACATCGTGACTTTAGAAGACCCGGTCGAGTACTACATCAAAGGCGTGAACCAGTCGCAGATCCGCCCGGAAATCGGCTATACTTTTGCTTCCGGCTTGCGCTCCTTGCTCCGCCAAGACCCCAACGTCATCATGGTCGGTGAAATCCGCGACCAGGAAACAGCCGAGTTGGCCGTCCATGCTTCACTCACTGGCCACCTCATCTTCTCCACCATCCACACCAATGACGTGTTCGGTATCATCCCGCGGCTCGTCGACCTCCATGTGGAACCGTTCCTGATTTCGGCCACCATGAACGTCGGCATTTCGCAACGCCTGGCCCGAAAAATTTGTCCGGATTGCAAGGAGCCAGAAGAGATCCCGGCAAGCGTGCTCAAAGAAATTCGGGAAGTGATAAAAACCATCCCGCAGAGCTACTTGCCCAAAGGCACCGATTCGGAAGGCAAGCTCACGTTCTACCACGGCAAAGGCTGCGCCAGCTGCAAGGACTTCGGCTACCAAGGCCGGATTTCCGTGGCCGAAATCCTGATGGTCACACGCGAGCTGCAAAAAATTATCACCTCGGGCTTCAAGCCCGACGCCGTGGTAGCCGAGTCCAAGCGCCAGGGGATGCTTTCGCTCCAGCAGGATGGTATGCTGAAGGCACTCGCCGGCCTGACAACAGTTGAAGAAGTCATGCGCATTAGCCAAGAATAAGATTTCACCTATGCCCGCAGCAAAGAAAAAAGTGAAAGTCCTGGTGGTCGAAGACGATTCCTTTTTGGCCGGGATATATACGACCAAGCTCGGTTTGGAAGGCTTTGAAGTCCTTTCGGCCGGCGATGGCGAGGCTGGCTTGAAAATGGCCAAGAAGGAAATCCCGGACATCATCCTCTTGGATATCCTGATGCCGAAGATGGACGGCTTTGAAGTGTTGGACGAATTGAAGAAGGACCCGACCACGCAAAAGATCCCGGTTATCGTCCTCACGAACCTTGGGCAAAAAGAAGATGTGGAGCGGGGTCTGAAAGGGGGAGCAGCCGATTACCTGATTAAGGCCCACTTTGTCCCAGCCGACACCGTGGCCAAGATCCGGAAGGTCCTTAAAACCAGCTAGCCAATGCCGTTGTACGAATATACCGCCCGTACCAAGGACGGGAAGTCCGTCCGCGGCGCGGTCAATGCCGATACCGAAGAAATGGCCTCGGCCGCCCTGGCTGACCGGGGGTTGTTTGATGTTGGGCTCACCGAACGGCGTGAAGAGCTGACGGTGGAAGCCGTTTGGCAGCGCCTATTCGGCCTGAAGCGACGCGACATCGTCATTTTTTCCCGGCAGTTGGCAGTGCTCGTTTCTGCCGATGTGCCGCTGGTCCGTGCCCTCCGTGTCCTGGAAGGCCAAACCGCCAGCCCGCGCCTCCGGCAGATCGTCCGCGACGTGGCCGACGACGTGGAAAGCGGCTCCAAATTGTCCGATGCCATGGCCGCCCACCGCTCCTTCAGCGAGTTCATGGTCAACATGGTGCGCTCCGGTGAAACATCGGGGCGGCTTTCTGAGGTGCTGGAGTACTTGGCCGACCAGGAAGAAAAGGACTACGACCTGGTGGCCAAGATCCGCGGAGCCATGATGTACCCGGCCTTCATCATCTTTGGGTTGGTGGTGGTCGGCTTCATTATGGTCACTTGGGTCTTGCCCAAGCTGACCGATGTCTTGAAGGAAACCGGGGCAAGCCTGCCGCTGTCCACGCGCATCCTCATTGGTGTGTCCGATTTTTTTGCCTCGTACTGGTGGTTGGTGATTATT
>CAZQBA010000027.1:0-11354 GCA_964591635.1 uncultured Gammaproteobacteria bacterium | reverse complement strand
TGGCCCGCGAGTCGCAGGAATTTTTCCGGAACTTCAACCGGCAGATGGCCCAGTGGGTGCCCAGCTGGATTGAGCTCCAACAGACCGCCGGGTCGTTTGGGGTGACGAGTTCCAGTTTTGGTGGCCTGGGGAACATCGGGAGCAAAATCGGTTCGGCTGCGCTCGACGCCTTCTCCACAGTGCGCGGGGTCATTGGCAACGTCGTCACCTTCATGTTGGTCTTGGTGATTGCGTTTTATATGGTGGTGGAAGAAGAAGCGCTCCGCCGCTTGCTCAAGGAGACGCTTTCTGATCGTCAGTTCTTGCTCGTCTCCCAGCTCTACCAAAAGGTCCAGGTCAAAATCGGCGCCTGGTTGCGCGGCCAGCTCATCCTTATGCTGGTGGTCGCTGGGCTGACGTATTTGGGGCTGACCATTCTGGGCGTGAAGTATGCGGCCGTGCTGGCCTTGTTTGCCGGGCTCATGGAATTCATTCCGTATGCCGGACCACTCCTCGCCGCCATTCCGGCTGTGCTTATGGGGCTTACGGATTCGCCAGTGAAAGGTGGTTTGGTTGCTGCCATGGGCATTCTCATCCAGCAGGCCGAAAACCACATTCTCGTCCCCAAGATCATGCAGAAGGTGACGGGCTTGAATCCAGTCATTTCCATTATTGCCGTGATGATCGGGGCAAAAGCCGGCGGCGTGATTGGCGCCCTTTTGGCCATTCCCGTGGCTACGGCGCTCACCGTTATCCTCCAAGACTACCGGGCGATCCGTGCAGAAATGGCTGAACTATGAAGCGTGCCGGCCTGGCCATCGCCGCACTCCTTGTTGGCGCGCTGGTCGTGGCTGGTATTTGGTACGCCTGGGGACAGAAGGAGCAGGCGGGGGAGTCGAGTGGTACATCCGTGAACAGCTCAGCCACACCGGTTCCGCGTCCTGCTCCGCCCGTGGGAGAGTATGCGGCGCGGGCGGAAGCAGCCGTGGCGCCGCTCCGTACGGCGTTGGCAGAAGATGACGCGGCCGCGCTGGCTCAGGTTGTTGCTCCGGCTAAGACCGCGCTCATGGAGCTGGTGGTTCCGGCCGACCGCCGAGCCGCGCACCTGGCACTCATTTTAGCGCTCGGGACTTTTGCTCAGGTCCAGGCCCAGGGCGGATCCACGGCCGCGGCCCAAGCCAGCATCGCAGAGGCACTCACGGCATTTCCGGCATCTCCATGATTTTTTCCCTGCTCCGAAAAACGTTGCCGATTGTCCTGGCCCTGGCGGCCTTCGTGCTGCTGGCCTTGGAGCATCAATATCCTATTGCGGTGCTCGTGGCGCTGCCTGTCTGGATTGCCGTAAGCATCGTCTCGTTTTTTCTCATCGCCGCGCATGAAGCGCGCCATCCCAGCTTCTGGCTCCTGGCCATGCCCACCATCATCACCTTTGCCGGAGCCGTCCTTTTCCTGCTCATCGTGGACAATGTGGTAGTCCGTTGGATCTTCACGATCCTGCCACCACTTGCTATCGCCCTCTTCGGTTACACCCTCTACCTCTTTGTCCACCAGCCGGCCCGCTACCAGACCTATGCCCTGGAATACCTGTCGCTTGTTTTGAACCTCTGCGGCTTCTTCTTGTTTGGGGCCAGTTTCCTTGGTTATGTCGTATTCTTATCGCTCCCGCAGTGGACCATGATTGTCGGCCTGTTTGGCATCGGCGGCCTGCTCTTAGCCGAAACGCTGTGGGTGAGCAAGGTGCCGTCCGAACGCCAGCCGCTTATGGTCTTGTTGGGGTCGCTCCTCTTGGCCCAAGCAGCCACGGCAGCGCTTTTGTTGCCCACTTCATTTTTAGTAGGCGGGGCGCTGTTGGCGCTCAGCTATTATGTGATCACCGGCTTCATGCGGGCCCATGCCCTGGGCAGCCTGGACACGGTGGTCGTGCGCCGGTACGCTCTCACCTCACTCCTTTCCTTGGCCGTCCTGTTAACGACGGCCCGGTGGACTTGATATGTCGGAATTTCCCCGCAGCGCATCTTTAGTGAGCATGGTCGTGGCCTCGCTCATTGGCATTGCCGCCGGCATGGCCGGTGCGCTTTTGGTGGCAGCTTACGTGCTGCCGCCCGAGGTGCCGGACATAGGGACGGTAGGCACAACGCGCCTGCCGAGCGATCCCTCCGAAGCCGATGCCAACGTGGAACGGGCCGCGCTTTCTGCGGTACGGGTCTACGAGGGGCAGGGAACCGAAACGCCAGCGGGTCGGGTGTGGGGGAAGGCTGCGCTTTTGGCCGGTGGCGTGATTCTGACTTCGGATGGCTGGGTGGTGACGGAACGCGGCGTGGTGCCGGACCGGCTCTTGAACCAGGCAGCCCAGCTCACGGTGGTCACCGAAGCCGGGCGGGCGCTCCCCGTGGAACGCGTGGTGGATGCCCCGAGCGTCGGGCTCACCTTCATCAAGACCGGCGGGCGTGACGTGCCGGTGGTAGAGTTTGCCGTGAGCCGTTCGCTGCAGAGCGGCAGCCGGCTTTTTGTGCCCACAGACACGCGCAGCGCGCTCCAAGCCACCACGCTTACCATAGCCGCTGGCCGCGAAGGTGATCCGGCCCAAGCCGAATCCAGCGCCGATTTCCGCCGCCGCCTGTTCTTGCAAGATGCCGCGCGCCTGCCCGGCATGCCGGTCTTTACCGCGGACGGCGCCCTAGCCGGGCTGGCTGTGCGCCTTCCGAAAAATGAAACCGTGGCCCGGGCCATTCCTGCCGAAGTATTGCGGGCTGCGCTCTCCGAAGTGCTCACGTCGGGCAAGGTCACGTTTGTTGATATTGGCATGTCCGTGCTGCCGTATGGCACAGCAGCCGCTCCGACCCAAGGGGAGGTGCGTACCGGTGCCGTGGTCACCGCGGTCCAAAAAGGGAGCGCAGCCGCCGCAGCGGGCGTGGCCGTGGGGGATGTACTCCTATCAGTCGGTAGCGATTCAGTGACTATTGCCGAGCCCTTTGCCGAATGGTTTGTGTCCTACGCCCACGGCTCCACCATGGAATTACTGGTACTCCGGAACGGCAGCGCCGTGCGCATTCCACTCACCCGGCCATAAACAAACCGCCCCTTTTTCGCCCCATTGACGGAAAAAGCCTTTTTTGCTACGGTCGCCCCAGGTTCGGGTGGATGGGGTGGAAACGGCCGAAATTGCCTCAAAAAGCCTCAGATTTCCTTAAAAAAAGGCAGTTCTCCCATCATACTCTTGACGGAAAAGGCGCTTTGTGGTACATTGCGCCGTTCTTTTTGGGGACCGTGAAGCGGTTTGGTACGAGATCCGGGATGCCTCCTCCTCATCTTCGGAGCCTCATGCCAAACCACTTCAGGATCCCAAGGGGGAGAACTCAGGCTTTGAACAGCCAGGTTCCCCTCGGAACCTGGTTGTTCGTTGAATTCAGTGAAAAAGTTAAAAATCGACTGCCCAATGGTTGGGTGGTTGGACACCGTTCGGCCGGCCACGCCGGCTTGACCCGCACAGACCACACGGGAAGTGCTGGTCAGGAAGGAACTGCGATGACCAAGATCAGCATCGGGTTGTTCGCGGCTATCGTGGCCGCAACGGTCGGGCTTCCCGTCGAAGCCCATGCGCAGGCGCAGAGCGATGGGGTTTGCCCCCAAGCGACGGTCGACATGCTGGAAGCAAGAGTCGCGGCCGCTCCCGACGGATCGCCCGAGGAACGAGCGGCCCAGGCGCGCCTCACCGATTGTAGACTGCGCGCGGCGCAACAGCGTCTCGCGTCATGTCAGGCGACGTCCGAGGTCCTCTGGACCCGACTGGACGAGTGCCTCGGCGTCACGCCGCCGCGAGTCATCACGGACACGGAGTGTGAGCGGTCGTGCACCAGCCGTGGCGGTCGGTGGGAAAACGGGGCATGCGAATGCCTTCCAGATTTCCATCATCCGCGACCCGGTCGCCGGCTGCCGGCAGCGACTGCTGCATGCCTCTGCGTTCCGGATCGCCGTCCGCCCCCACGTCCCGCTCCTGGCGGTGGTGGAGGGGGTGGCGGTGGTGGAACGCCCACTCCGACCGCCGTTCGTCGTTGCCCTCCGGGTGCTCGAAACATCCGAGGGGAAGACGTCTCTGGACATCCGGTTCCGGCAAACGACCGGGACTGCGACGGCTGGAACGATGCGAACGACAACGCTCCAGATTTCAACAACCCGCAGCAGCGGGATTGGGATCTGGACGGGCGTGGCGATTGCGACCGCGACGGCGACGACGTGTCGGATTGTCGGCCGGAAGACGGCTGTGACAGCGGCACCGACGACGGCGACGAGTCGTTCTGTGACGCGTTCATGAACGACATCTGCTCAGACACCGATCTGGGCAGAGATCGTCGGGCCGTCTGCATTGCCATCGCGCGCATCGAGGCGCGGCTGGCGCAGCCCGGTGACCGCGAGGTCACGGTCGAGTTCGAGGAGATGCTTTGTGAGCGTCCCCAAGATCGCGACCGACCCATCTGTCGCCGGCTCCGGAACCTGGAGGACCGGGTCGACGACCACGAGGAGCGGATCTCGCTTCTCGAAAGGTTCGGCAACCCGCTGCGGCTGACGCTCGGTGTTGGGACATACACGTTGTCCCCGACGCTGCAGCTGGAAGCGCAGTTCGGGATCCGGCTGCACGAGCGGGTGTCGCTCCGCTTCCACGGCCATGCCGGACTCGACGTGTTCGGTAATGGCGACGGGTCGTACTCGTCAGGCGGTGGCGGCGGATTCGAGTTCACCTTGTTTGCGAACAGCGACTTTGCGCTGTATCTGGCAACAGGGGTTCTCGGCATCCACGCCGCGTCGCTCCAAGATGGCGACCTGGGTGTCCTGAACTTCTTCGGAGGTTTCCTGGACATCTCGGCGACCATTGGCCGAGCCACCGGCGCTCGACGCCGTGGTTTCCACTTCGGCGCCCGTATCATGGGCGGCCGGAGCGAGACCGACATCCGGCCGCCGAACACGCAGTTCGAGTTCGTCGGCTTCGTTGGTTGGCACATTCTGTAGCCAGCTGACAGTCGGACGGGGGAGTGCAACGCGCACTCTCCCGTCCGGCCCCAATTCTTTCCCAATATTCCTTCAATCAATCCATGTGTTCGCCACTTCGGTGGCGGCCACATACGTTGTTTGAAAATAAGCATTCCCCTGATGTGCTCATGTGTGTGTCGTGAGTAGGTTAGGGGAATGCGCAGCGCGGCTCTGCCCCCGCCCCGGAACACGGGGTAAAAGTGGAGCCGCATGGTGCGGCCACAGCCGAAGGAGGTCACGGATGAACTTGTTTCTGAAGGTTCGGACCAATCCTGCGGCTTCGAAGGCCGCACTCAACAACGATTTCGGGCGCGTGACCGCGTCCACGGAGGAGGAGACCATGAACCGAGCAACGTGTTTGCTCGTGAGCGCGATGGTCGCGTTCACGATGACGGCCTGTGGTGACACCATGGGCGGAACCGGAGCCGACGGCGGCTCCAGCAGCTGCAACCCCCTCACGGGGAGCGGCTGCCTGGACGACGACGGCGACGGCTTCTGTGAGGCGCGCGGCGCCGGGGCGACCTGCCCCGACGGCAGCGAGCCTGGCGATTGCAACGATTCGGACCCGTCGCGGAACCCCGACGCAGTGGAAGACTGCGACAACGGGGTGGACGACGACTGCGACGGCGACCGCGACGGCAACGACAGCGAGTGCGCCTCCGGCGATCCCGACACCACCGACGACGACGACGACGGCTACTGCGAAGTGGGCCGGGATCGGAACGGCGACGGTGATTGTCGTGACCGTGGCGAGGGCACCGGTGCCGGCGATTGCGACGACGACGACGACCGGGTTTCCCCCGGCCTCGACGAAGTCTGCAACGACGGCCTCGACAACGACTGCGACGACGATGTCGACGCAGACGACAGCGATTGCCGACCGACGTGTGTCGACGGCGACAGCGACGGCTACGGCGACGGTTGCTCCCTCGGCGAGGATTGCAACGACACCTTGTCGTCGACTCACCCCGGAGCCACGGAGCTCTGCACCGACACGGTCGACAACGACTGTGACGGACAGACCAACGAGGGGTGCGATACCCCGCCGCCTCCGCCTCCGGATTGCACGGATGCCCATCCGTGCACAGAGGACTTTCTCGATCGCGGCACCTGTTACCACAACCCCCGGAGCGACCGTTGTTCCGTGGGGCAGGTCTGCAACGAGACGCGTGGGTGCGTGAGCACCTGCACGCCCGTGACAGAGATCTGCAACGGACGCGACGACGACTGCGATGGGACGATCGACAACGGCTGCCCCACCTGCACGGCGCGACCGTGGTACTTCGACAGCGACGGCGATTCGTTCGGATCGTCGGTCACCGTTTCGGCCTGCGAACGGCCGGATGGATACGTCGACCATAACACGGATTGTGACGATCACAATCCGGCCATCAACCCCGGCCATGCCGAGGTGTGTGGCAACGGGGTCGACGACGACTGCAGCAACGGTGGCGATCCCCGCTCTGGCGGAGATGCCACCTGCACGCCGCCTCCGCCCCCGGCCTGCACGGATGCATTTCTGTGCACGGAAGACTTCGTCGCCGACGGGGTGTGTATCCACAACCCGCGGAGCGAGCGTTGCCCGGACGGGCAGGTCTGCAACGAGACGCGTGGGTGCGTGAGCACCTGCACGCCCGCGGCAGAGGCCTGCAACGGACGCGACGACGACTGCGACGGCACGGTGGACGAGGGGTGTGGCGCGGAGATCTGCAACGATGCCATCGACAATGATGGCGACGGGCGGACCGACTGCGCCGACACCGAGTGTGCCAGCACCGCAATGTGTGCGGGCACGTCGTGCACGGTCAACAGCGACTGTGACGATTCGATCTTCTGCACGCGTGACCGCTGCATCAGCAACCGCTGTCAGAACGAGGCGGTCGACGCGTGGTGCGGCGAGGCATATGCCTGCGACCCGGAGAACGACGAGGCGGGCCCCGATGGGTGTCTCGCCATCGGCGACTGCACGCCGTGGGACTCGCGGCCTTGCTACGGCGGTTCGACGAGCACGCGTGGCGTCGGTATCTGCCGCGATGGGTTCCAGTACTGCGACGTGGTCGGCGGCCGCTTCCAATGGTCCACCGATTGCAGCGGGGACGTTCTCCCCCTTGCAACCGACACCTGCGGCAACAGCCGCGACGACGACTGCGACGGCGCCGTCGACGAGATGTGCACGACGTCATGCTCCACCAGTGAGTCGCCCCGATCGTGTCACACCACGTGTGACCCCACCGGCGTCAACACGGGTACGCAAACCTGCTCCGGCGGAACCTGGGGCTCCTGCGTTGCGCCGAGCGAGCACTGCTCGAACGGCCGCGACGACGATTGCGACGGCGCTGTCGATACGGCGGACCCGAATTGCGGATCCTCTTCGGAGATCTGCAACGACGGCCGCGACAACGACGGCGACGGCTACGTGGATTGCGCCGACAGCAACTGCGTCGGCACCACGTGGTGCGGGTCGAGCTGCACGGCCAACGAAGTTGGCATGTGCGGCGACGGTCGCGACAACGACTGCGACGGCCGGACCGATTCGGCCGACGCGGATTGCGGCAGCGGCACGGGCTGCACGAGCACGGTGCGCGTTCGGTACCACGTTTCGTACATCGGTACGGTGGCGTGGTGGCTGGAGCGAGTGCCTGGCACGAGCATGTCGAGCGGTACCTTCTGCACTGGCAGCGGCAGCGGCTGCATCTCCAGCGGGACGTTCGACCAGACGTTCTACAACGTTTGCCCGAACAGCGACTGGAACGGAGACAACGGCACTACGGCCGGCAACCGCTTCTTCTGCAACTATTGGGCAGGAGCGGCGTCGACTCCGTGGGGTGATTCGTCCATCGAATACTGGGTGAATGGGGAGTCGACCTCGCGTCGGGCCTACTGTCAGTACGACAGCAGGATCCCGGGCGGCGGGGGCAACTTCATCCTCACCTTCTAGCCAACTGGTATCCCACCAACCTCCAAAGGGTGGGACCCCGGTGAGAAGCGGCGCAACGTGCGCAGCTTCTCCCGGGGTTCTTTTTTTTTGGAACCTTCTCAGTATCGGGGCGGGGGAAACCCGCCCCTACACCGTGTGATGTTGCGGATTATCCTCGTCCGTTTCCCAATTCTTCGGATTATCTATGATGTATTGCCGGATCCGGTTCAATTCATCATCGCCCCGGAGGATCCGTTCCCAATAGTTGCGTTGCCACAGGATACCTGGTCGGGACAGACCGGCGGTCCGTATGGATTCGTTCGTCGACATGGTTTTGAACCATTGGATGATGCGATTCAACGTAGGGGCGCACCCATGCGTGCGCCCTGGTATTGTTTGGGGATGTTGATCGGGGCAGACGCATGGGTCTGCCCCTACGAGCCACACCACCACATGTATGTGGTTTGGCATGATCACCAGTTCGTCCAATATCACCGATGGAAATTTATCTGGTAGTTTCAACAACCATTTTTGGGTCATCAATCCCAATTCATTCAAACACATCACCCCATCAACCACGTCACCAAACAGGCATTCGCGACCCTGGGTAACGATCGTCACAAAATAGGCACCGGGGGTGGTGTAATCAAATCCGGGCAGGCGGATAGATTGGCGGTGGTGGGTGTCGGGGATGAATCGCACCCGTACATGATACCCGTCTGATACGCGGTTCCCTGTCAAGGTGCGGCAGGCGATGCCCTCAAGCGTGCGACCTGCTACAATACGTTCATGCAGCGAAAGATCCTCATCATTTCGCAACTTTGGTATCCGGATACGTTTGGCGGCAGTGAGCGCGTGGCCTATGAGCAGGCCCGCCGCTTGGTAGAGCGCGGGAATGAAGTCACGGTGCTTGTTCACCGCGACCGCAAGGAATTACCAGCGGAAGGAGAGATGGATGGCATCCGGGTGATCCGCTATGGCCGGCTGGGCTTACGCAAGCTCGTCGGGAGAAGCATGATTGACCTCTTGGACGTGCCGCACGCATTGTCCACACTCCTGCGTTCGTGGACACCGGACGTTGTTCTTCTCCATCATCCGTTTCCGGCAGCCGGCTACTTCCGTTCCAAGTACGCCAAGTTTTTTTATACGTTCTACCTGTTCCACGCCTCGGTCTATCGCGAACTCCAGTTAGACCGCAAACATGGTGGTATCGCCCGTTCGTTCTTCGGAAAAATAATTGGCGTGGTAGCCACACCGCTGATTCTTCTTGTTGTCCGCATTGTTGAAGGCCGGGCCCTCAACCGCACCCACCGCATTGGCGTGCTTTCCCAGTTCTCCAAAAAGATTCTGGACGACACCTACCCCAAAGCCAGCCATAAGGTGGTGGAGCTGCCGGGCGGTGTTGATTTGGAAACGTTCCAACCGCGTCCATCCGCCCGGGCTTTGCGTTTGCATTTGGGTGTGCCGGAAGATGCGGACGTGGTGCTTACCGTGCGTCGCTTGGTGCCACGCATGGGCCTATCCCTTCTGATAGATGCCATTGCCCGGGCCCGGGAAGAACAGCCATCGCTTATATGCGTGATTGGCGGAACGGGTCCAGAAGAAAAGAAATTAAAGGCCGAGGTCCGCAAACGGAAGATGGAATATGCGGTGCGTTTTGTGGGCAAGATCCCGGCCAACCAACTCGCGGATTATTATGGTGCTGCTGATGTGTATGCGCTCCCGACCATTGCCTATGAAGGATTAGGGTTGACCACACTGGAAGCCATGGCTTCGGGTTTGCCGGTTGTGGCTATGCCGGTGGGTGCTACACCAGAGGTGCTCACGCCAGTCACTCCCGACTTGTTGGCTGCGGCCGTCACCCCGCAAGCCTTTGCCGAAACCTTGGTACGCTATTTAAAAAAGACGCCAGAAGAACGCCGCGCGGTTTCCCAAAGTGTCCGAACTTATGTGGAACAGCACTATTCATGGGACCGTTCGGTGGATGCTTTAGAGACGCAGTTCGACAATTTGCTGGCCGGGTAAGTGCGCATGAAAATCCTGCAGATCACCAAATTCCAGTATGTCCACGCCGGGGCTGAGCGGTATATGTTTGAGCTTTCGGCCTTATTGAGGAGCCACGGGCATGAAGTAGTTGGGTGGGGGATGCAGCATCCTAAAAACTTGCCTTCACCCTGGAGCCGCTTTTTTGTGTCCTACCGCGATTACAGCAAGAGCGAAGGCCTGGTTCCGGATTTGGAGAAGGCGGCCAACATGCTGTGGTCGGCGGAAGCGGCAGACAAACTCCGGGCCTTGCTGCGCGAATTTCGCCCTGACGTTGCGCACATCCATGTCATCCACCACCACCTATCGCCTTCGATATTAAACGTCTTGAAACAAGAAGGCATTCCCGTAGTCTGGACCGTCCACGATTATAAGTGGGTCTGCCCGAACGGCAAGTTGTACACCCAAGGTGCGGCCTGCGAACGCTGCCATGTGTACAAGTATTGGAATGCCGTGCTTTACAAATGCGCTGACAATTCGCGACTTGGTTCGACGGTGGGTATGGCTGAAATGTATGCGCACCGTTTGATGGGGAGTTTTGAGCGTGATGTTGCCTTGGCAATTACGCCATCGGCTTTTTTGCGCAATCTCCTTTTGAAATGGGGAAAAGATGGGGACAAAATCGTTCATCTGCCGAACTTTATTGATCCAAGCGCCTTGCCAAAGGTCCGCAGTACCGTGGGGGAAGCAGTGGTCTATGCCGGGCGGCTTTCCGAGGAAAAGGGGATAGATACCGTGCTCCATCTGGCAGAACATTTTCCGACGATTCCGTTCCATGTGCTGGGTGCGGGGCCGGAAGAAAAGCGCGTGCGGGAACGCATCCAGTCGTTGCGGTTGGAAAACGTGGTACTGCGCGGCCACGTGTCGGGCGATGCTTTATGGCAAGAGTTGGGGAATGCCCGCGCTATTCTGGTGCCGTCACGCTGGTATGAGAATTTTCCCTACGCCGTTTTGGAAGCCATGGCTCTGGGAAAAACCGTGCTCGCAAGCAAGAGCGGCGGTATTCCGGAAATGATCACGCACGGCCAAACCGGTTTCCTCCTGCCACCCAAAGACATGGCAGCTTGGACCGATGCGTTCCGTAAGGTTGTTCATGACACGGAACACTTGGAGACCATTGGTGCTGCTGCAAAAAAAACCATCAGCCGTTTTGCGCCGGATGCGCATTACCAGAAAATGATCGGTATCTATCGGGGTGTTCTATAAAGAAAATCGCCCGCTATCACATCCCTGGGGAGGGTGGATAGCGGGCGAGAGGGGCTCGGGTTACCGGCAGCAGGCTGCGCCTTCGGGGTTCTGTGTGCCTTGCACCGATACATAGGAGCAGAGACCGCTGGAGCCGAGCGTGTTGATGCGCGGACCGCTGGCAACGACCCCGAGCGGGCAGTCG
>CAZQBA010000026.1:0-11910 GCA_964591635.1 uncultured Gammaproteobacteria bacterium | reverse complement strand
TAATATCCATAGCGAGGAATCAGGGAAAAAACGCTTGCTGCGTGCAATGAATTGCGTTTAGTATAGAGGAAGTTAACTTAACCTAAAAGAACACTCTTTTTCGTATGGTATATATCATTTTAGGCATTTTGGCGGCAATCGTGCTGTGGTTCGTGCTCACCTATAACGGGCTCATCACGCGGCGCAACCGGGTAGACGAAGCCTGGTCCGACATTGACGTGCAACTGAAGCGCCGTTACGACCTCATTCCGAACTTGGTGGAAACGGTCAAAGCCTACGCCAAGCACGAATCGAGCGTGTTTGAGAATGTGACCAAGGCCCGCAGTGCGGCCATGGGCGCGCAGACCTTAGGCGAACATGCCCAGGCAGAAAACATGCTGACCGGCGCCTTGAAGTCGCTCTTTGCCGTTGCCGAAGCGTATCCCGAACTCAAGGCCTCACAAAACTTCGCCATGCTCCAAGATGAGCTGCGCGACGCCGAAGACAAGATCCAGGCGGCCCGCCGCTTCTACAACGGCAACGTCCGCGACTTCAACACCGCGCTCCAAGTGTTCCCCACGAACATCGTGGCCGGCGCCTTTGGCTTTACCAAGCGCGACTTCTTTGAGCTGAACGACGCGGCCGAACGCGAAGTCCCCAAAGTGCAATTCTAAGCAATGGCAAGCCCCATCTACAGCCAGATCAGCGCCAACCAGCGACGAACCGTGCTCCTCGTCGCCGGTTTCGTCCTGTTCCTGGTGCTGCTTGGATGGGTCTTCGGCCAAGTGAATGGTGATGCCTACGGCGGACTCACGTTCGCAGGCATCATTGCCGTGGTTTCCGCCCTCTTTTCCTATTACCAGGGGGACACGGTGGCCTTGTGGACGGCCGGCGCCAAACCACTTTCGAGCGAACAATCGCCGTACGTGCACCGCATGGTGGAAAACTTGGCTATCAGCCAGGGGCTGCCCATGCCTAAGCTCTACCTCATCAACGACCCGGCCATCAACGCCTTTGCTACCGGCCGCGATCCCAAGCACGCCTCTGTTGCAGTGACGACGGGCGCGATTGAAAAATTAGCGAACGAAGAATTGGAGGGCGTCTTGGCACATGAGTTGGCTCACATCCAGAACTATGACATCCGGGTGATGACACTGGTTGTCGTTCTGGTTGGCACCATCGCCATTTTTGCGGACATGTTCCTCCACAGCCGCATGCGTTTGGGCGATGACGACGACCACCGCGCCGCGCTCCCCTTCCTCATCCTTGGCATCGTCCTGTCACTTGTCTCGCCACTCATTGCCGAACTCATCAAGCTGGCAGTGTCCCGCCGCCGCGAATATTTGGCCGACGCCACCGGTGCCTTAACCACCCGCTTCCCGGAAGGCCTGGCCCGAGCACTGGAAAAAATCGCGGCTGATGGCAAGCCGGTGCGACGCGCTTCAGCAGCCACCGCCCACCTCTACTTCGCCAACCCGTTTGCGGCCAAGCGCTTGGCCAATTTCTTTTCCACCCACCCGCCGGTCGAAGACCGCATCCGCATCCTGCGGCAGATGACTGCCTGATATGGATCCGGAATTCCTGGAAAAATTCACGTCACACCTCAAAAGCGTCTTGGTGCGGGCCTACACCCTGGCCCACGAATTAGGCGATGAGACCATTTCCATAGAACACCTGCTCTGGAGCTTGCTCACCGAGCGCGGCTCCATTGGTTCGGAAATCCTGACCAAGGTCCAGCTCTCACCCGAGCGGATCCGTGAACGGATTGCCGAACACAGCAAAATCCCAGCCACGCCCAGTGAAGACATGCCTAAGCTGGCCGATGCCACCAAGCGGGCAATCGAACAGGCCGTCCACACTGCCCACGAGCATGACCACAAATACGTGGGAACCGAGCACCTGCTCCAGGCCATGCTGGCAACAGATGCCGGCAGCCTGAAGGATTTGCTCCAGGCCGAGCAGGTGGACGTGTCCGAGGTCCGCGACCAATTGCTGCACGTCCTTAAATCCACGCCCCGCCTTCCGGAAACAACGCCCGCCCCTGCCACCCGTACCAAAACCCGAGAAGAAGGGACCAGGTCCGAACCAAAGAAGAAACAGTCCAAAACCCCGGCCTTGGATTTTTTTACCGTGGACCTCACGGCAGCCGAAGCCCAGAAACGCTTGGACCCGCTCATCGGCCGAGCAGCCGAAGTCGACCGCTTGGTGGAGATCCTCAGCCGCCGCACCAAGAACAATCCCCTCTTATTGGGAGACCCCGGTGTTGGAAAAACTGCACTCGTGGAAGGCTTGGCCCGACGCATTGCGGCCGGCGAGGTGCCGGACGTGCTGCGCAAAAAAAAGATCCATGCCTTGGACTTGGCACTCGTCGTGGCCGGCACCATGTACCGTGGTGAATTCGAAGGCCGCTTCAAGCAGCTCATTGAGGAAGTGCGTTCCCATCCGGATGTCATCCTGTTTTTAGACGAAGTGCACACTCTCTCCGGCGCCGGGTCAGCCTCCGGCTCCTTGGACGCCGCCAACATGTTGAAGCCGAGCTTAGCCCGGGGCGACATCCGCTGCATTGGCGCCACCACCTACGCCGAATACAAGAAGCATATTGAAAGCGACGCCGCCTTGGAACGCCGTTTCCAAATTGTTGACGTGCGCGAACCCACGGCCGAAGAAACACGTGCCATCTTGGCGGGGATTGCCCCGGGCTTTGCCGCATTCCACGATGTGGCTGTGTTACCCGAAGCCGTAGACGCGGCCGTGCATTTTGCCGGACGCTACTTGCCGGAGCGGCGATTCCCCGACAAGGCTATTGACCTCTTAGATGAAGCTTGCGCCGCTATCCGGGTGCGGGCTACCGCACGTCCCGCTATTACGGAAACGCACGTGCTGGAAACGGCTATTGAAGAAGCCGAGCGCAAAAAAGACCAAGCCGTGGCCGACGAGCGCTTCCAAGACGCCCTGGCCTGGAAAGAAAAAGAGAATCGCTTGCAGAAACAGTTGGAGGCCCTCAAAACCATGCGCCCGGCCCGAGCCATGGACCCGCTCGGCTCGGTGACTGCGGCAACCGTGGCCGATGTGGTGGCCCGCATGACGGGTATCCCGGCCCGCGAGCTGGACCAGCAGGATACGGCGCGTTTGCTCCAGTTGGAACAGGCCTTGGCTGCCCGCGTGGTCGGGCAAGAAGCCGCGGTGGCTGGGGTGAGCGACGCCATTCGCCGGGCCCGGGCCGGTTTGGGTGCGCCCGAGCGGCCACTCGCCTCGTTCCTGTTCCTTGGCCCGTCTGGCGTGGGCAAAACCGAACTGGCCAAGCAAATCGCGGCTACGGTGTACCAGGACCCGTCGGCCTTGGTGCGCATGGACATGAGCGAGTTTGGCGAATCGTTTACGGTTTCCAAACTCATCGGCGCGCCGGCCGGCTACGTGGGCTACCGCGAAGGCAACAGCTTTACGGACCGGGTCAAACGCCGGCCGTACAGCGTGGTGCTGTTTGACGAGGTGGAGAAGGCCCACCCCGACGTCTTGAACGTCCTCTTGCAAATTCTGGAAGATGGGGTGCTCACCGATTCCACCGGCCGCAAAGTGTCCTTCGCCCAAACCATCATCGTCCTCACATCGAACGTTGGCTTAGAACGCTACCAGCGCGGGGCCCTCGGTTTTGGTAACACTAGCGATGCCACTGCTGCGGCCGAAGCCGATATCCGGTCGGAAGCCCGCAACCGCTTTCGGCCCGAACTGTTGAACCGCATCGACCGCATCTTTGTGTTCCAACCGCTGGAACACAAGCACTTGGAAGCCGTTGTCCGACTGGAATTGAATTCCCTCCACGAACGGCTCGTGGCCCGCGGATCAGGCCTCGTAGTCCAGGACGAGGCCGTGACCTTCCTGGCCACGCAGGCCCATGATCCGGAAAAGGGGGCCCGGGCCGTGCGCGCCTTGGTGGAACAGCAGGTGGAATCGCCGGCTGCCAAACTCTTATTGGGACGCGGCCGCACACCCCGCTCGCTCACCTTGGCAGTCCACAACCAGGCACTCGCCATAAGCCGTACCGTCCGGAAACGGGTCCGCACCTAACGTATGGCAGAGGAGGCAGTTGACTACGCAGCGCAAGAACAAGCCCGGTTAGACACCTACCGGCGGGATCGCCATGCCGCTCTTTTGGCTGCCCAACGCAATGCACCTGCACCTGCCAACGACGGGCCGGGCCCGCGCGCAGCCAACGATGGAGCACCTGCCCCCGCTCCGGCAAACGACGGTGCTCAGGACGATGATCCGGAACAGTATTACCGCGAACGAACACAAGCGCGATTGGCGGAGCAACGGAGTAAAAAAAATTCAGTATCGGGAGGAAATTTTGATGTCACAAGCGCCTTTGCCGCAGCAGGCGGCAGCCCAGACGACATCAAGGATGTCATCTTGCTTGGTTTTGCCGTTGCCGGATTTTGGGCAGTCTGGCCACCACTGGCACTGTGGGCCAGCTACCACATCCGGCTGGTCGGCGGAAAACGCAATGGCGTTCGTTTCTTCGGCCTCGAAATCATGACTGGCATGCTCGGTCTCTTAAATGAAATGTGTGAGCAGGCTGTGCTGCCGGGTGCAAAGGCTGCATCAAAAGGGGTGAGTGGTGCAGCCGGGCAACTGGCAAGTGGCGGTGCCGGCAGCCCGGGCTTTGATACGAACGCCATGGGCGACCTGGCCGGCGGCGACATGAGTGCCCTCAACCCCGCCCAACTCCTCCTACTCATTGTCGCCGACATCATCGTTGCCTTCGGCCTGCTCACCTGCAGTGCCTTCGTGCTTACCATCCTTGCAGCCACTGGCATCCTGGTTGGTGCCTGTTCTGCCCTCCCTTCGGTTTGCACCACTGTCCTTTCGGCTATCCGTGAGTTGTTCCGCACCCTCACATCCTAGCCAAAACGTGGTATCATTTCCCGTATGGGAGGTATGCGCCGTATTTTGCTTGTCGCCGGCTTTGCTGCGGTTTCCATTGCCATTGCCGTGGCTCTTTGGTTTTTCTTTTTCCGCGCGCCTGGGACAACGCGTCCGCGGACGAATGCGCCCGCTGCAGCAACGAACCAACCCGTAGCAAACACGGGAACTCCGCTCACCCCGGCTGCGGATTTTACCAGCGACTCCGAGCGCTTCTCGGCTCCCGATGCCAGCCCGTTTGCCAACGGCGGGCTCACCGTGGCCGCGCTCGTTTCCCCAACCCCGACCTTAGGAGCCGAAAAAACCACAGATGGCCTGGGCGTGCGCTACTACGACGAAACATCGGGCCAATTCTTTTCTACGGACAGCTCTGGTACGGCCCAACCAATGTCCGACAAACGTTTTGCCAATGTCGAGCGGCTGGCCTGGGCACCGGATGCTGACAAGGCCATTTTGGAATTCCCGGACGGCTCCAACGTCCTCTTTGATTTCACCAACCAAAAACAGACCTCACTTCCCAAGCACTGGGAGGAACTCACGTTCGCGCCGGACGGCAGCCAGATTATCGGCAAAAGTATTGGTGTTGACCCCACTAACCGCTGGCTTCTTACGGCCAACAGCGATGGCAGCGGCGCCATTCCCGTACAGGAGCTGGGCGACAATGCCGATAAGGTGACGGTTGCCGTATCCCCGGCCGGGCACGCCATTGCCTTTGCCAAGACCGGCGAACCCCAGGGTTTTGGCCGGCAGGAAATCCTGCTCATTGGCAAAAAGAAGGAGAACTTCAAGTCACTCGTGGTGGAAGGCCTCAACTTCCAGGGGCAGTGGTCGCCCGACGGCAACCGTATCCTCTACAGCGCCGTTTCCCCGGCGGACAACTACCAGCCCTCCTTGTGGATCGTGGATGGCGGCCCGTCGACGATTGGCAACAACCGCCGCAAGCTGCAGGTAAGCACCTGGGCCGACAAATGCGTCTTTGCCGACACCACCCGCTTGTATTGCGCTGTGCCCCAAACCCTGCAGGAAGGGGCCGGCCTGGCCCGGGAAACGTCCAGCAACGTGGCCGACGAATTGTGGACGATTGACCTGACCTCGGGCACCCGCCGGCGCATTGCCCAAACGGACACGGCATCCAATATGTCCAACCTGGTGCTTTCTACTGACGGCAGCACACTCACCTTTACTGATTCGGGAACCGGCGCCCTGCGCCAGATCCGGCTCACCCCCTAGGCTATGCGCCGCCCGCCCATTGCAGTTCTGCTCTTGCTTGGGCTGTGCGGAGTCCTGCTCGTCATCTTCGGCATGCTCTTGTTTTCCAGCCCAGCAAAGCAAGACCGGACCGCCTCCCCACCACCACCCTCCCGCACGTCCCCGGAAGTCACGGTGGCCGATCCGGCCCGCGGCAGCACCGCACCAGGCGCCCCGACGGTTGTTGTTTTTGGCGACTACACCTGCACGCACTGCCGTGATTTGGAAGCGGATATGACTGAGATCCTGCAACGGCGGCCAGATGTCCGGCTGGTCTGGAAAAATGTGCCGCTCACCACCACCCAGGCCCAGGCAGCGGCCGAAGCCGCACTCTGCGCCGGCCGCCAAGGCCAATACTTCGCCTACCACGATTCGCTTTTTTCCCGCGACATCACGGCCGACCCATCCTTGTACGACGACATAGCTGTGGAACTAGATCTGAACTTGGGTGCTTTCCAAAGCTGCCGGGAAAACCACACCACGGCCCCGCTTGTCCGGCGGACGCTGGAAGAAGCCTATGGCCTGGGCCTCTCGGGCGTACCGGCCGTCTACATCAACGGGTCGCGGCTGGAAGGCGCGATCACCGCAGACCGCATCCTCTTGGCCCTACCGAGCCGCTGATATGCGACCTATCCGCACGTTCTTCAACGCGTCCCTCATACTCCTGATTTTTTCTCCAGGCCTTGTTGCGGCTCAAACGCCCCCAACTACACCTCCCACCCCCGCAACGCCGCCAACGAGCGGTGCAGCCATCCCCACCGGTACTGAGCCAGCACCAGGAACACCTGGTGCCATCTGCCGGGTCAGTTCCGAATGCCAAGACGGATTTACCTGCCCACCAGCGGTCACACCTGGTACCCCGCGACGGTGCGTCCGCCCGGCCGAAGGAGGGTTATGCAGTGATGCTTCTGGTTGTACAGCCGGTGCGTTGTGCCAGGGCGGCCGCTGCGTCTGCCCCGCATCCGGCTGCGCAGAGCCCCCTTCAGAAGATTCCCAAGCAAACTCCCGAATGATTGAACAAGTGGAAGGGCACATCACGGCCCCAACTTTGGCTGTGCCGATCCCGGGGTTGGCCGCTTTCCAGAACCCGACGGTGGAAGGCAGCGAAGGGCAACGGTATTTGGATATCCCTTTCTTGGCTCAATACATCTCGGCTGTCTACACCTATGCGTTAGGGATTATCGTCACGATTGCCACGGTGATGGTGGTGATTGGCGGAGTGAAGTGGATGTTGGCGCGTGGAGATAGCGGGAAAGTGTCTGATGCCAAAGAGACGCTGTCGCGTGCCGTCATTGGCGTCCTGCTTGCATTGGGATCGTATGCGATTCTGAACCTGATAAATCCGGAGTTGGTGAACTTGCGGGCGTTACGGATCCAGTTGGTGGAACGGATTGAAACTCCAGGGGATTTGATTCTTGCGGATCAAGGGAGTACGGCAGACGATGAAGCATACTCTTCTGCTTCATCCCCTGCATTTGCCAGCGCACCTGAACCAACACCTACTGAAGGATCATTCCGCGCTCGCATGTATGAAGCCTGCGGAAACCGTCAAGGCATGTCGCTCCCGACAACAGAGGAAAAGCTGTCACGCCTCCGAAATATTGTAAGCGCCTGGGCAGAAATCGGCGCGCGCCAAGGAGGGGCAATTTATGTGAATGGTGGCAACTCCGGCTGTACCGGAAACCATGCTCGCCCAGCATTCATGCAAAGCCTCTTGCCTCGTTTATCTGGCTTCCAACAACCGTCGTGCGGCGCGGCCCAATCGTGTCCAGGCGAATGGCGGAGTGAATATAATCGCCTCGTCACACAACCTGCCCGCAATGCGGGTATGTTCTGCGGTGACTGTGCTACAACCATCCGGTCATTATACGACTGTTTCCAGAGTGGCGGATCGCTGGGGCAGACCGTCATGCGCCTGCGCCCCGAATCATGCAGCCGACAAGTATCGTCCCCGAATTATGTTTTTAAAGTACAAGCCGGTGCTGACGGACGCATTTCCCAATCAGAATTGCTACAAGCTGCCCAACGACTTCGATTTGGCGACGTCCTGGGATGGAAAAAACCGGGAGGGGCGGGCCATGTATTCATGTATACGGGTGGTGCAAACCTTGGGTTCGAAATTTTGGAAATGGGTAACGGCGGTACAGGAGATGTGAGCGCTGCTGGTGGACGCCGTGCCTGGGAAAGAATTGGGAGTAATTTTAGCGGAAGCGGCTTGCGCACGCACACAAGTGCCAGGGGCTATCTCACCCACGTCAGTAATAACGCACGTGGTGGTACACCCATCGGATGTGTTTGGGCATGGCGGCCAATCCCTCAATAAGTATGATCTCTCCGATCCGCACAATGTGCGTCGTGCTCAGCGCAATTTCGTTCTTGGTAATACCATCTTTTGCATTCGCACAAACGCCGGGCAGTGCACCTATTCCCAGTGGTACAAGCGCGAGCGGTGATGTCGGTGCTGTGAATGCCCCCTCCGCCGCTGCCTCAAGTAACTCCCAAATGATCGAACAGGTCGAAGGACACATTACCACCCCGAGCCTAGCGGTCCCTATTCCAGGATTCGACGGCTTTTCTTCCATACAAGTCCAAGGCAGCGAAGGGCAACGCTATTTGGATATCCCCTTCTTGGCCCAATATATCTCTGCGGTCTATACCTATGCGTTAGGGATTATCGTCACGATTGCCACGGTCATGGTGGTGATTGGCGGAGTGAAGTGGATGTTGGCGCGTGGGGATAGTGGGAAAGTGAGTGATGCCAAGGAGACATTGTCGCGAGCAGTGATTGGGGTGCTTCTTGCGTTGGGGTCGTATGCTATTTTGAACCTGATTAATCCGGAGTTGGTGAACTTGCGGGCACTCAGGATACAGTTGGTGGAACGGCGGGACGTGATTGACCAGAGTTTACTTGCCAATACAGGAGACAACTCAGATCCAGACACCCGATGGACCAGCTCAGGTGGATCCACGGCCGGAGCAACCTCTCCAAGTGCGAGCACAGGGAGCAATATCTCCATTCGATCCTCCGGCACCTGTCCCGTGACCCTCCCTGAGGAAGAAAACCGCCGCCGCTACGAAGACAACCCGCGTTCCCAAGAATTCATGCGCCAAATCCAAACGGTCATCACTGGCGGGACGCGGGAGGAACGCATTGTCCGATTCCTGGATGCGGCCGCTGCTTGTCGGGTCTATCTGGGAAGCTGCCTCCATAGCGCCGAAATCGCCAACGGCTTTGGCATCAATCGACCCGGAACACTCATCGGTCGCGGTCGCACAACGAATAGTGTCCCACCAAGTCAGTTCAGCACCTTGCGGAATTTCCGATGCACGTCGAGCCAACCAGAATGTAATATGGGCAGGCAGCGCGCTACGGTGTTCGCTCAACTTAAAAGCGCTATCTCTGGCTATCCAGACAACTGGTTCGATGATCTCGCAGCAGGTGATTCTATTGTTGTTTTCAATGCAAACCGGTTAGATACCAACGGCAACCATACCCAAGTTTTTGTCGGCTGGTTGGATCGAGCCCGGGGGCGTGCCCGCGTCCTCCAAGGTTCTCCCGGCACGCCTGTGCGTTGGGGAAACGTCTGCCTTTCAGAACGTTGTGGCGCCCCATTCCCGCTTATCAAGACCTTCCGGGCGCGTGAATAGGTTTATTCCAAATGAACGCTCTCACTTCTAACTACTGGTGCTGGAGACTCATCCTCCCAATACATATGCGCTCCTCTGTCCGCACAATGCGCATAGTGTTCAGCTCGGCTTGCTTCTTGGTCATGCCGTTTTTTGCATTCGCGCAAACCGGTGGTAGTGCCCCCATTCCTACGAGCGCCAGCGCCAGCGGAGTAGCAGGAGCCACATGCAGCGCCCCCCTTGATTGCTCCATAGGTTTCTTCTGTGTGAGAGGAGCCTGCACACCCCAGACGGCTCGCGGCTTCGCTGGTTGGGCCTGCTCCGTACCCAATGATTGCTTCCAGGGCACCGACGAATATGCCTGCGTGTCGGGACGTTGTGTCTGCGCAGACGATACCCCATGCAACAACGGTACCAGTGGAGCAGAACCGTCATCCAACCAACAAATGATCGAACAGGTCGAAGGGCATGTCACAGCTCCAACCTTGGCTGTGCCGATTCCGGGGTTGGCTGCTTTCCAGAACCCGACGGTGGAAGGTAGTGCGGGGCAGCGGTATCTGGATATCCCCTTCATTGCGCAGTACATCAGTGCCGTCTACACCTACGCTTTAGGGATTATCGTGACCATTGCCACGGTGATGGTGGTGATTGGCGGGGTGAAGTGGATGTTAGCCCGAGGAGATAGTGGAAAAGTGAGTGATGCAAAGGAGACGTTGTCACGTGCGGTGATTGGCGTGCTGCTTGCCTTGGGATCATATGCTATTTTGAACTTGATTAATCCTGAGCTCGTGAACTTGCGGGCACTCAGGATACAGTTGGTGGAGCGTGAAGACGAACAGTTACTCACGACCACCCAAGTGACTGGCCAAACCGAAAGCGAGCGAGCAGAAGAGGCTGCCGCGGCCAGGGAGATAGAGGCAGAAAGCGGTCCCCGATCGTTCCATAACGGATTCGGTGTGCCGTGGATCGCTCGGTTGTCCTATCAAGCCCAGACCTACCTACACGAAACACTTATCCCTGTAGCTGAAGCCACGACCCGCCTGCCACGGCAGCTGGCCCAGGCAGCCTCCGGTCGTCGCTCTCGCCCCCCTGAACCCGTCGGGTGCGACCTGACCCTGGAAGCCCGCTATGATGAGACTCCCCCGCGCGTGACCCGGTCCCACGTTGAACAACGCAGTCAACGCACCGTAGAACTGATTGAAGAAGTGACCCCCCGGGTGAGCGGGTCGCGGCGGGAACGCGTGCAAAAAGTTGCTGACACCGCCCGGAAATGCGTCGTCCATATGGGTTCATGCAATGCCACCGTCCAAACTATAAACCAGGTGGCTGGCGTTCCTGGTCTCGGTCACATTGCATTTGATATTTCAGGAGCCCAACAAGACTTCATGGAAGAAAAGGTGCGGGAATGCGGGGCAATAACTGACGATAGAGAAAAAGCGCGCTGTAACGTTCGGGCGCGACGGGCTGTTTTTGAAAAACTCCAGCGAGAAATCACCAATTATCCCGAGGTCTGGCTCGACACGCTCCGGCCGGGAGATGCACTATATATTTATAACCTCAATGGGGAAGCGGCGGGGCAGCACTCCCTCATTTTCATGAGTTGGAATGAAAATAATGCAAATGTCATAGAAGGTGGACGTTTTACAAATGGTTCCTGGGTCCGGGCTGGCTCCCTCTGCCTCAAGGGAGTCCGCGAATGCAGATTCAACGTCTACCCCGTCACAAAAGTGTTCCGTCCGGAATAGCTATTCTAAATGCACACTGTCTTCAAACTGCTGGAGTCGCGCTTTGAGCGGAGAGTCATGAGATAAGGCGGGGTCGGCTTTCAAAAGGCGCTGCGCTACATCCTGGAGCGCAGCGATTTTTTTCATGTCCATGCGGCCGGAACTCCAAGCCAGGCTCTGCGCGCCGGATTGCGCCGTTCCGTAGAGCTCACCGGGGCCGCGCAGTTGCAAATCTTTTTCGGCCAAAGCGAAACCGTCGGCTGATTCCACCACTGCTCTCAGTCGCTCGAGTGCCTCGGGCGCTTCTTGTTCGGTCAAAAGCAAACAGCGGCCCGGCACATCTCCCCGCCCCACCCGGCCACGCAACTGGTGGAGCTGGGCCAAGCCAAACCGCTCGGCCGATTCAATCACC
>CAZQBA010000025.1:10234-13153 GCA_964591635.1 uncultured Gammaproteobacteria bacterium | reverse complement strand
CCTTTTGGTTTATACTGTCATCCCCGCGGCTGCGGGGATCCAGACAACTAGCAATGTCATCCTGAGTGGGAACGAAGGATCCTTCCAGTCTTTGCAAGAAACAACCAGAAAGATTCTTCACTGCCGTTCAGAATGACAGACGGTTGACGGTCGGTCGAAATTGTGGTTCGTTGGCGGCAGGAGGCGGACGAATGGACAACGACCTGGCGCAATTGTTGGTGCGCTTGTGGGGACTTCAGCAGAGTTTGGGAGCCGAGGCGTTCGATGCCGTGGCCGTTTTCACGGGCTGCGGCGAAGTGCATTGGGTGTTGGGCGGCCTACAGCTGGCACAGCAGCATCCGGTGCCGAACCTGGTGATCCTGGAAGGCAACCAGGAGGAAGTGGACCGTGGTGATGCGGCTGAACGCCAACAACTCGTGGACCGGTTTTTGGGGCAGTTCAAGATACAGACACGGATCGTGGTGTCCCGGGTGATGCTGCATACGCCCGACCAGAGCGCCGAGCTCAGGGATATGGTGGAGCGGCAGGCCTGGCGGCGGGTGGTGTTAGTCTCTTCCCACTGGCATCTGCCGCGGGTCATGCTCACCATGATCAAATCTGTGTTGTATGCGATGCCCTACGCGACCGCTCCGCTTCCGGTACTCATCCCATACATGGCGCCGTGCCCGCTCAGCCGGCCGATTCCCGGGAATGTGACGCACGCCATCCATGATGCGCGGGACATGGTGCGGGAAGAGCTGCGCAAGATCGTTCGCTACCAAGCCAAAGGCGACATCGCTACGCTCCCCGAGCTCGAACGCTACATCGCGCTCATTGGCGCATAAAAAACACGCCCCACACGGAGCGTGTTCTTTTTTACTGTCATCCCCGACCGGGATCGGGGATCCACGACTACCTGGTCATTGCGAACGGTAGTGAAGCAATCTTACTGGAAAGATTGCTTTGTCGCTCCGCTCCTCGCAATGACCGCTTGTCTTCTGGATCCCCGCCTCCGCGGGGGCGACAGTCTCTACTGCGCTGGCGCCGTTCGTAACTCGTTTACGATTTGGGTGAGGATGGTGTAGGGGATGTCGCCTTCCACGCGGGCGCCGTTGATGAAGTAGGTGGGGGTGCCGCGCACGCCGGCGGCCACGCCGTCTGCAATGTCTGCTTCAATTTCATCGTTGGTGGAAGGCAGGGCCCGGCAGATGTCGTATTCCGCCAGATTCAAGCCGATCTGTTCAGCATAAAAGCGCAGGTCGCTTTCGGCCAGGCGGTCGCTATTGAGGTAGAGCTTGTCGTGCATTTGCACATACTTGCCCTGCTCGCCGGCGCAGTGGGCGGCCGCGGCCGCGGCCCGAGCCCGGGTGTGGACGGAGTCGAGCGGGAAGTCGCGGAACTGGACGCGGACGTCGTTGGGGAAGGCGGCGGAAAGGGCGCGGATGGTTTGGAACGACTCTTGGGAGAACGGGCATTCAAAATCGGCAAACTGGACAATAGTGATGGGTGCGTTGGCGTTGCCGGTCGTCGGATCATCGTTTGTGGTGACGTCGGCAATGGGCGCATTGCCGTTGCGTGCCCGGATGTTGCCCAAAGAGAGCCGCGCCGAGTACTGCGGCAGGTTCAAAATGGCACCGGTTTGGATGAGCCGTACATAACTAAAGACGCGCCACACAAAAAAGATAGCCAGGAGCGCCAACACAATGCCCACTGCACCAAAGATCGTGGCCACCGGGTGGGCCCGCCACGAGGCCGGCAGACGAGAAGCAAGAGCCATAGGTTCCGGCCCAGTATACCACGCCGCCTGCCGACGCGGATTGACCCCAGTCTTCCCAAGTGATACGCTCGGTTTTGTTCTATGTTGCATACCATTCTCTCTGGCGTGGCCATTGCCCTGGCCGTCCTCCTCGGCGGCTCTATTCTGCTCCAAGCCCGCGGCGCCGGGCTGGGCGCCACCTTTGGCGGCGACAGCAACGTCTATCGCACCAAGCGGGGGTTGGAAAAGATCTTGTTCCGGGCCACCATCCTCTTGGCCATCCTGTTTTTTGCAGTCGTGTTCGCTCGCGCCATCCTGCCGTAAGCAGGAGGCCAGCGCACTATGGGGGCTGATCTCAATAAGAAACTGTTGAGCCGGTTGCAGACCCGGCGCATCCCGTCGTGGCGGCAACTGCGCTACCTGGGCACAGTATTTTCCAAAAGCGAAAAGCGTTTGAGTTTAGCGTTGGGCGGGGTGATGCTGCTTTGCCTGGGTGTCATGGGCGTGCGCTTGTGGCAGCTCCATGTGGTTTCGTTGCCAGCCCGTGGTGGCGAATATATTGAAGGGCTGGTGGGCATGCCCAATTACGTGAACCCGCTCTATGCCGGCGCCAACGATGTTGATTTGGATTTGACCCGGCTCGTGTACAGCGGCTTGGCGCGCGTTTTGCCGGAAGGCGACATTGTGCCGGACTTGGCGGAGACCATTGAAGTGAGCGAAGACGGCAAGACCGTCACAGCCGTGTTGCGCACCAACGCCCGCTTCCACGATGGGAAGCCGGTGGCAGCCGAGGACATTGTTTTCACCTACGAAACCGTCCAGAACCCGGCCTATAAGAGTGTGTATGCCGCCGCCTTCCGGGGCGTGACTATTGCTTCGCCCGACGAACACACCGTGGTTTTCACGTTGAATGAACCGTACGCCGGCTTCCTGGGCGCGCTCACCGTGGGTATTTTGCCCGCTCATTTATGGCGTGATGTGCTGCCGCAAAGCGCAGCGCTTTCCCAATTCACCTTAAAGCCGGTGGGGAGCGGCCCGTACAAATTCAAATCCTTTAGCCGCGACAAGAACGGCACCATCCGCAGCTACACCTTTGAGCGCTTTGCCCAGTACTACGGACCACCCCCGTTTATCGACCGCGTGGCCTTCCGTTTCTACCCGGATTACGACGCGGCCTTGGAAGC
>CAZQBA010000025.1:6311-10134 GCA_964591635.1 uncultured Gammaproteobacteria bacterium | reverse complement strand
CAGCGCCTCCAAAAAGACGTGCTCAAAACGCACAGCTATGATGCGCTCTTGTACGGACAACTCTTGGGCCGTGAACCAGACCCGTTTGCCTTCTGGCACAGCTCGCAGGCTGTGGACGGCGGGCTCAACCTCTCCCTCTACGCCAACCGCAATGCCGACACCTTCTTGGAAACAGCCCGCAAGGAAACGGACCTTGCCAAGCACGACGCGGCGCTCGCCCAATTCGCCTCGCTCCTCGTAAGCGAACGGCCGGCCATCTTCCTCTACCAACCGCTCTACTCCTACTTCGTGGCCAACCGCGTCAAAGGCATCCAGGTGAGCCAGGTCTCCATACCGGCAGACAGGTTCGCCGGTATATCAGATTGGTTTATCAAGACGAAAAAACGGTGGCGCTAAGGCGGCAGAAATTCCAGCGACTGCTGCGTTGCGGGGCCCCGCTCGTTCGTCAACGTACACATCAGTACGCCTCCTCACTCGCTTCCCCGCGCCTTGCATTCGGCGTTTTTCTGCCGCCTTTCCCAACTCTTGCTTCAAGTAATAAATCCTGGTACAACCCATTCCACTCGGGCGAGTGGCGGAACTGGCAGACGCACTAGCTTCAGGAGCTAGCGGGCGCAAGCTCATAAGGGTTCGACTCCCTTCTCGCCCATATAAAACACCTCACGCAAGTGAGGTGTTTTATATTTGAATAAGAAAAAGCCCCGCATGAGCCAACGTGGTGTCATACAGGGCGGCCCCCAGACGGGCATAGACCGGTCAGCCACGATGGTGGTCTCAACCGAGTACGAAAGCGGGCGACCCGCTTCCGGTGAAGCGTTTCTCTCATAAATTTTTGTAAAAGTCAATAGGGGTTGACAACCCGTGAATGGTAAGGCGGGTATCATGGAATCATGCGATTCAACCCCGACACCCACCACCGCCAATCCATCCGCTTGCCCGGTTTCGATTACGCCGCCCCCGGTGCCAATTTTGTGACGATCGTCACCCAGAATCGCGAATGCCTGTTTGGGGACGTGGTGGATGGGGTGATGGTGTTGAATGATGTGGGACAAATGATTGAAACATGGTGGAATAAAATACCGGAAAGGTTCAGTCATGTTTATTTGGATACATGGGAAATAATGCCGAACCATATACATGGAATTATCGGCATCACCGATGTAGGGGCGGGGTTATCCCGCCCTGACCGAATCACGACCATTACAGACCAGGGCGCGAAGACCGCGCCCCTACACCAGAATACGTTGGGTCAAATCATTGCATTTTTTAAACACCAATCAACAAAACATGTTGCTATTTCAATGCGCATCGAATATATGAAATTATGGCAACGCAATTACCACGAACACATCATCCGCACCGATGCCGAATTGAACCGAATTAGGCAATATGTTGCGGACAACCCTAAAAACTGGGAAACCGACGAGGACAATCCGCAGCGGCGGTCGACCGTGGTTTGACACTTCTTCCTTTTTCTGGCATACTACCTTTGATGTTTGGCGCGACCTATTCGTGCCTCCCGGTAGCGGTTTGACCCGCTGCCCCCACAATTGAGCCGTTAGTGGACGTTTTCCCTCTTTTTTTGCTGCGGAAGCCGTCCATTGATTACTCCGTATCCGATGTTTTTCCGGCAGGCCTGCGTATCGTCTGCATGTGTGGAAGTTGGGGCGGTTCTATTCGTAACGATATATATGAATGCAATGAAGGATGGGTCGCAACGCGGCCCGCATCGGCCCATGCGTGGGCCCCGTCCGGCCCAAAATGGCGCCGGCAATCGTCCCCGGTTTACGCCCGGCCATAGCCAGCGCCCGGCAGCACCCTTGAGTGCCACGTCGAGCGCAGCTCCGGTGCGTGAATTCGCCGGACCCGACGGCAAGAAACTGAAAATCATGGTCTTGGGCGGCTTGGAAGAAGTCGGCCGCAACTGCACGTTGTTTGAATACGACAACGATATTATTTTTGTGGACATGGGTCTGCAATTCCCGGAAGAAGACCAGCCGGGCGTGGACTACATTATCCCCAACATGAGTTATGTGCGGGGCAAGGAAAAGAATGTCCGCGGCGTCGTTATCACCCACGGCCACTACGACCACATCGGGGCTATCCCGCACGTGGTGCCGCGCATTGGCAACCCACCGATCTTCGGCCTGCCCATGACCGCTGGCATTATCCGCAAGCGCCAGGAAGATTTTGAAGGGACCAAACTCAACATCAAGGAAGTCCGCGTGGATGACCGTTTGGTCTTGGGCAATTTCCAAGTGGAATTCGTGCACATCAACCACTCCATTCCGGATGCGGTTGCGGTGGTGGTCCACACCCCAGTTGGAACGGTCATTCACACCGGTGACTGGAAGTTCGACTACACCCCGATTGGTGCTCCGCCCGCTGACTTCATTAAGTTGGCTTCGCTCGGCGCCCGCGGCGTGTTGGCAGTGATGGGTGACTCCACCAACGCCTCCCACGCTGGCCACCAGATTTCCGAACGCGAAATTGCCAGCACCCTCAAACTAATCATTGAGAAGTCGCAGGGCCGCGTGATTGTGGGCACCTTTGCTTCGCTGCTTGGTCGCGTCCGTCAGATCTTCGACATTGCCCAAGAGTTGGGCAAGAAAGTTGCCCTGGACGGCTATTCCATGAAGACCAACGTGGAAATCGCCAAGATGCTCAAGTACATCACGGTCAAACCGGGCACCATGATTGATATCAACCAGGTGAACGATTACCCCAAGGATAAGGTCATCATCATCTGCACCGGGGCCCAGGGCGAAGAGCGCGCGTCCTTGATGCGCATTGCCAATGACGAGCACCGCTCGGTGCGCATCCAGCCCAACGACACGGTGATTTTCTCGTCCTCGATTATTCCGGGGAACGAACGCACGGTGCAGCGCCTCAAAGACACCTTGTACCGCAAGGGCGCCGAAGTCATCCATTACCAAATGATGGACGTGCACGCCGGCGGCCATGCCATGAAGGAAGACATCAAATTGATGCTCCTCCTCTTGAAGCCGAAGTATTACATCCCCATTGAAGGCAACCACTTCTTGCTCCGCGAGAATGCCAAGGTGGCCTACATGATGGGCATCCCCAAAGAAAACGTGTTTGTGGCCGACAACGGCCAGGTCATGGAATTCACTCGGGCCGGCGGCAAGCTCACGGATGTGCGCGTGCCTTCCGACTACGTCTTCGTCGACGGCTTGGGCGTGGGCGATGTCTCCGAAGTCATTCTGCGCGATCGCCAAACACTGGCTGCTGACGGCATGGTGGTAGTGATCACCCCGGTTGCCGAAAAGACGGGTGCGATGGCCGGTGAAATGCAGATTGTCAGTCACGGCTTCCTGCAAATGGACCGCACACCAGAATTGGTGGAAGAGCTGAAAAAGGTGATGGGCAAAATCCTGGACGACAAAGACGGCAAAAGCCAGGCCGACCCCGACGCCATCAAGCGCAAGATCCGCGACGAAGTGGGCGCCTTCCTCTTCTTGAAGACACAACGCCGACCAATGATCATCCCGGTGTTGATCGAGGTGTAACCGGTCGTAGGGGCGGGTTTTCCCCGCCCTGATTCCATCATAGGGGCGCGGAATACGCGCCCCTACACGGGATTGACGAATGTCCTTTTCCCTGCTATCTTGCTGGCCGTGGGCACGGGAAAAGCCCAGTGAACTAGACGACCGCCCGACGCCCAGCGTTTACGCAGGGCTGCCGGGAGGAAAGTCCGAACACCGTTGTAGGGGCGGCATTTATGACGCCCTCGCAAAAGAGGCAGCCGTGAAAGACGGCCGGGAACAAGGATCGATGGTTCTCTTGGGATACAAGAGAGGCA
>CAZQBA010000025.1:0-6211 GCA_964591635.1 uncultured Gammaproteobacteria bacterium | reverse complement strand
GTAAGGTTGAAATCGTGGGGTAAGAGCCCACGCGGGACTGGCGCGTAAAGTCCACCTTGGTGGACCACGCGACAGCCACGGAGGCCGAAAGGCTTTTCGTGGCTGCCTGGAGACAGGCGCCGTGGAAAACACCTGCCCGGTGCAAGAGCAAATTTGGTCGCTTGCTAGAGCCGTCCAGCAATGGCCGGCCCAGAGAGATGGTCGTCCCCGCCCAAAGCCTTCGGGCATTGTGGCGGGACAGAATTCGGCTTATCGGTTCGCTGGACTTTTTCCCTGTCCAAAAAGCGCATCCCCGCATGGGGGTGCGTTTTTTGTTGGTTCGTGCGAAAATGGGGGCGATGAAACGATTGGACCTGGTCTTTCTTGCCCTGCGGTTGCCGCTTGATTATGCGGCCGTGTTTTTGGCGGCACTCGCTGCCTATTTTTTGCGGTTCCAAACGTTCTTGGAGTATCGGCCGGCGACGCAAATCGTGACCTTCCCCACATTTGTGGCATTGGCTGCAGCCGGTTCCGTGCTCTGGCTCTTTGCCTTCATGCTGAACCGCATGTACGCACCTGGTCGTATCCGGGCCGTCGACGAAATAGGTCGGATTTTTGCCGGGTGTTCTACGGCGCTTGTGGTGCTCGTCCTCCTTATTTTCTTTCAGCGGGAATTGTTCGCATCGCGTTTCATTATTCTGGCAGTGTGGGTGCTTTCCATGTTGTTCGTCTTTGCTGAGCGGTTGTTGCTCCGCCTGGCTCAGACATATTTATATAAGAAGGGGATCGGCAACCGGCGGGTGGCGGTGGTGGGCAGCGGCCGCACGGCCCAAGCTATTGTTTTGGCTCTTACCGACCAGCCGACTTTGGGCTACACCGTGGTCTCAACCGTGCCCGACCTTTCCCCGAAGAGCTTGGCCCAGCTTTCGGGTGTGCGGCGCGAACGCCATGGGCTGGAAGAAATATTCCTGGCCGATGCCCAACCGCCGCGCGATGCTTTGGAAGCGCTCCTGACCTTTGCTGATGCCCACCAAGTAGCAGTGCGTTACAGTGCCGACCTGTTGGCTGGCCGACGCGTGGGTTTTGATGTGGCTATGTTCGGTGGCGTGCCGTTTGTGGAAATCCGGCGGACCCCGCTCGAGGGTTGGGGACGCATTTATAAGCGCGGCTTTGACGTGGTGTGCGCGGCATTCCTTATTTTGGTCACGGCCCCACTCATGTTGGTGATTGCCGCGGCAGTGAAGGCAACGTCGCCCGGTCCCATCCTGTTCATCCGCAAGCGGGTGGGGGAATCCGGCCGGTTATTCCCATTTCTCAAGTTCCGTTCCATGGTCAATGCCCCACAAAGCCTGGCCGAGCGGCAACGCCTTTCGGAACGCCCCGGCATCATTCCCAAGTTGCCGGAAGACGGTGCCTGGGTCACGCCGGTGGGCCGGTTCATCCGCCGCTACAGCTTGGACGAATTGCCGCAGCTCTGGAACGTGCTCTTTGGGCACATGAGTTTAGTGGGCCCGCGCCCGCATTTGCCAGATGAAGTGGCCCAATACGCCCCGCAACAAAAAAAGCTCCTCATCATCCGCCCGGGCATGACTGGCATGGCCCAAATCTCCGGCCGGGCTGATCTCACCTTCGACGACGAAGCTAAGCTCGACCTCTCCTACATCGAACGCTGGTCTCCCAAGCTCGACCTCTCCATCATCCTCAAGACCCCGCTCGTCGTCCTCAGCCGCAAAGGGGCGTATTGACCAAATCATGTTTTTTTGATATTGCTAAACCGTCGTTTTGACGGGTGTGGTTTTGTTGGGCGGTTCCAACAGGGCTGTGTCCAGCGACAAAAGAAAGGGTGTGTCGCCATGAGCGGTGCGTCCGAGAATGACTACGAGTTGATCCGTGAGGTCGTCGTTACCGGCCGGAAGGCGGGCTGGGGACCAAAAGAGTGGGCGAAGCTGGCCGAGAACGAGGAGTTGATGCGTTCGCTCTTACCGGCCATCCGCGGCAAAGCCGAGGTGGCGGTGATCATCAACTGTAGTAAAGAGCCGTTCGTCCCGCGCGGCTTAGAGCTGGCCGAGTACTCGCACCAGCTACCCCGTCGTTTCAATGGAAACTTGATATGGGGTCGGGATGTGGTGATCTGTTATAACGAGATGATCGACCATATAAGCTCAGGTTTTGAGATCGTTCACAGGCTTCAACGTCAGTCGGTCCTCACCGCCCACGTACTTGATCATCTTCTCAAGTACCCCGACCTCATCCCGGATCATTGGAAAAGGGAGCGAATCTACTTTTGGGGGACGATATACAAGGTTCCTGGTGGAAGTCTCGTCGTTCGTTATCTCGAAGTAACAGGTGGGGGTGCTGTTTCACAAGAATGCTCCCTGGACAGTAGCTTCGGTCGGTTCCCGTCATCGGCTTGTTTGTGTGACTTCTGAATTTTAACCCACGATAAGTAAGTCACTATTTCTGGCTTCTGGAACGTCTAGAAACCAATCAGGATCGTGTTTTGCTTGCTTTAAGCAGGAGCGGCGCGCGGTCCTTTTCTTTTTGGCCGTAAATCCGTAAAGTAGGCCCACTTTAGGGATATGCGGATTGCCTTGGTACATGATTATTTGGCCCAGGATGGCGGGGCAGAACGGGTGCTCAGGGCCATGCACGAACTGTGGCCGCAGGCCCCGGTGTTCGTGCTGTTCCATGACCGCGAACGTGCCAACCCAGCCTTCTTGGGGTGGAAGGACATCCGCACCACGTTTTTGAACCGCCTGCCGTTTGCTGCCCAGCACTTCCGCTGGACCCTGCCCTTCATGCCCTGGGCCACGGAAACCCACGACCTCCGCGGCTTTGATGTGGTGCTTTCCTCCAGCTCCATGTTTGCCAAAGGCGTGTTGGTCCAACCCGGCACCCTGCACCTGTCCTACTGTCACACCCCGGCCCGTTTTTTGTGGACCGACCGCCTGGCCTACGCCCAAGACAATGTGCCGCGTTTAGTACGCCCGCTCTTGCCACCGCTTCTCACCCAGCTCCGCCAATGGGACCGCTTGTCTGCGGATCGCGTTGACGCCTTTATTGCCAACTCGCGCACCGTGGCGGACCGCATTTGGACGTACTACCGCCGCCAAGCCGATGTGTTGCACCCGCCCGTGGACACGCATTTGTTTTCCGCAGGCCAGGGGACGGGCGGCTACTTTTTAACGGGCGGCCGGCTCGTTGCCTACAAGCGGTTTGATATAGCGGTGCGGGCCTGCGCCAAACTTGGCGTGAAGTTGGTGGTCTTTGGCGAAGGTCCGGAATTGAATCGGCTGCGTGCGTTGGCCAACAAGCACATTACGTTTGTGGGGCGGGTGAACGACACAACGCGGGCCGAGCTGTACAAGAACGCCCTCGCGTTTGTGCATCCGCAAGTGGAGGATTTCGGGATCACCGCCTTGGAAGCTCAGGCTTCGGGCCGGCCAGTGATTGCCTACCCCGCCGGGGGCGCCACAGAAACCGTGATTTCAGGAGTGACCGGCATGTTCTTTGAAGAACAGACCTGGGAGAACTTGGCCCATGCCTTGCTCCGGTTTGATCCGAGCCGGTTTTCGCCAGAAGCTATTCGCCGCCACGCCCTTCAATTTGATACTGCTCTTTTTTCTGAGCGGCTGCTCGCTAGCGTGACGTCCCGTTTTGGCGCGTTCCGATCGGGCCAACGGGATTGGCACTGACATGGTGGTGTTTGACGTGCGGGCACTGGAGAACGAAAAGCAAAGCGGCGTCCATGTGGTGACCGCGCAGCTGGCACGGGCCTTGGCGGCCCAGCTTCCGGCTGGCGAACTCTTGGCCGTGGCCAACACTCGCCACGGTGCGGCCCGGGTCCGAGCGGCGTTGGGTCCGGGCGTCACACTCCGCGTTCGTCGCATCCCCAACAAGCTCCTTCATGCCAGCATGCGCTTTTTGGGATTCCCGCAGTTGGAAACGTTGGCCGGAGTGGGGGACGCCACGGTGATTGCCAATCCGCACCATCTCCGACTGCGACCAGGCAGCCGGCTCGTGCTTCTGGTCCACGATCTGTCCTACTTCCGCGACCCGTCCTTCTTTCCGTGGCGGGAACGTATCTGGCACCGGCTTATCCGGTTTCCCCAACTCTTGGCTCGCGCCAACACCATCGTCACCTTTTCCGATCACACCGCCCGTGACCTGGAAACGCTCTTCCATATTCCCCGTCACAATATCGTCCGCGTTACGCCCGGCCTGGATCCGCTTTTTTCATCGCTGCCATCGGCTATTGCGGTGAGTGCGGTGCGGGCCAAGTTTGGTTTGCCCAAACGGTATGCACTGATGTTAGGCGGCGGTCAGCGCAAGAACGTGGAGATGGCGCTTCGGGCGTTGACCGAGTTGAAAGACGTTGCCGTGGTGGTGACCGGCGCCACGCCGGCCCAAGTTCGTACAGCAAAAGTTTTGGGTATAGACGATCGTTTCTTGGTCGTGCCACACCTTTCCGCTCCTGAGCGGGCCGCGCTCTTAGCCGGGGCCGAGATGCTGTGGTACCCCTCGCATTACGAAGGGTTCGGCCTGCCGCCCCTGGAGGCCATGGCCTTTGGCGTGCCGGTGATTGCGAGCCTCACATCCTCGCTCCCCGAAGTGGTGGGTGAATGCGGCGTCCTTATTCCACCCTATGACGCTGCGGCGCTGGTTGCCGCTGTTCGGGCCATGGCGGTTGATCCGGCCGGAACAGCCAAACGGGTGGCGCTTGGCCGCAGCCGGAGCCGCCTGCACACTTGGGACGAAGCGGCCGGGCAGATGGTGGCAGCGCTCACCATTCAGCCGGCGGAACAACGTCCACAGACCGCGGCAAAACCCGCGCCATTTGTGGTACACTAGGGCACATGCGCATCGGCATTGACGCACGGCTCGCAGGCGAAACCGGGCTGGGTCGATACGTGACGCGGCTCATTGCGGAATTGGCCGCGCTCGGTGCGCCGGAGTCGTTCGTTCTTTTTACGAAACCAGGTACGGAAGACCGTTTTGCCTTCACCGGCTGGGAGTGCATTCCCACCCCGGCTCGCTGGTACACCGTAGAGGAGCAGCTCGCCTTGCCCGGCCTCATTCGTCGGTCGGGAATCGACCTCTTCCATGCCCCACATTGGAACGTGTCCATGCACATGCCGGTACCGTTCGTTGTCACCATCCACGACCTCATTCTGCTCTCGCACCCGTCACGTCGGGCAACGACCCTTGGGCCCATCCGGTACGCCGTGAAGTCGCTCGGGCATCGGCTGGTCTTAGGTCACGCCTTGCGGCAGGCACGCCAGGTGATTGCCGTTTCTAGCACCACCCGCGATCGGATCGTGGAGTACGCGCCTCGCACTGGCTCGCGCATCACGGTCATTCACGAAGGCGGCGCATCGTTGCCAGCGCCGACGGGTCCGTCACCGGTGAGCGGGCGGTACGTGCTCTATGTGGGTAATGCCTATCCGCATAAAGATGTGGAAGGGCTGCTCGCGGCCATGGTTGCCTTCCGGGCATTGCCGGCTGGTCGCGATGTGCGGCTGGTGTGGGTCGGGCAGGACGATTATTTTTCAGGGCGCGTGCGGCAGAGTGCGACCTGGAAAGAATTGGGCGATGCCGTGGTCTACCTGGGCGTGTCCGACGATGCCACCTTAGCCGCGGTCTATGCCGGAGCCAGCCTCTACCTCACCGTGTCGCGCGAAGAGGGATTCGGCCTGCCACCCCTAGAAGCGCAGGCCCTGGGCGTACCGGTTGTGGCCAGCGACATTCCTGCTCACCGCGAGATGTTGGGGAATGCGGCGGCCTTTGTTCCTCTGGGGAAGCCGACCGTAGTAGCTAAAACCATCGCTGAAATTATTTCTGATCCCAGCCGCCGTCACGCGCTCCTGGCTGCGGGTCGAGACCGACAACATCTTTTTTCTTGGAAGACCATGGCGCAAAAAACACTGGCCACCTATCGCGCCTGCCAGACCTGAGACCCATGAGCGTTCCCAAACAAAAACAGACCCTGATTCGGCTGGTGTCGGCCATGCGGCGCATGCGTGTTTTGGCGCAGCCGCCCGACCGCACGCCTGCTCCGCTCGTACCATCCGCCCGACCACCTGTCGCCTTGCGCAAGCAGGTTGCAACCCAGCCGCTCCAATCTAAAGCCGTCGCTCCAGCGCCAGTGGTGGCGGCCACGCCACCCCGTCTCACCCCAGAACGTCTGCGCGCTGCGGCAGAAGCCCTGGCCCAAACAGAGATGGGTCGTACT
>CAZQBA010000024.1:4981-13897 GCA_964591635.1 uncultured Gammaproteobacteria bacterium | reverse complement strand
ACGCGGTCGCAATACCGTTGGTTCGGTAACAGGTTCGTTTCGTCAAAGAACGAAAGGTTCTTGGTGAAAATCGGGTAGGTCGTCTTCAACTCACGCACGGGCTGCCCGTCAGCCTCTTCGTTCAGCTGGAAGCCGCTTTCATATTCACTCGTGTCCGTGAACCGCCAGCGGATGCTGGTTGGCGACAGGGCTATAGGCGTTCCGGCAATCGGCGGTCGTGGCACGCTGTAGCCACTTTCCGAGGTGCCGGAACCGGTGCTGGGCTGAGATGGACTGTCACCTCCATCCCCCGCACCTTCTGTGCCCGACTGTACATACACATCCGACGTGTGCTGCCACAAAAACCACGGATCTGTGTCGACGAGCAACACACCACCATCTGCACCGTATCCAGAGTTGAGGGATCCGTCGCCGGCAGCGACGGCGGTATCCAGGAGTCTCTGAGAAGCGGTCGACCATAGGGCAACGCCGTCCTCATCCAGGTGTTGGCCATAGATATCGGCATCCGCGCCGCCCGTTCGTTCTTGAGCCCAAACCACATACGCGCCATCTGTTCCGTCCGATATGATTTTATTGAAGCTGTATTCCCTCCCCGTGTCGGTATCAACCGGCACAGCCGTTGCCATCGTGCCGTCCGAACCAGTAATCGCCTCTCCCCACAAATTAACGCCGTCACTCGAGACCTTCTGCACAAGAATCGTTCCTTGCTGGTTGCTGTCTAAGACATGGGTAAGCACATACATGAAGAATGCATCATCGAAAAACGCAAGAGTTGGCGAAGCGAACGACGAAAAAATATTGTCTCCACCTAAAATAACATCATCAACCAAAGTCAGGGTGCTCGTTGCCGTGTTATCGCCACGAATGGCATATAACGATGATGTTGAGTTGTACAAACCTCCACCCAAATCACCGCTTGTTTGGACACTTTCCACGAGAACATGGAACCCACCCGATCCGTTCGGCCCAATGGCATACACCGAATTATCGCGCGCCTCAACACCTACCTGCGCTCCCGATGCAGCGTACCCGGCCGCTCCCGTCGTTAAGTCGAATTTATGTACAAACGAATAGGGCCCCCCGGCAATTTCTTCCGCTGTAACCACAAATGCCGCATTATTAGCGATATCAACAAAAAGAGGGAGTGGTACGCCAGCTTCAAACACCGATCCCAAATCCTTTTGCCAATTTTCCACGCCCGCGCTACTGATACCACTCAACCGACCTGTGTACGAACCAAAACCCACCTCATTTAACCAAGAGACCACGGCACCCGCCGCCCCATCCGACGCAATGCCTCGCACCTGAATGCCATTCGCACCCGAAGCCACCGCAAAAGTTTTTGGACCCCAGACAGTCGCCCCGGTCGAATCAATCCGCATGCCAACCAAGCGTTGCCCCAAGTTACTGAATACACCGCCGACCCCTTGATCCCAAAAAATGATGGCACCGCCGCTTCCATCAGACACGGCCCTCGGGTTGGCCTGCAACGTAGACGAGCTGGCCACGCGTATCCCCCCTGCTGTCCATTGTGCCACACCGGCACTATTGAATTTTTGAACGTAAATGTTAGCCGTTCCAGGATTATCGTTGTCATCTTCATACACGAAAATTGCACCTGTGCCACCATCACTCACGATCACCGCATTGCCTTGGATGTTCGCATCTCCTGTGCGAGAAACCTTGAGTCCATTGTCATCGAAGCTGGGAGTGAATGTGAGCGCTCCTGAGGCCTCGCCCACCCCTGATTCGGCTTGGGCCCAGGGCGACCAACGCAACCACACGTGGTGGTACCCGGCGGCTGCCAGCACCGTGAGAAAAACGGCACCGCACACAAAATACGCCGCATTACGGCGCGTTTTTTTCAAAAGGCGATCTCCTGAACGTGCGATGGCGCGCATGTGACGCGCCAACCGCGAAATCCGAGGTGGCATGGGGAGGATATCTGCCACCAATTATACACTATTCCTATGGCGCGCGGACGAGGTGCCGGGCGATTTCATCCACATCCCCGGCGCCCATCACCAAAACCACATCACCCGCCTGCAACAAGCCAGTCACTTTTTCCCGTGTTTGGCTAAGTGGACCGCCATAGTGGGCAATACCTGCCCGTTTGGCGTTGATATCCGTCACCAATTGCTCGCTCGTAGCCAGTGGCTGCTCCTCGTCGCGACCACGCACCGCATAGACATCAGCAAGCACCACCACGTCGGCTGTGGCACAAGCCTCTACAAAATCAGCAAACAACGCAGCAGTACGCGACCGTTGGTGCGGTTGGAAGACCGCCACGATGCGCTGGCCGGGATAGGCCGCGCGCGCTGCATCAATAGTCCGACGCACTGCCGTGGGATGATGCGCGTAATCAGAAATGATAATCGGTCGCGGCTCTACCCCGTGGTAGGTAGCCGGGCCAGCCGATCCAACCACTTCAAAGCGCCGCCAAATACCGCCGAAGGACTCCAGTGCGGAAACGATGGTCGCTGGATCAATGCCTAATACCGAAGCCACGGCACAGGCAGCGAGAGCGTTTTCCACATTCATTGTTCCAGGGACCGATAACTTCAGCGCAATGTCCGTCCCGCTCGGCAGCGTGACTGTTCCTTTTTGACCTAGCCCGCTGTGCACCATGCCTTGTGCGCGAACGTCATTCCCCTCTTCCGTGCCATACACCACGCGATGTGCGGTGCCAGCCGGAATTTTTTCCGCTGCATCGTGATGAATGACAAGCGTGCCATCTCCTGGAACTTTCCCGACGAATTCGGCAAAGGCGTCTACCAATTCCTTCACACTGCCGTAAATATCCACATGGTCTGTTTCTACCGAAGTGACTACAGCAATCTGCGGCTGGTATTGCAAAAACTTTTTCCGGTACTCATCTGCTTCCAGTACCAACCACTCCCTTTTGCCAACGCGAACGTTCCCAAGCGCGAATTGTGGCACCTTACTCCCCACAATCACGGTCGGATCCAAACCCGCCGCTTCCAATACCAAGCCGATCATGGCTGTAGTCGTACTCTTACCGTGCGTGCCAGCCACACAAATCGTTTTGTATTTCTTGGTAAGCAACGCCAGGAAAGCGCCGCCCGAATATTCGGGAATGCCCTTGGTCCGGGCCAAGACCCGTTCGGCCTGGTCTTCCGGCACCGCTTCCGAATAAATAATCGCCTCAGCCGCTGCCACCACGTCTTCCGAGGCCACAGGTGTGGACACAATCATCCCCCGGGCAATCAAATCCTGCACAATCTCACTATCTGCCGCATCAGAGCCCGTCACCATAGCCCCTTGGGCATGCAACAACTTGGCAATGGCCGAAATACCAATGCCGCCGATACCGATGCAATGGATACGCTTGTGGGGAAACATTGGGGAATTTGGAATATGGAATGTCGGGATTGGGGACTGGGAGATGATTACATTTTTCACGAAAAAAAAATAGGCCGCGCCGCGCTGCCCTACACCGTCTGGTGCTGGGCGCTGCCGCGTGACCTTGTCTTCGACGGCTGGATTCAGCCCTACGACATCTGAGCGATGACGGCGCAGATCGCTTCGTTGAGCTTCAGGGTCTCGCGCGCGGCAGCAGCGGCGAAATCCGCGCCCTTCGAGGCGAAGATGATACCGCGACTGGAGTTGACGATGATCCCTTGCTTCTTGGCGTCGACCGAGTTCTTCACCGCCGCTTCCAGGTCACCTCCCTGTGCGCCGATGCCCGGCAAAAGGAAAGGAAGCTCCGGGACGATTTCTCGGATGCGCTTGGCCTCCTCCGGCTTTGTGGCGCCGACCACGAGCGCGCAGTTGTTTGCCGTATTCCAAGACAATGCGACATGCCGGGCGACCCGTTCGAAGAGCGGATTCGGATCGGTTCGGGAAGCGTCGGTGGCGAGGTCTTGGAATTCCCCGCCCCCCGGGTTGGATGTCCGGCAGAGGATGATGCAGCCCCGGTCGGCGCGCTTCAGGAACGGCAGGAGCGCGTCCTTGCCGAGGTAGGGACTGAGCGTCACCGCATCCGCACCAATGTGGTCGAAGGCGAAGGCGGCGTAGGCCTCGCTGGTGTTGCCGATGTCGCCGGACTTCAGGTCCAGGATGACCGGCATTGTTGGGTCGACTCGCCGAACTTCCCGCACCGTTGCCTGGAGCGCGGTGATTCCCTCTGCGCCATGCGACAGGAAGAATGCCAGATTCGGCTTGTAGTGTCCGGCACCGCGGTGCGTGGCCTCGATGATCTCGCTGTTGAACTGGATCATGGCCGCCCCGACCGTGCGTCCTGCGCGAACTCCTTCGGGAATCTTCGCATACTCACTGTCCAGGCCAACGCAGACGAACTTGCCCTGATTCCACTTCTCCTTGGTCTTCTCCAACCACGTTCCAATCGTTCCCATGGATCCTCCATTTCTTTCTGCCTGCAATGGCCGCAAAAGAGTAAGTCAGCACCCCCCCTCTGTCAATATATAAAAAACGATCCCGCTGTGAGGATCGTTACCGCTGATACGCGCTCCTACCCGGAATGAAGGTGTTCGACTGGGGGTCGAAGCCGATCTCGTCGTAGATCTCCATGACGACCGCGCGTGGCGATACAGCCTGGGCTATAGGTTCACCCATATCCAACACCGAAATACCGTTCAACATGGCGGCGCGCGCCGTGGTGACGGCCGCATGATATCCACCGCGGGCGGCATACCCAGTTGGACGCACCCCGGCGCCCACGATAATCAGATGTTGAGATCCAGGAATGACTTGGGTCGGCATCGGCGGCGGCGTGAACAACGGACGGTACAAGGCTGAGGCCGGAAGAAGTACACCGTCGGCACCCTCATCAACCGCCTTCTTCAGGCAGTAATACTGAAAACGCCGTAAATCACCGCCATACATCTCGTGAAACTCTCCATTATCCACTGAGCTCAGCATGCAGGTGTAAAGAACGCTTACATTGTCGCTCTTGGACCGCAAGGCTTCCTTCCGTGCGGCCTCCCCTGAATGGAATGACACCGTGATGGAGCGCACTCCCAGGAAGCAGAGTGTCGACATCAGACCGTGCATGGTCTTGGGTGTGGCGTAGAGCATGACGTCTGCAAAAACAGACACGCCCATCTTCCGGAGATCGTCGACGGTGTACGGGTGGGCCATCAAGGTGGCTGTGTTTAGGCTGACCACCGACACCAGACCTTGAAGTTCTTGACAGATCTCCAAAATCCTCTCTGTCGAAAGCCCGTCCAACGCCACCATTAACGGCTTGCCGTCGAGGCACGGGTTTGTCCTTTTTCTTTCCATGATCCTCCTGTACGCCAGCCTAATGACCATCGCTGCTCACGTCAATAAAACAGAACCCTACTTGTCATCCCCGCGGAGGCGGGGATCCAGGAAACTAGCGAGTCACAATGGATTCCCACCTCCGTGGGAATGACAGTGGGAAGCAATCAATAAAAAAGCGCAGCATGTGTTGCTACGCACTCCGGGCGACAGACATCTCCCGGACCTGCCGAAGAAGATCATCATACGCACGGATAGGGTTGGGCTGACGGAGGAAGAACTCCTCGGAAACAACTGCCCGTGTGGCGCCAACTTCAAGGTAACTCGCCAAGAGTCGGGCCATCGCCGTCACAATGCGGTCGTGCCGATAGATGGTCGAAAACTGGCCAGCGACGACCACCACTTCCCGCTCCCGCCACAGGTGCTGACTCCGGATGATGTGCAAATCCTCCGGGAGAACGATCACCCCGCATGCCCTCTTCATGGTTTCCGGACGCTCGCACAAAAGGGCACTCAACGCCTGCTTGCGACGAGCTTCCTCGGCGCAAGAGACCACGCCCACATCGGACACGATGTATGGTTTTGTGTGGTCTGGGAAGGTCTCCATGTCGTCGAGCAGGCTGCGCTCATGAGCCCGGCCGAAGACAAGCCGCGTAACGAATGACGCCCGCAGGAGAGGAAGCATGTCTGTGTTCACCCCAGCAACGGGTGGTACGTCAACCCAGTACCGGGCCTTCTTCTTCTGGCCAGCATCGATCAGGTTCTGGTGCTGCAGGATCGTCCCGTCGACCCAGAACGTCGGGCACCTGATGTCTAACCGTTGAACCAGATCGATCGTCCGATCCTGCAGACCTTGTGCCGCGATCACAATCAAAGCATCGTCTCTTTCCATCTCCACCTCGGCCCGAACATACGGCGATTGCCTGCCTCAGTCAAGTACCTATATACTCAAGGGACTACAAAAAATGGCGATCTTTCGTCTCACGGGGCCCCGCCATCTCCTCGACGTACCTTGAGTACGCCTCAGAGGATGGCCGCCCCATTCAACGAAATCTCATCCATTTTTCTGAAGTCCCAACATTTCTCTATGCACCTCAAAGAAACCGACCAGGAAATTGCTGAATTGGTAGAACGCGAACTCGGGCGGCAGCGCGAGGGGTTGGAAATGATTCCGTCGGAGAACATTGTTTCCCGGGCCGTGCTGGAAGCCTTGGGCAGCCCGCTTACGAACAAATATAGTGAAGGATACCCAGGCAAACGCTACTACGGCGGGAACGATGTGGTGGACCAAGTGGAGACCATCGCCATTGAACGCGCCAAAAAGCTGTTTGGGGCTGAGCATGCCAATGTCCAGCCGCACGCTGGTTCGCAGGCCAACATGGCCGCCTACTTTGCGCTGTGCAAACCAGGTGACGCGGTGATGGCCATGGACCTGGCCCAAGGCGGGCACCTGACCCACGGCTCGCCCGTGAATTTTTCCGGCAAGCTCTACAAAATTGTCCCCTACGGCGTGTCCAAGGAAACTGAGCGCATAGACATGGATGCGGTGCGCGACATTGCCATCCGTGAAAAGCCGAAAATGATTATTGCCGGCTTCACAGCCTACCCGCGCCACTTGGACTTTGCCCGCTTCCGGGCCATTGCCGAAGAAGTCGGCGCCTACCTTTTGGTAGACATGGCCCATTTTGCTGGGCTCGTCGCTGCCAAAGTCCATCCAGATCCGGTGCCGTACGCCGACGTGGTGACGACGACCACGCACAAAACCTTGCGTGGCCCGCGCGGCGCCATGATCTTGAGTAAGATTGATGACCGTTTGCAGGAACCGGCTGCCGAAAAAAAGAAAACGCTGGCCCAGCGCGTGGATTCCGCTGTCTTCCCTGGCATGCAGGGCGGTCCGCTCGAACACGTGATTGCTGCCAAGGCCGTGAGCTTTAAGGAAGCCATGCGCCCGGAATTTGTCACCTACCAAAAACAAGTCCTTAAAAATGCGAGTGTCCTGGCTGAAGCACTCAAAGACCGCGGCTTGCGCATTGTAACCGACGGGACCGACAACCATCTCCTCTTGGTCGACCTCACGCCGCTCAATATTGGTGGCAAGCAGGCGCAGACGCTCTTGAATGCCGTGGGCATTTCCACGAACATGAACATGATTCCGTTCGACTCCCGCAAACCGCTGGATCCGAGCGGACTGCGACTGGGAACGCCGTCCATCACCTCGCGCGGCTTGCTGGAAGGCGACATGGACATGGTGGCCAGCTGCATTGTGGACGTGCTCCGTGATCCCGATTCGGCTGCCACGCAGGAACGCGTCCGGGCGCAGGTGCGCGCGCTCGCCGCCAGCCACCCCCTTTACCCCGATCTGACCTACCTCTAATGCAGCTCCTCGACGGCAAAAAAATCGCGGCTGAGATTCGTGGATCCGTTAAAGCCCGACTCGCCGAAACCAAGACACAACCCGGCCTCGGCGTCGTGCTGGTCGGCAATGATGCGCCCAGTCATTTGTACGTGGGACTCAAAGAAAAGGCCTGCAAGGAAGTTGGGATTCGTTTTGAGCGTAGTCTTTTGCCGGACACCGCCACTGAGGCAGAAATTATCGCGGCCGTGGAAGCACTGAACGCGCGCGACGACATTGACGCCATCTTAGTCCAGCTCCCCTTGCCTGCTGGCATCAACGAATCAGCAGTGATCTCCGCCATGGCCCCGAACAAAGACGTGGATGGCTTCCACCCAAAGAACTTGGAGCTGTTGGAGACGAATCAAGCGCCCGTGCTCCCGGTCCTCATCCACGCTATTGTGAAGCTCCTTGATGCCACTGGGGAGCCGCTCACTGGGAAGCAGGCTGCGCTGTTCGCGAACTCAACGGTCTTTGCCCACCCTTTATCCACGGCCCTCTCCTGGCGCGGCGTACATAGCACCATCACCTTGGGCAAGCACATGGCCAACCCGGCTGATCTGGTTCAGGACGCGGACATCGTCATTGTCGCCTTGGGAAAACCAAAATTCCTGCGGGCCAAGGACGTGCGCGACAACACCATCCTCATTGATGTTGGCACCAACACCCTGCCGGATGGTGCCTATGTGGGCGATATAGACGCTGCCGGATCAGAAACGAAACCAGGTTGGATCACACCGGTTCCGGGCGGCGTTGGTCCGGTGACCGTGGCTATGATATTGGAAAATGTCCTGGCCTTGTCTGATTTACGACGCATCGGTGGCGATAAAAACCCGATAGAGATGGGCAGCAACGCCAACGCCGAAACAACCAAGTAAGAACAGCGGCAGCCAGATGCTCCGCTGTTTTTTTATGCGCGCGGACAAGGACACGGCTGCCACCACCATGCCGTCAAACCCGCCGAACACCCCGCCCGTGATGGCAATCACTGGGATGAGCTGGCGGGCACCGAGCAGGAACAAGACAAAGGGCGGTACCAGGGTGCAGGCCCAGGCCAACGGTTTGGGCAGGTGGCAATCCAAGAGGAACACGTCACGTACGTACACGGCCAAGGCCAAAAACGATGTTGCGACTGCCAATAACCCGAGCACGGCCCCAATGAGCACCGCTTTCTCCCCAACGTACGGCACCAAACCGCGAATCGCCTCTTCCGAAGTCATGGGGCCGCTCGCGGCAAGTACGCCCAAACCAAACACGGCGGTCACCATGGCCGCCGCCAC
>CAZQBA010000024.1:0-4881 GCA_964591635.1 uncultured Gammaproteobacteria bacterium | reverse complement strand
TCGTCATGGCCGACCGACCGCGTATAGCCACGGCGGCCATCACCGCAAAGCACAAGACCTGCGGGAAGAACGGGTCACTCACACCAAACACGACCGAAGCAAAACTGCCCGCTGCAATGGTGTACGCCACCATGGCGCCGTATGTTCCCAAGATATGGATGCCGAGCACGACACTGCCGACGTTGGAGCCAAAGGCCCGGCCGGCCGCCACCGGCAAGCGCATACGCACCGGCGTTGCTATGAGCGTATCGACAAACAGGGCGTGCGTGAGCAGCACCAGGGCTGATACCACAGTAATCAGCAACAGCCCCCGACCGACCCCGACCGAACCGAGCACATACGGCACGCCGAACATGCCCACCCCCACGATCATACCAACCAGGGTGGCGAACGCTGCGAAGAGAGGAAGACGTTTTTTCATTCGTGTAAGAGATAGATGACTTCCACCACAATTCCTCCGGCATACACCACCATCATCACTGGCGCGGCCCAGGCTGGGATAGGGACCTTGAGGAGCGGCGTGCGTGTCCGCTTCTTGAGCTTCCAGTAGCAGGCTGCAATGAGCATGCCGTCAATCCCGCCAAAGACCGCGCCCGTAATGCCAATGACGGCAACCAGGCTCCAGGCGCCATACAAACAGAAGCCGAGGGGCGGCAGCAAGGTCAAGGCCCAGGCTTCCGCTTTTGGCACTTGGTAATCGATCAGGAAAACGTCGCGCAGGTACACGGCCATCACTAAGAATCCGGTGACCACGCCAATAATGCCGACCACGGCCCAGGCAGCCGCTTCCAAGGGGCCAATGGTAAAAAGCATGCCGGTAATCGCTTCTTCGGTGGTGGCCCTGCCGCTCACTCCGGCAATAATCACGCCAAAGGCAATGACCACCGCTATTGAAATAAGCGTAGCCAGGCTAATGGACTGGACGGCGATCTTTCGGTTCTTCACGACATCCAGGATCATCGGCACACCAGAAATGCCAGACAGAGCAAACAAAACCACTCCATAAGCAGCAAAAGCATGATCCGGATAAAAACTGGTGATATACGTCGGGCGCATCCGACCCACCGCCAAAAAAAGGAGAACCACGATCCCGACCATCATGATGATGGTGAGCGGTACTTCCCAGTGGGCAATCACGCTCCGACCACGCACGGCAATCATCACCATGAGGCCAAAAATAATGACAGCGATCAAGAAGGCGTTTCCGGACACGCGCCCGCCCGAAATGAACCCGGCGAACCGCTCAGCCGCCACCATAAAGGCCAACATGGCCCCATACACCCCAAACACGTCTGCCACCATGGCGATCTTGCGGTACTTGGCTCCCATATACACACCCACCATCTGCACCAAACGCATGCGCTGCTCGGAATGGACCAGGACCTCGGCGAACATCAAATGCGTCAACAGAATCACCAACCCGCAGAACAAGGTGACGGCTACGCCCCACCACACACCGCCTTCGACAAACACGTACGGCACGCCAAAAATACCAACACCCAAAATAATGCCGATCATGGTGCCGACCCCAATCGTCAACGGCCGAAAGCCCTCCATAGATGCGGGTAGTGTAGCATGTTGGGGATTAGAATTTCGAATATGGAATATGGGGTCTGGTGGTGACTGGACGCTTCAGCGCACAATCGCCTAAGATGGCATCTCTACAAGTCCCCAAATTCCACATTCGAATCCCCCTATTCCCACTCAAATGGCTGCCCCACGCGAGTACGTCCCACCGCACAATATTGAGGCGGAGCAATCCCTGCTCGGCTCCATTTTCTTAGATAAAGACGCGATTATTAAGATTGCCGACTCGGTCCGGCCCGAGGATTTTTACGTAGACCAGCACCGCCGGATCTTTGAGTCCATGCTGGACCTCTTCCGCCGGCGGGAACCGATTGACCTGTTATCGCTCGCCAACCGGCTGGACGAACGCAACGAACTAGAAATGGTCGGTGGCCGCGGCACCTTGGCATCGCTTGCCAACGCCGTGCCCACAGCCTCGCACGTGGTGAGTTACGCCCGGATTGTCCAAAAGAAAGCCACCCTCCGACGCTTGTTGGGCGCAGCTCAGGAAATTACTGGCCTTGGCTTTGAGGAATCGGAAGATGTCGAAGTCCTGCTCGATAAGGCCGAACAAAAACTGTTCAGCGTTTCCCAGAATTATTTGACGCAGGCCTTCGTCCCCATCAGCAGCGTCTTGGAGGATGCCTTCGAACGCATTGACGAACTGCACCGCGAAAAAGGAAAGCTGCGCGGTGTTCCTACGGGCTACCGCGATCTCGACAATTTGTTGGCTGGTTTTCAAAAATCTGACTTGATCATTCTCGCAGCACGCCCATCGGTGGGAAAAACATCGTTTGCGCTCGACATCGCTCGGCAAGTGGCCGTAAAGGCCCGGGTGGGGGTTGGAATCTTTTCTTTTGAAATGTCCCGCGAACAATTAGTGGACCGCCTGCTCTGCGCCGAAGCCGGCGTGGACTTGTGGCGGATGCGGACCGGCCGTCTCTCCGACAGCGACCAGTATTCCGACTTCTCCCGAATCGGCGGAGCCATGGGTGTGCTGTCCGAAGCACCGATCTTCATTGATGACTCGCCCAACGCCACCATCATGGAAATACGGACCAAGGCCCGACGCCTCCAAATGGAACACGGCTTGGGCATGCTCATTGTCGACTACTTACAGCTCATGGAATCGCGGGACAAGGGCGACAACCGCACCCAGGAAATTGCCGAAATTTCCCGTGGTCTCAAGGGGATTGCCCGCGAACTGAACATTCCGGTGATTGCCCTCTCCCAGCTGGCCCGGGCTGCTGAACTGTCTAAGCCCGCCATCCCGCGCTTGGCCCATTTGCGTGAATCCGGTTCCATTGAACAAGACGCGGACGTGGTGCTCTTCATCTACCGCAAGGCCGCCGACCCCAACTACCGCCGCGAAGAGCTGACCCCGGAAGAACGCCACATTGCCGAAATCCACATCGCCAAACACCGCAATGGTCCCACCGGTGTGGTAAAGTTGTTCTTTGACGAACAGCGGGTCTCGTTCAAAAACCTGGAACAACGCGCGGCCGCTCCCCCGCCGCCCGCCCCGGTTCCGGCCACACCCATGCCCCAAGCACCATTCTAGTTTTGAACAAGTCCCCATATTCCATATTCGAAATTCCATATTCCCTCACTATGTTCAACAAAATCAAACAATACAAAGACCTCCGCTCCCAAGCCAAGAAAATCCAGGGCGTGCTCGCGGACGAACGGGCCGAAGGTAGTGGCGCCTGGGGCAAAGCCAAGGTGACGATTGATGGCAATCAGCAAGTGCTTTCTGTCCACCTGGACCCGGAATTGCTCAGCCCGGCCAACCAAGAGAAGGCGCAAGACGCCATTAAGGAGGCGGTGAACGACGCCATCAAAAAGATCCAAAAGATCATGGCTACGAAGATCCAAGGCATGGGGGGCTTAGACCTGCCGAAGTTTTGAGCATGAATGCACCGCTCCCCGGACCGGTCCAACAACTCCTCTCGGCGTTTCGCCTCTTGCCGGGCGTGGGCCCGCGCACGGCCCTGCGTTACGCCTTTGCCATTCTCCGGGCCACACCCAGTGACCGCACTACTTTTGCCAACGCGCTGTTAGACCTCAACCGAGCCACCCTTATTTGCGCCACCTGTGGCCATGTCTCCGGAGAAAACCCCTGCAGTTTTTGCCGGGATCCGCGCCGCAGCAATGCCACCCTCTGTGTAGTCGCCGAGCCGCAAGACCTGTTAGCGATTGAAGCCACCGGCGTCTTTACCGGCCGATACCATGTGCTCGGCGGTGTGATTCGCCCGTTGGACGGTAAGCGACCGGAAGAACTTTCCATTGCCGCGCTTACGGCCCGCATCCACAAAGACCAGCCCACCGAAGTCATCTTGGCTATGGACTCGGACATGGACGGCGAAACCACCATGCTCTACCTGCGCCGACATTTGGAAAAGCTCCCGGTCAAAATCACCCGCCTCGCCCGCGGCCTCCCCGTCGGCAGCGACCTCGAATACGCCGACGAAACAACACTCACGGACGCCCTCACTGGCCGCCGCGAGGCATAAAAAAGGAAAAAGAAAAAAGCGTCCGTGTGGCGCTTCTGCTATCCAACAATCCCAATCGGGCGGAATGATGTCTGATTGTACGTGGCTCGGCACGGCGACTTGTAGATGGAGGCGAATCCCCCATCCTCGCTCACCCCGCCAACGAGCTGCAGCCGCAGATCATCGAGCGGCTGCTCGTTTTCGCGCACCCGCTCCTCAAAGAAGAGCCAGGTATCGGTTTCGTCATCGCGGTGCCGCGGCAGCTCAGGGTGCGCGTGGCACAGGAAGTACCAGTCGCTCCAGCGTTCCAACCGCCAGTTGACCTCTCCGAACAGCGGCGCACTCTGGAGCGCGGGCCGGATGACCGTTGCCCATTGCACGGGCGCTATGGCAAACCGCGATCCGGCCGGCACATTGACCGACGGGTCATCGCTCCGCGAGTTGTGCTCGCCCGACTTCCCCGCCCGCCCATCGTACCTGAGCCGGGCGATGATCGGCCCCAAAAACGACTCGTCACCGAGCCACATCTGCTGGCCTTTAGCGCACTGCGGTTTCTGGCGCTGGTCGAAAAGCACCACCGCCTCCGCCGCCTGGATGACGTCCGTGTCGGGCACATACCGGTTCCCCTTGAACGAGCAAATCGCGCCGTCCTGCACCCAGCGGTAGAACCGGTCGGTCAGCCGGATGCCGGGAAAACTGGCCCGGGGCGTAAAGGCATATGCCGGGATCGTCCCGATCCGCAGACCGCAGCGGACCTCCCAGGCCTCGACGCGTTCGCGCCCGACCCGCTCGAGGGCGGCCACGAACCGGTCGCGCGGCCAAT
>CAZQBA010000023.1:4537-13936 GCA_964591635.1 uncultured Gammaproteobacteria bacterium | reverse complement strand
TGTGCTATACTATCCCCATGCCCACGATTGACCTGGCCCAGATCCAGTCTGCGATTGCCGGGATCAACCTTGCACACCCCACTTGGGATATCTTTATCCTGCTGTTTTTTGTTGTCGGTTCGTTGATTTACGGATTCACGTTAGGACGTGAGCGGATTATTGTGCTGATTGTGTCCATTTATATGGCGCTTGCGGTGGTGGCGCATGCCCCGTACTTGGACCAGATTCAGGCCCGCATTGCTTACGGCAACTTGTTTGCCTACCAGATGACGACGTTCCTAGGGTTGTTCCTGATTCTTTTCTTGCTTCTTTCGCGGAGTGCATTACTCCGGGCGCTTACGGGAAACGAAGGCGGCAGTTGGTGGCATGTCATCCTCTTCAGCTTCCTCCATGTCGGCCTCCTTATTTCCATGACACTTTCCTACCTCCCGGCCGAAGCCAAGAACCAACTGTTGCCAGTCACCCTCCAAATTTTTACTTCCGAACAAGGCCGTTTTGCCTGGATTGTGTTGCCCATTGTGGCCATGCTTTTAGTGCGCGGAGAAAAGAAGGAGTAGGGGCGAACCGGCGTGTTCGCCCGACCAGTATTGAAAAAAAGAGGGGATTATGTAACCTTTCCTGTGTACACGGGTATTTTTGAGTAGCAGGGCATGGAAAAACCAGCATTCGCCACATTTTACAAGACGCACGTTGACCGAGTGTACCGGTTTGTCCTGCTGCGCGTGGGTGGACAGGTGCAGGTGGCCGAAGATCTCACGTCGGATGTGTTTATCAAAGCCTTGCGGGCCTACGGGGAGTACGATCCCAAGCAGTCAGTTTCCGCCTGGATTTACACCATTGCCCGTAACACGTTGGCGAACCATTACCGCGACACGGCCAAAGAGAGCGACGCTGATATTCTGGAGATACCACTCGCTGCCAACGACTTTCTTTCTGGTGTTTTGAAAGAAGAGGACCGGCTACGTGTCCATCGCGCGCTCGCCGCATTGGATCCAGAAAAACGCCAGCTCATCGACCTCAAGTACTTGCAAGGATACCGCTACGAAGAAATGGCAGCCATCTTGGGCAAGACGGCAACGGCCGTGAAAGTGGCCACCCATCGTGCTATGAAACTTTTTACTGAAACATGTTCCAGGGACTAAAAACTCGTTTCTGGATGTCTCGCGTCCGTCGGCAGCTCAGGCCACGGTCGGAGTTTCGCCATGCTTTGGAATCGCGGATTGTTACTGAAATGAAACAGATGGCTCTTGAACCTGCGCAACGGAAGGGGATGCGTCCGTTTTCGTTTGCGGTGTCTCTGGCAGTCGTCGTGCTGCTCCTGTCTGGCACCACGGCGTATGCGTATACCAGCGAGACAGTAGTTGATGGCACACCGCTCTACCCGGTGCGCCTGGCTGTTGAAGAAGTAGAGGAGCTGACCGCGGTCACTTCGGAAGCGAAGGCGGCGGTCCTGTTGCGTCACGCCCAGCGTCGCTTGAAGGAAGTGGAACGGTTGATCAACACCCGCCCGGGATACGTGATCAAGACCGTGCGCAATCTGGAAACCGATTTGGATGCGGTGATGGATCTTGTGTCGCGCCTGGAGGGGCAGAAGAAAGAGCGGACTATGGAGCGGCTCGATGCAAAAGACACGGCAGTTGTAGAGAAGTTCGAAGCATTCTCCGAATCGCATCCGCGCATTGTGCGTTCCCTCTTGCAACAACGCATCGGGCAAAGTGTGCTGCGTTTGGAGCAACGCGTTTCCCGTACGGAACATACAAAAGAACGCGCCATGCTCGAGGCGCGCCTGGAGCGCCGGAAGGCACTCCTCAAGAAAGTGTCGCAGCCGATTATTCTGCCAGAGAGGGCGCGGGAGTAACACGTGTCACGCGGCTGGCCAGGAGGGCATCAGATGCTTCGCCGCTCGGAGCAATAATTTCGACAAAGTCGCCAGCCCGGAAATCGTCTGCTGAAATGCTGTTTTCTGTGAAGAGTTCTGGCGGAGCAATGGCCAGCTGGGGGTTCGCGTTCACCCGGGCCTGGTAGGCCGCCTGTTCACGGCTCACCAGCGCAGCGTCCTTTTGGACGCGTTCAAAAAATTGTGTCAGCTGTGTAATGACAATGGTTTTTCCTTCCTCCCAGCTGTCACTTTTGACCACTAACCCGTTATCAGTCAATTCCAGGATTTGGGCAGAGAATAGCTCGGGGCCGTTTTCAGTAGTATTCGTGTCCGTCCCTTCTTCCCCCCACAAGGCATCAATCGCGCTTGTCCCTTTGGCCAGGCCGGCCGTGTATGCTTTTGTCAGGTCAGCCCCGTTTTGCTGGAGGCCGACCAGGTAGCCGGTAGAAAAAAGAATGGCGCCCACTGCGGCAGCCAGGATCCATTGGAGGGATTTGGATAACATAGCGTCCATAGTATACCGCGTCTGCCGCATGCGTGGTGCCTTGGCCTGCCTGTGGATAAGCATGCATGGCTTTTTGGTACGTCGGTCGGCGGTGATCCGTGATATACTAGGCACGTTCTATGCGGAAACAGCGTGTGCTGCAACCAGTGCAATGGGCCCGTGCCGTATTGGTGGGCCTGGTTGCTTCGGGCGTGCTGACGACGACGTTGGTCCATGCCCAAACGTGGAGCGGCCCTTCGGCAACGGCACCGTCCAATAACACCCCAGATCTCATTTGGAACTCGGCTGCGCCGGGTTTTTCCGGTTCGCAGAACGCGAGCTTCTCTATTTCTGGCAGCGGCACGTTGGCCGGATCGCTGCGCGCGGCCTTGGTTGCGTCGGGCGGGTATGCGCCGGATGCAACGAATGCGGTGACCACGCCGACCTTGTGGGCGGGCGCGGCCCGGGGCACGACTGCGAACTTTACGGGAAGCATTACTGCCCCGCAGTACTGTATTGGCGCGAGCTGTATTACGGCCTGGCCGACTGGTGGCACCGGTGGCGGCCTGGATCTGGCGACGGCTGACGCCCGCTATATCAACGTCACCGGCGATTCCATGACCGGCAACCTCACCATGAATGCCGGTACCGTGTTCAGTGCCCCGCAAATCTGCTTGGCCGGTGATTGCCGCACGGTCTGGCCTTCAGGCGCGGGTTCGGGATTGGATATCGGCACCGGTGATGCGCGATATGTAAATATTACGGGCGACACCATGAGCGGCCAGTTGACCGTAAACACGCCGGGGATCGGGCCTTCAATAAATACGAGCGGCGTGAGTGGCGTTCAAGGTGTCGGTTCCACCAGCTGGGGAGTGCGCGGTGTTTCCAACAGCAGCTGGGGGGTGCTTGGTGAAAGTACTTCTGCGGAAGGTGTGCGCGGCCAGGGTGCGAATGCCGGTGGCTACTTCCAGGATACGAACCAAAGCACCGCGGCCTACGTGGCCTACGGCACCTATGGTTTTTATACCACCAGTGCCTCCAACCAAATGGGCGGGCTCACGGTGACGGGCGATACGACCACAAACCGGCTCTGTTTGGGCGGCGTGTGCAATTCTTCTTGGCCAGCGGGTGGAGGTGGCTTAGATATACCCACTGCAGACGGACGGTATGTGAATATCACCGGTGACAGCATGACTGGCGGGTTGAACATCAACGCCTCAAGCGCGTCAGCCGTCTTGTATGCCGACAATGCCTCGGGCATGGCCGTGTACGGCACCGGCGTTTCCCAAGGCGCCCGTTTCCGGGATAGCGACCAAGGCACCTACACGGACATTGCTTCTGGCGTATATGGGATTTATACGGGTGCTACTTCCAATTACTTAGGCGGGTTGACGATTCCTGTTGGGGGCACAATCAGTTTAGGGGGTGTGACGCGCTCGACGTGGCCCAGCGTGTCAGATTACACCGGGGCGTTTGTAGACGTAGTGGGTGACACCATGACCGGTCTTTTGACGGCCAACGGCGGTATCCGTATGGGAGGCGTCACGCGGGCTATCTGGCCGACCCAAGCCATCACGCAAAACGGCCCAATCGTGGCGCCAGCGACCGGTTGGCAAACCGTGAGCTGCCCGGTGAGCGGGGCTCAATCGTATGTCACCGGATTCGTTTGTACGGACACGACGGGCGGAACGGGTTGCCGCTCGCAATACTCATCAGCTACGGCAGTTCAGTATTATTCTGTGTCTGGACGCACCTACAGCTACGCCCTCTACTGCCTGACGGGTATCAACTAAATTGGAAACGTCTTCCACGATTCACTGTCATTCTGAACGGCAGTGAAGAATCTTTCTGGTTGTTTCTTGAAAAGACTGGAAGGATCCTTCGTTCCCACTCAGGATGACATTGCCTGTTATTATGTGGCTCGCAAGATTTACAACCAGCGCCGTTCCTTGAAGAAGGCAATCATGCCAATGACGCCCAGGAGCATGAGCCCGATGATGATCCAGAAGCTGTACGGGTGCTCCACGAGCGGCATGTGCGATGTGTTCATGCTAAAAATGGCGGCAAACAGGGTGAGTGGGAAGACGATGACCGAGAAGATCGTGAGCGTGCGCATCACTTGGTTGGTGCGGAAGGTGAGGAGCGAGACGTGGGTGTCGTGTAGGGCGGAAACCGTTTCCCGGTGGTTTTCCAGCAAACTCCAGATTTCCTTGGTCATATCCACGAGCCGCCGCACGGTGGTGGAGTCAACGCGGATGGCTTCCGGCAAGGCATCACCTTGCAGGCGGTCAATCACGTTCTTGTGGCCCATCACGGCCCGGCGGAAGGCGGTGATATTGGTTTTTATCCGTAAGAGACGGGAAATGGTCTCTTCGTTATGCCGTTGGTTTTCCTCAAACAGGGCGACTTCGGCATTATCAATGTCCTCGCTCATATGGATGAGCATGGGGAAGAGCGACGACAGCATTTCATCCAAGAGTGCCAAGGCCAGGGCCGAGGCGTCTTGGCCAGCAAGTTTTCCGCCGTTTCCGGCCCGGCTGCGGTAGGTGCGGGTCACGGCGTTGTTGAGGACGGACACGTGGTCGCCGTCGTTCACGGTCACCAGGAAATCACGCCCAATGAAAAAGTCCACCTCGGATACCAGGATTTCTTGACGGGTCTTATCAAAGTAGGGGAAAAGGAGAATGAAGAAGGCGTAGTTTTCCCGAAAGACGATTTTTGGCCGCTGGGTGGGCGGCGGCACGTCCCGCAAGTCGTCTTCACGCAACAAAAAACGGCGCCGCAAGACGGCGAGTTCCTCCTGCCCGGAGGCGCGCAGGTGCACCCACTGCAGATGGGGCGCATCTACATCTACGATGTTGGCGCGCGTTACTTTTGCCATTTCACACAGTATAGCACACTGCCGAGAGCGGAGAGAGCGTGGTATACTTCTGCCATGGATAGCACAGGACGCGTAGCGCCGGCCGAGCGTCCGGCCGATGTTGCATTCGCGGCAGAACAGGCCGCAGAGCTTCCTGTTGCCGAACGGGTACAAACGGAGCAGGTGGAACAGCGTGAACCAGCTGTCGAAGCAACGCCGCCCGCAGAAATGCCGCAGCGGGCACCAGCCGCCGCAGCCCAAGCGACGGCCAAACGCGACCCTATGATCGCGCAAATCGAGAACGTCTTGCAGGACGGCGTGTTCGAGGCCTACATGGCTATGGGACCGGCTGAAAAGCAGGCCTTCAAGACGCGGGGTGAACAGGTGGCTGGCCAGGTCCGACAGATGCTCGCTGCCGGCAAAGTCCAGGCCAAAAAAATATGGCAGCTTATTCGCGAATGGCTGCGTTTGATTCCCGGTGTTTCATCCTTGTTTGTGGAGCAGGAGGCGAAAATAAAAACAGACCGCATTGTCCTCCTGGCGCGGACGGGCATGCGCTAAACACAGTATGGAGCAACTGTTTGGAGGAAATCCCGGAGGCGGTTCGGTGGTACCGGGGGTGACGGATACTTTTTTGCTTATGGTCATCATTTCCGGAGTGGTGGCGCTTGTTGTATTGGTCGTCGTCCTCTTCATTGTCCGGATGGTGCTGCGCCGGCGGTTTCGCGCCCGCTTGGGGTTTGATAAAGCCGTGCTTTTAGTGATGTTGCCCAAGGAGTCCGGGGAAAAGAAGGGCGAACAGGACCGCACCAAGTCGCACCAGGAAATACAAGAAGACATTGCCGTGGCCGAGACGCTCTTTTCGACCTTGGGCGGCATGCGGGCCGAGCGCGGCCTCATGGCCTGGCTGGGCGGGCGCAGTGACGTTTTTGCATTTGAAATCGTGGCTCGGAACGGTCTCATCGAATTTTATGTGGCGGCTCCCGCAAAGTCGCGCGATTACATCACGCAGCAGATCCAGGCCTTGCACCCCAACGCCCAGGTGGAAGACGTGGAAGACTACAACATTTTCCAGCCGCACGGCGTGGTGGCTGGTGGATACGTGACGCTCAAGCGCCATCATTTGTTCCCGATCAAGACCTACCAGGATATTGAAGCCGATCCGTTGGGTGCCATGACCAACGCTTTGGCCAAACTGGATAAGACGGAGGGCGCCGCCGTGCAGTTCGTGGTCCGTTCTGCAAAAAAGTCGTGGCGCGAGCGGGGCGCGAAGGTGGCACTTGGCATGCAGAAGGGCAAATCCGTGGATGAAGCTATTCAAGCGACCGGTGCATGGGGCGCTATTGTCGGCAGCGGGAAGAAGGCCAAACCCAAATCGGGCGAGGCGCCGGAGCAGGAGCGGACCCTTTCGCCACTGGAGCAGGACATGCAGAAGCGCATTCAAGAGAAGGCATCAAAAGCGGGTTTGGACGTGAACATCCGGGTGGTTGTGTCTTCGACTGACGACGGGCGGGCCCAGGCTACGCTCGGCAACATCATGGACACCTTCGGCCAGTACAACTTGTATGAGTATGGCAACAGTTTAGAGAAGGTGGTTCCGGGCAACCGCATGCGTTTGGCCCAGGATTTCATTTTCCGGAGCTTCCAGGAACGGTACGGCATGGTTTTGGCTGCCCATGAATTGGCGTCGCTCTTCCATTTCCCGTTACCGAGCACAGAAACCCCGAACATCCGTTGGTTAGGTGGCCGCAAGGCGCCACCACCCGTCAACATGCCACAGGAAGGTCTCACGCTCGGCCGGGTGGTCTACCGTGGCTTGGAAACCATGGTCCGTATGAAACGGGAGGACCGCCGCCGCCACCTCTATATCATCGGAAAATCTGGCTCCGGGAAATCCGTGATGATTGAGAACATGGCCCTGCAGGACATCCAGAACGGTGACGGGGTGTGTGTGGTGGACCCGCACGGCGATTTGGCTGACAGCATCCTCAGCCAGATTCCCGAGCACCGGATTGATGACGTGGTGGTGTTCGACCCGTCCGATTTGGAGCGGCCGGTGGGGCTGAACATGCTGGAAGTGGAAAGCGAGGAGCAGAAGGATTTTGCCGTGCAGGAGATGATCGCCATCTTCTATAAGCTGTTCCCGCCGGAAATGATCGGCCCGATGTTCGAGCACAACATGCGCAACGTCATGCTGACCCTCATGGCCGACCCCGAAGAAGCCGGCACGATTGCCGAAATCCCGCGCATGTTCTCCGATCCCGACTTCCAAAAGTCGTGGGTGGCCAAGGTCCAAGACCCGGTCGTCCGGGCCTTCTGGGAAAAGGAAATGGCCAAGACATCGGATTTCCATAAGTCAGAAATGTTGGGGTACCTGATTTCCAAAGTCGGGCGTTTTGTGGAGAACACCATGATGCGCAACATTATCGGCCAGAAGCAGAGCGGCTTTAGCCTGCGCGAGATCATGGACAAGAAGAAGATCCTGATCGTGAACCTCTCCAAGGGCAAGACGGGCGAGGTGAACGCTTCGCTCCTCGGGCTCATCATCGTCTCCAAGCTGCAGATGGCCGCGCTTTCCCGGGCCGACCTGCCGGAAGCCGAACGCCACGACTTCTACCTCTATATAGACGAATTCCAGAATTTCATTACCGATTCCATTGCCACCATCCTGTCGGAGGCCCGCAAATACCGGCTCAACCTGATTATCGCCCACCAGTACATGGGCCAGTTATCGCCCAACAACGACACCAAGATCCGCGACGCCGTGTTGGGCAACGTCGGCACCCTGGCCACCTTCCGCATTGGCATTGAAGACGCCGAAGTATTGGAGAAGGAATTCGCGCCCACCTTCAACGCCTACGACCTCATCAACGTGGAGCAGTACACCGCCTACGTAAAATTGTTGATCGACAACACCGCGTCTAAACCGTTCAACATGTACACGCTGGCGCCGCAAAAGGGGAATCCGGAATTAGCCAAAGCCATCAAACAACTCAGTCGGTTGAAGGTGGGGCGTGACCGGATGATCGTGGAAGCCGATATTTTGGAACGAAGCGCCTTAGGTGTATCCGCGCCAGCACCCGACCTTCCATTAGCAGAACCGAGTCGTTAATATGGAAGATCTACTCGAACTGCATGACGACCCGGCCGCAGTCCGCGCCCACTTGTTGGAACGCTTGGATGTGTTCCGACAAGAGTACGCCGTTGCTGGCCCTGCCCGTCAGACCGAATTACTAGAACGCATGCAGGAAACGACTGAGGAGATTCGCTCCTTGGTGCGGGAAAACAGCGTGGCCCGCTTTGCCGCGTTCCTGGAAGACGCGCCCGACGAAGAACCAGCCCATGTGGTCTTGGATGCGGCCGGGCTCCATCCGGAACACGGCTTCGTGCTCCATACCTTCGTAGACGGGCCGCGGCATGCCGATGGCCGCCTGATGACCTTTGGCGAATTGCGTGCCACCGGTGACCCGGCCAAGGAGAGCCTGCGGCGGTTCCTTGCCCAGCAACACGATCTGGCGGCAGTCCATAGCCCGCGTCGGCACACTATTACGGAAGCCCATGGCCGACACCTCGGAACCGAAATTCTCCGAGAAATGCGCGATGCCTACGTTGCCTTGAAAAAACATTTGGAACAAACATAAACCAAAAACATATGGAAAACGCGGAAAACCAAAAAACCATCCTGCTCCGGAAAATCCTCAAGTCCGTCCATGAGTCGCTGGGTAATGCCCTGAAGCTGTTGGAAGAAGGCGAACAGGTAGACATGAAGCAGATGGAGCAAGCAATTGCGGACTTGCGGGGGCATGCCGGGAGCAGCAGCACCGACGACGGCCGTATGGTGGAAGGGGTGTTTGACGGCCAACACATGATTGGCGGAGACGGCAAGCAGTACCATGTGCCGCCCAACTACGCCTCCAAATCGAAACTGGTGGAAGGCGACCGGTTGAAGCTCACCATCAGCGCCTCGGGGCTGTTCATGTACAAACAGATCGGCCCGGTGCCGCGTGAGCACCTGGTCGGGCAGCTCATCCAGGACCCGGCCACCCGTATGTTTGTGGTGGTGGCCAACGACCACAAGTGGAACGTGCTTACCGCCAGCATTACCTATTTCCGCGGGGAAACCGGGGATGAAGTGATGATCGTCGTACCCAAAGGGACGCCGTCCAAGTGGGCTGC
>CAZQBA010000023.1:1536-4437 GCA_964591635.1 uncultured Gammaproteobacteria bacterium | reverse complement strand
GTCCGGTAAAATCCGGGCGCTATGGCTTTGGCGCTCTACCGGAAATACCGCCCCCAGACCTTCGGGGACATCAAGGAACAGGTCCATATTCGGGTTACGTTGGAGCATGAAATTGAGTCGGGGAAGATTGCCCATGCCTACCTGTTTGCCGGACCGCGCGGGGTGGGGAAGACCACCACGGCCCGTATTTTTGCCAAGGCCGTTAACTGCACGAACCGCACCGGGGCCGAGCCGTGCCTGACCTGCCCGGCCTGTCTGGCGATTGGTGAAAACCGAGCCGTGGATATTTTGGAAATAGACGCAGCTTCCCACACCGGGGTGGATGCGGTGCGCGAGAATGTGATCGAAAACGTCCGATTCACGCCATCGCAACTGAAGTACAAGGTCTACATCATCGACGAAGTCCACATGCTTTCCACGGCGGCCTTCAACGCCTTGTTGAAGACCCTGGAAGAACCGCCAGCCCACGCCATTTTCATCCTCGCCACCACCGAGACGCACAAAGTACCGGCCACTATTCTTTCCCGCTGCCAGCGTTTTGACTTTAAGAAGATTGCCGTTCCGCAATTGGTAGAACGGTTGGCGCTTTTGGCGGCGCGAGAAGAAGTGGAAGTTGACCCCAAAGTGCTCACGGCCGTGGCCCGGGCAGCCGAAGGGTCGGTGCGTGATGCCGAATCCTTACTTGGCCAAGTGCTGGCCATTGGGGAAAAGAAAATTACGCTCGAAGAAGCATCACTGGTCTTACCACACTCTGATGTGGCTCATGCCCGCGCTCTTTTGCAGGCGCTTCACGACCGCCGTGGGGGAGACGCGCTGCGCCAGGTAGATACGCTCGTGGCTGAAGGAGTAGATGTAGAGCGCTTTGTCGCCGACCTTTTAGCTTTGGTGCGCCTGGGCATGTTGGCTGCGTTTTCAGAAACCTCCGGCTTGGCAGATTACGATGGGGAGATGGCGACCTTTGTGCAAGACGTCCTCGCCAAATGGCCGTTGCCCCGGCTGACCTCTACTTTGGACGTGCTGCTCGTCACGGCAGATCGGGTCAAGCGCGGTGATGGTTCGCCCCTACCGTTAGAAATGGCCGTGGTGGAACTGTTGGCCAGCGTCGAGCCAGGTGTACAAACACTGCCACCTCCACCAGCCCAACCACGTCCGCCCGCACCTCCATTGGCGCCTGTCACTCAAGCAGTACCCACACCACCGTTAGCGCCGATCACGCCGCCCGTTGAAGTGCCGGTCCCCGAGCTCATTGTTTCTGCACCGGAACCCGTGACTCTTGTTGAAGAGGTGCCGACGCCGACAGATAGGATCGTCACGTTTGATCTGACGGTGGAACAGATCCAAGAAAAGTGGAAAACGCTGGTGGCTGCCGTAGATGAAATGAACCATTCCCTGCCATTTGTTCTCAATTCCACGCGGCCGCAACGCATTGAAGGGAATACCCTGGTGTTGGGCGTGCCGTTCGCCTTCCATAAAGACCGCATCATGGACGCCAAGAATCACGACATTCTTGTTGCGGCCTGCCTGAAGGTCTTTGGCGCACAGCCCCGGCTCGCTGCCGAAGTAGTGGAAGGCCTCCAAGACCCGCAAAGCGAGGTGGAAAACGTCCACATCGACGACCCGGTCATCAAGAACGTCCTGGATGCCTTTGGCGGGCGGGTGGTATCGTAACGGTATGGGCGAGCGTGGTCCGTCATTTCCACCGGAGGATGTCGTTCCCGCGAATGAGCGCGAGGTTTCGATTCCTGATCGGTTACGGCAGTTACATGAAGTGGAAAAGCATTTCCTATCCCGCGGGGTCTTTTTTGATGTCTATGAGATGGAACTGCCGGACGCTCAGGGTAACGCTGAACCGTTCGTGTTCAAAGATTTTCAATCGGGAAAAACAACCATGTCTCCTCAAGAACAAGTCGCTCTTTTTCAGCACCAGTATTACGAATGGGTGCAACTGCGCGCATCCGTAGGCGAACAGTTTTTTCCAGAATCCCATTGGATCCGTTCCGGTGACTTTTCCGACGACCAAGCCCACGGTTTCTTTGCCGAGCCGGGCAAGACCGCCAATACCCTGACGGAATTCGTCAAAGTGCAGTTGGACCGCCAGCTGGCCGACCGGTATAGCAGTGACGATACCAAGAAAGGAGCAGTCAAAACGGTCATGTCAGCTGTCGGTTCCCAACTCTCTAACGCGCATGAATCCCGGCCGTTCATTGGGGCTATTGTCCAGGAACGGGTGCATGGCGTTTCCTACAATGAGGCTCTGAAACAGGTGGACCGTTCGTCACCGGCTTTCGCTACCTTGCGGGAGAACACACGCCAGCTACTCCGTGGATTGCGTCGTTACCATGAGGAAAATCAAATCGGTGCTTTCACTTGGCATGGCTTGGCCAGTGACAATGTCATGGTTGAAACCGACGAACAAGGAAAGATCACCGGTCGGGTTGTGGTCATTGATGCGAATTTTACGGAAAGGCCAAACCAGGCTTTCCGTGATGGCGTATTAAAGAAATTGAAAAAGAATGTGTTTGATCCGCTCGAGCAGGAGTTGGGTTTAGACGATCATTGAAAGTTATACACAGCTTTCTTTCAGCATCATTTTTTTTTGTTGTACATTACCTTAATAACTCCTTTATTCATCATTGAGGTGTTTATCACCGTCATGCGCGCTATGAAACAGAAATTCGTTGCTCTTGCTGCACTGGCGGGCCTTGCTCTTTTTGGGTTTACGGTCCAGGTTTCTGCGGCTCCGCTCAATGGTGCGATTTTTACAACCAATACGGCTTGTGACGGGGTCAATGTAAATATCTTTACCAGCCAGGCCGACGTCTATATGGACGGTGGGCCGGCAAAAGCAGGTTCGGCCGGATTGAATGACGGCAGTTATGCGGTGCGGGTGACCGAACCGAA
>CAZQBA010000023.1:0-1436 GCA_964591635.1 uncultured Gammaproteobacteria bacterium | reverse complement strand
AGTGAAACCGTGCCGGCTGGCTGGATGCAGGCAAGTGCCGTGTGCGACAACGGCGACAGCGTGGGTGCGGTGTCCACCGAAATTGGGCAGACCGTGACCTGTACCTTCACCAACCACATGCTCGGCACGCTTGTCATCCGCAAAGTGACCGTGCCAGCAGCGGATCCTCAGGAGTTTGCATTTGAAGTGACCGGCCCAAATCAATTCCAAGAGAACTTCAACCTCCAGGATGGGGAGCAGGAAAGCATGTTTGTGGTGCCGGGCCATGCCTATGCTGCCAGCGAAACAGAGCCAGCGGGCTGGATCCAGACGAGTGCCGTGTGCGACAACGGCGACCCGGTGGACGCGGTGTCCACTGAGATCGGCCAGACCGTGACCTGCACCTTCACCAACATGAAGTTGGCTCGGTTGATTGTCATCAAGCACGTCATCAACGACAACAACGGCACGAACGTGGCCGCCGACTTCACGATGATGGCTAGTGGTACGAACCCGTTGCCCGCCTCGTTCCCAGGCAGCGAAACTGGGACGGAAGTGATTATTGAACCGGGGATGTACTCCGTTGATGAACAGGGTGCCCTGGGATATGACAAGACATTGAGCGCCGACTGCGCCGGCACCATTGCCGCCGGGGAAACCAAGACCTGCACGATTACGAACGACGACCAGGCGATCACCCGGACGCAGGGGTTCTGGTCTACGCACACCTCGTTTACGAACGCCATTTATGCCATGATCGGCGGGTGCATGCAGGTCGGGTCGGGTGCGCATAAAGGCTGCATTACCAACCAGCAGTCCAACGGCATGAGCCAGCTCTACGGCGCATGGTTCTCCAGCATCAGCAAGAAGACCAACCGGCAAACGCGCACCGGCCTGGACCACGCCCGCATGATCCTGCTCCAGCAGTTGGTGACGGCCAAGCTCAACTGCACGGCATTCATCTGTAATGCCCAAACGCTGGCCGACATTGCAGCAGCTGACGCGGCCTATGCCGGGAACAGCGTCAGCGCCATTTTGCAGAGCGCGGGCGTGATGGACGCCTACAACAACAGTGGGGATTCCATGAGTTTCCCGATCGGCCTGCCGGCCCAAGGTTCGGCAACACCCAAAGTCTCCCAGCGCCTGGCCAACAAGCTGTTCTGGGACCTGCCCTAAGAAAAACGAGCACAAAAAACCCCGACGGAAGTCGGGGTTTTGCTTTTTAAGGAACGAAAATAAAAGAGACCACGTTGCCCAACGTGGTCTCGTCTGGTCTTGGTCCGACTGATGCGGCTCAGTTCGGTGCGGCTGCGGCGTTGATGCGCAGCTTGCGGCGCGTCTCGGCCGCGATGATGCCGGCCACCTGCTGTCCGGTGAGCCGCAGGTTCGCCTGGAGTCGCCGGCTCAACTGGGTCCAGTCGGCCGGGCCCGTGCTGCCCTTGTGGACCACGAGGACG
>CAZQBA010000022.1:0-14157 GCA_964591635.1 uncultured Gammaproteobacteria bacterium | reverse complement strand
GAGTGTTTTGATAAAACGGCCCAGCTGTTGGGTTTGGGATACCCGGGCGGTCCTGCCATTTCCAAATTAGCCGTAGTGGGAGATCGGTCAGCGTACGCTTTACCACGACCAATGATTCATTCGGGTGATCTAGATTTCAGCTTTGCCGGATTAAAGACGGCCATGCGGCTTTTGGTTGAACGCGCGCCCCGGTCGGCGTCTCGGGCAGATATATGCGCCTCCTTTGAGCAGGCGGTGGTGGACGTGCTGGTGGCAAAGACGGTTGATGCCGTGCGGGTAACGGGAGCGAAGTCCGTGCTGTTGGGCGGAGGTGTGGCGGCCAATACCTTTTTGCGTAAGGAGCTTTCAGCCGCAGTGGGTACCCTCAAAGGTGTGCGGTATTACGAACCCGACGTTGCCTGGACCACAGACAATGCGGCCATGATTGCGGCAGCTGGATATTTCCGGCTCGCGGCCAAACAGAAGTCAGATGGGCGTACTCTGGCGCCCGATCCAAACTGGGAATTAGGACGGGTATGAAACGCGACATCACCACGTTGAAACAACTCGATGCGTTCGCAGCTACGATCGCCAGCAAGCTGCACGGCGGGGAAGTGTTGGCGCTCTCTGGCACGCTTGGCGCGGGCAAAACCACTTTTGTCCAACACCTGGCAAAACATCTAGGTGTGGCCGAACGCATCACCAGCCCCACCTTCACCCTCATGCACGTGCACGCTACCAAACACCCCACAGTCACCCACCTTGTGCACGTCGACGCCTACCGCCTGTCCGGCCCAGCCGAGTTCGCGGCCATCGGCATTGGCGACTACTTGGGTGCGCCCGGCGTGGTCACCGTCGTGGAGTGGGCCGAGAAGGTGCACACCCTTTTTTCCAAGAAGAACACGCAGACGCTCGTTTTTTCCGTCACAGATACAAAACGATCCGTCACCATCCAATAAAAAAACGCCGGGCAGTGGATGCTGCTGGCGTGCCGGTTCGGGTTCAATCGTCCATTTCGATTTCGAGAGCCTCGCCCGTTCCCACGTCTTCCGCGGCCTGTACCGGGGCCGATCCTTCGGGGAGCTTGCGTGACCCGGAGGAATGCTCATGCAAGATTTGGTCGATCTCGTCGTCGGTGACGGTCGGGGTAGGTGGTCGCGGCAGCGGGAGCGGTGGCGGATGCGCGGCACCCGGGTCGGGCCGATGGGTGACGCGATCTTCGTCGCCATCGCCCGTGGGGGTGGCTGCCTCCGGTGCAGCACCGGGGACGAACCCGTAGGTCACGGCCGCGGCATGGATCGGCTTCACGAGCGCCCCGAATGGAATGGTCTCCACCATGATCGCGGGGGGAATGACCTCCACGATGACATCGGGGGTGAACCGCATGCCTTTCTTCCAGCAACCGTATGCGGTTTCGAGGAGCCGGATACGCAGGTCGGGCGGCATGTTGTTCTGCATGAACTCGCCCAGGCCGATGGCTTCGACGAGCGTTCCCCATTTCATCTCGTCCTCACCACCGAGGCCTTCCTCGATGTAGGCGGTGAGCAGCTCTGCCATGAACGGACGGTGGACAGGCTTGTGCGCGTCCGCATGTCCCTCCGGGTGGATCTTCGTCCACCACTGGGTGGAGTCCACCATATCCCAGGTGGTGTGGTGTGCGATGACCCGCACGATCTCCTCTTCGGTCATGTAGAGGAAGAGGGTGTCGGCATCGGTATCTTCCGCCGCGATCATGGTGCTCACGGTGGCGATGCAAGCGGTAAGCGGCATCGACCGTGCGCTGGCCGGCGGGAAGGACGAGATCAGCCCGCACAGGATCCGCGCTCGGCTGGTCGGCTCATCCGCGTAGGCCGTGAAGATCCCTTCGACCGTGATGGTCGAGAGCTTGGTCTCGTTCGTAATAATGCCGTGCTCGTACGCCCCACGGAGCACCCGCACCAGGAACCGTTGCTCCTTGGTGAAGACGTCGTAGTTCGGCGCTGTTTCCGGGCCTTCTTTCTCTCTTTTCATTCCTCCTCCTTTGCCCACCCATGGGCGCACCAGGCTTACCGCCTCCGTCCTGTTTTGTCAATATATCGGGTCTGCATAAATAAAGAACCGTCAGTTCATGAATGAACGGACGGTATAGATATCGGTTTCGATTTCAAGTGGTTCCGCATGCGTACAGCCTGGGTACCAAGGCGAAACAAGCACAACTCCGGGACCAGCGGGGAAATCCATTTGGAGCACCCCCCCGAGATGCTGGAGTCCCTCCAAACTCACACGCATGCGCCGTTGGCAGATCCGACAGACAAGCATCGCCCCGGTCGGATTCACACAATCGTCACACAGGAACGGCTGTGTCCCGCGGCCTTCTCGAGCGCAGGCAATACAGGCACCTCTTTGTTCGGTCATCACTTCTCCTTTCCGAACGGCGTACCTTGGCAAAAAAAGACCACCCTGTCAAGGGTGGGCCGAACCTCCAACAATTCCACGCTTTTCACGCTCCTTGAATATTTTGGCAACTTTCTTTGCGTACGATTCAACAAAGTCCAAATACGCGTCGCTCTCAGGGGAGGGAACTTCCCCAATGATCAAATCAGCCTTGCTCTCTTTTACGCCAGACAGTTTTTCATCGTTCTTTGTGCCATCAAGAGTAACAAGTACATCGCCCCCCCCAGGCAGTCGAATTAGGATAAATGCATCTGTGCCGTGCGCCAGATCAAAAGGCGTACCGACCGACGTGAGCGCATCAATGGCGTCATCGTCCATACCGATGCGATCGGCAACTTCCAACCGCAGGTCCCGGAGGAATTCTTTATCCGGATGATGCGGGTCTTCTGGGGAAAACCGTTTCACGAGATCAAGTGATTCGTTAAAATTGACATACCCCTTTCTGTCTATGATGCGTTTGAGCGCAGCACGGTATTCCGGAGTCTCTTTGAATTTTCCAAAGAGGTCGAGTTCGTGTTCACGGCCCTCGCGCATTCCTTCATAGCGTCCGCCACCTTCGCGCATAGAAGTCAATTAATTATTGAGTATGGTTATTCCGCGACCCGGAAGACTTCGTCCACCGTCGTCACCCCAGCCAAGGCTTTGAGCAGGCCGTCTTGGACCATGGTGATCATGCCTTTTTTGATGGCCAGTTCTTCCATCTTATATTCCGAGACTTCGGCCGACAGGATGACCTGCTCAATGTCCTTGTCCATGGGCATGATTTCGTAAATGCCGATGCGGCCTTTGAAGCCGAGGCCGAGGCAGGCGTTACAACCCCCGCCTTTCCAGAATACCAGTTTCTTGGGAACCGCGACGTCTGCAGATTTTGGCAACGCATCCAATGTTTTTTTGACGCGGGCCATAACGTCTTCGGGGAGCTTGTCTTCCTTTTTGCATTCGGTGCAAAGCATGCGCACCAACCGTTGGCCAATCACGGCGTTCAAGGCCGGTGCCAACAAGAACGGTTTGACGCCCATGGAGAGGAAGCGGGGGATAGCACCGGATGCGGAGTTGGTATGGATGGTGGACAGCACCAGGTGGCCAGTGAGCGCGGCTTGGATGGCAATTTCTGCCGTTTCCAAATCGCGGATTTCGCCGACCATGATGACGTCCGGGTCTTGGCGCAAAATGGAGCGCAGGCCCTTGGCAAAGGTGTAGTCCTTGGAGTGGTCGATTTGCGACTGGTTGATGCCGGTAAGCTTGTATTCCACCGGGTCTTCCAAGGTGATGATTTTCACGTCCGGCTTGTTGAGCTTCTTCAGCATGGCGTAGAGCGTGGTGGTTTTACCGGAGCCGGTGGGACCGGTGGTAATCACCATGCCGTTGGGTCGTTCCGCCTGGCGGGTGAGTTCGGCCAAGGCACTGCCCTGGAGGCCGAGGTCGGCAAATGTGACTTCCTTGCCTAAGCCCGAGGCGCGCAACAAACGCATCACCACGGACTCGCCAAAGGATGTGGGGAGCATGGAGACGCGCACATCAATGTCGTCATTTTTGAGCCGGATGGTGAAGCGGCCGTCTTGCGGGCGGTCGCCAATGTTGATTTTGAGTCCGGCCAACAGTTTGATGCGGCTGGCGATTTTCGGCCACTGGTCATGCGGCAGGCGGGCCACGTCCTGCAACATGCCGTCCAATCGGAAACGGACCACCACATCCTTTTCTTCGGCCTCCACATGGATGTCCGAAGCATTGCCCTGGAGTGCGGCGGCCACAAACAAAGTGACGATTTCCGTGACGGAGAGATTGGAAAGCTTGCCGGCGATTTCCGTAAAGCTGGCAGTGCTGCCTTGGAACTTGGCCAGGTCTGCTTCGGTAATGGCCACGCCCTTCACCACGTTCTTGATGGTTGGCAGGGCGTCGTACATCTTGAGCGCGGTTTGGAAACTCCGTTCGGATATGGCGTAGATGCCGCCGTTCTGGGCACCGGAACGTTCCTGGGCTTGGAAGAGGAGTTCGGAGACCTGGGGCGCGGTCGGGGTGGTGGCACCAATTCGGATTTCATCGTCCGTCGCAAAAAAACAGACGACCTGCACGGCAAGCGCCTGTTCTTTAGGGATGAGAGCGATGGCTTCCGGGGCAATTGGGAAGCCGATGAGGTCGATGTAGGGGAAACCGGCTGCGCTGGCTGCGGCCGCCACTTCCTTTTCTTTGGCCTTGACCCCGATGTGGGCAAGCTTGTCGGCCAGCGCGTCGGCTGGCGTCTGCGGGTCGCTGGGGATCTTGGCCATGGTGGTGGGTTAGCGGGCAGCGCCGCCAAACAGGTTCGGCACGGCCCGGAGCAGGCGGACGATTTTGGCGTGGACTGGGCGGGATTGGAGCCGCTCGTAGAGCAAGGTCCAGACCGCGTAGCGGAAGGTGGTGGCGGCCGCGGCCATGGCTACTGTCCAGCAGCCGAGGAGGATGGTGAGGCCGGTGAGGAAGAACCAGGTACCGCTCACCGTGCCGATGACCTGCATCATCACAAAGAAGATGGTGAATGGCGCCAGGATGAGGATAAAGCCGGCCACAAAGAAGATGGCCATGAGCACGTCGGCACCGAACAAGACGATGGCCGTTTCAATGGAGATGATCCAGTGGCGGCGGAACGTGCCAATGGCGTCGGCCACGGCATGCCAGGTGGAGGAGCGGGTGAGCGCCACGTCCACCACGGCGTAGAAGGACACCACCGAAATGACCATAGTGAGCGCAATGAACAGGACGAAGGCCAAAAATGACAGGAGCATGAAGAGCGGGGATTCGGAGGTGAGGGCCATACCAAGTGGGGCTGCCGTAAGGAGCGCGGCGCCGGCCAGGGCGGCCTTGGCCACCAAGTTGGTCACAAGGAGCGGCCAGAAGGAAGCGATGCCGCGGGAGAGCGCGTGCCGGGGGTTGGTTCGGGTGTCGGCCGCGGCAATTCCGGAAATAAGCGCGCCTTGGGAAATGACCGAGAACCAAATGAGCGCCCCGAGCAGGAGGAACAGGAAAAACAGGACGAACAGAAACCAGGTGGGTGGCATGAGGGTGCCGCGCGGGGCCAGGGTGCCCAGGATTTCCGGCAGGGCCGGCGAGAGGCCGGGGTAGAGCCGGTCGACTTGGCGGTGGGAGACGTCGTTCAGGGCACGCATGAGCGTGTCCACCAGGCCGCCGGTCATCATGAACATGGCAAAGAACCCGAAGATCCACAGCTGGCGCCGCTGCCAGGCAAGCCTGAGCGCATCGCGCAACACGTGGCGGTATACCGACTGATCTTTCGTCATAGTCCTCCTTGAGTGAGTTAGATGCTTGGTGCCGGGGATTCGCTGGGGCGTGGTCCGTTGGCGATTTTGCGGGAAGGGGCGCGGGGCGGTTCGGGCAGCGGAGCCATGTGGTGCGGGTGCTCCGTGAACAGCGCCTCAAACGTGTCCTGCTCGATGGTTTCCTTTTCCATGAGCAGGTTGGCGATCTCGTCGAGTTTGGTTCGTTTCTTGGTAAGGATACGTTCAGCAGTTTTCATGCCGTCCGTGATCATGCGGCTGATTTCGGCATCGATCGCTTCGGCTGTTTTTTCGGAATAGTCGCGCGTTTCATTGATCTGCCGTCCAAGGAAGATCATTTCTTCTTGTTCGCCAAAGGTCCGTGGGCCCATAGCATCACTCATGCCGTAGCGGGTCACGAGCGCCCGGGCTGAACGGGTGGCAGTTTTCAAGTCGTTCGATGCGCCGGTGGTCATATCACCAAACACCATTTTTTCTGCAACGAACCCGCCTAGAGCCACAGCAATGTCGTCCAGGAATTCGGCCCGGCGACGCATGGCCCGGTCTTCGGTCGGCAGCTTCAGGGTGTACCCGGCGGCCTGGCCACGGCTGATAATGGAAATCTTACGGACCGGATCGGTGTTGGACAACTCATGGGCAACTAAGGCATGCCCGCCTTCGTGGTAGGCGGTAATCATGCGCTCCTTTTCCGAAAGCAGGTGGCTCTTCCTTTCTGGGCCGAGCAACACCTTTTCAATCGATGGCAGGATTTCCTCCATGCCCACGGTTTTCTTGTTGAGCCGGGCCGTGAGGATGGCTGCTTCGTTGAGGAGGTTGGCCAGGTCAGCGCCGGTAAAGCCGGGCGTGCGTTCGGCAATCCGTCGCATGTCCACATCTGCTGCCAGGGGCTTGCCGCGGGCGTGGATTTTAAGGATGGCTTCGCGGGCCCGGATGTCCGGCGGGTCAATGGTCACGCGGCGGTCAAAGCGGCCGGGGCGGAGCAAAGCCGGGTCCAGCACATCTGGCCGGTTCGTGGCAGCCATCACAATCACGCCGAGGTTCGGTTCAAAGCCGTCCATTTCTACCAAGATCTGGTTCAGCGTCTGTTCGCGCTCATCATGCGAACCGCCCAAGCCGGCGCCGCGTTGGCGGCCCACAGCGTCGATTTCATCCATGAAGACAATGCACGGTGCCTGTTTTTTTGCGCGGGCAAACAAGTCGCGGACCCGCGAGGCACCCACGCCCACGAACATTTCCACGAACTCCGAGCCGCTGATGTGGAAAAACGGCACGTTAGCTTCCCCTGCCACCGCCCGGGCCAACAAGGTCTTGCCGGTACCAGGGGAGCCCATCAAAAGTACGCCCTTGGGGATCTTTGCGCCGAGTACGGAAAACTTTTTGGGGGATTTGAGGAACTCCACCACTTCCATCAATTCTTCTTTGGCCTCGTTGGCACCAGCCACATCCTTGAAGGTCACGCGGTCCTTGGTGTCCTTGGGAATTTCGCGGGCGCTTGATTGGCCAAAGTTCATGGCCCGGGTATTGGCCCCTTGCACCTGCCGCATCATAAAGAAGATGAAGGCGCCAATAAGGAGGAACGGCAAGAGGATGGGCAGAAGCGCGCCCAACCACACGGCCCAGGCACTTTCTTCCTTCACTTCAATGGCAATGCCGGCCATTTGGGCGCTCGTCACGCCCAAGGCGGCCATCTGCACGGAGAAGCTGTCTTCCGATTGTTTGATGCTGCGTTCCTTGCGGCCGTCGTTCAATTCAATGGCCAGGTCGTTGCCATCAATTTCAATACGTTTGACCGAGCCTTCGGTCAGGTGCCGGGCTACGGTGGGCAGGTCCACTTTGGCCACGTTGCTCTCTGGCCAGGAGGCGGTCGAAAGCAGGGCGGCAAAGGCTACGAGGAGGAGTCCGAAGATCAGCAATTGTCGGGAAATTTTCATAGAGGTACGGGGGCAGTATACGGGCTCTTTGTACGGGCGGCAATACCAAATCCCCCCCGCGCTGCGGGGGGGACGAAGGCCTTTTTCTGTGAGTTATGCGGCCGGAGGCGTTGAGTCTTCGGCAGCCGGTGCAGTTGTTTCGGGCTGGGAGGTTGCCTCTCCGGCCGGAGCCTCTGCGTCCTTGGTCTCACCCGGTTCGTTCATGGTTTTGAGCGACAAGCCCAAACGGTGGCTGTCCGGCTCAATGGACACGATTTTCCAGGTCACCTCGTCACCGACCTTGGCCACCTCGAGCGGATCCTTGATGGGTTTTGCTGAGAGCTCGCTGATGTGGGCCAGGCCGTGGATGTCCGGATCAAGCTCCACGAAGAAGCCGAAGGGGTTGGCCTTGATGATCTTACCGCGGACCAGTTGGCCCACATGGTATTTGTCGCCCACGTGCGTCCACGGGTCGTCGATCAGTTTCTTCATGGACAGGAAGATCTTGGAGCCCTGGATGCCGATGATCTGGCACTTCACGGCGTCGCCAATGGCGAGCACGTCGCGCGGGTGGTCGATGCGCTGCCAGGCGATTTCGGAGATGTGGACGAGGCCTTCCAAGGCGTCGAATTTTACGAAGGCACCGAAGTCGGTGAGGGCCGTGACCGTGCCCTCCACCGTGTCGCCCAGGTGGTACTTGGCAATCACGGCGGACTGCTCTTCTTCCCACACCGCCTTTTCGGAGACGATCAATTTCTCGGCTCCTTCGTTGGCGTCGAGCACTTTGACGCGCATCACTTGGCCAACGAATGACTTCAACTTTTCGAGGATTTTGGATTTGTCGCCGCCAGTTACCCGCGGGTAGTGCTCGGGTGCCAGCTGGGAGACGGGCAAGAAGCCCATCATGTGGTTGACGCGCACCATGAGCCCGCCCTTGTTGGCGTCAGTCACGGTCACGTCCAGGGTGGCCCCGGCCGTGAGCGCCACCACAATGGCATCCCAAGCGCGGCGGTGGCCAGCCGAACGGAACGAGAGTTCCACGTCGCCGTTTTCATTCTCCAGGTCAATGACCGTTGCCTCGATTTCCGTGCCTGGGGTCAGTCCGGAGATTTCTTCAGATTCAGAAAAGATTTCGCGCCCGCGCACCACGCCGGTCTTGTAGCCGGGGATGTCGATGCGCACTTCGTTCTTGGCGAACGAGATGACGGCGCCTTTAATAACGTCGCCGACTTTGGGGATCAATGCCGTCCCTGTTTCTTCCAACAGGCGGCCAAATTCTGTTTGGGGTTCCTTGGTTTTCGTCGTCATAGAGTTATTCATTACCCTTCCATATATATGGAAAGTCCCCGAGGGGGTAAGTAAAGTGTTCCGACTGTAGAGGAAACCGGGGTTTTTGGCAAGAGGGGGTGGTATACTGTAGTTCGTATGACGCATCCGTTTGCAGCGACTCTTCAATTACTCCAGCTCGCGATCCAAAAAGCGCCTTCTTTTTTTCCGGCGGGGCGCAAGCAGGCCATGGAAGAAGAAGCGGCCACGTTAGCCGCCAACGCCTCGGCTACCCAAGCCGTGATTGAAGAGCGGCTGATTATTTTTGGCCAAGAATTGTGGCCGTACCGCCGGGCCTTTGCTGAACTGCATGATTCGCAGGGTCGGCAAAAGGAAGATGTGTTTTTGCAGGAGGCCTTGGCCCAAAAAGGACTGAAGGAACGGTACCTGAATTTTTTGGCAGGCGGTGGCAAGGTGGAAGACATCCGCCAAGGTGGGGAGTTTGAAGTGTTTTTTACGCCGGACGAACGGGCTGCTGTTGTTGAAGCTAAATTAGCAGCCCACGATGCGGCGGTGCGTGAACTGGAAGCGTTGTGTCTGGGACCAAAGGGGGAGACCTGTGCAGCCGCAGTTGCTCGCTACCAAAAAGAACAAGTCGAGATGTTGAACCTACTCACTCGTCTTTCCGCTTTAGCCAACCGTTCGGACAAATGGGCCACGGAAATCCATAACAAGGTCCAGGCCTTCCAACTCGGCTGGTCTGGCGTGGAGCGCGAGGTGCGCAAAGAGGATATATTAGGAGAGATTGAGTACTACCAGGGCATCGTGGACTGAAGACCGCAGAAATTCCTCTGCCTGCGGCGTTGCGGGGCCCCGCTCAATGCTCAACGTACATTTAGTACGCCTCGCATTTCGCTTCCCCGCGCCTTGCATTCAGAGTTTTTCTGCGGTCTTGCTCCTCTATGGAGGGGGTTTGATTTCGGCGGGTGGCGTGCTATAGTTTTGCCGTTCTATGCCCCGTAGACAGCTGTCGCTTTATATGAAGATCAATGGACAAAAGAGAGAGGTTCCGTCCGGCAAGCAGCTCTTTCTTTTTTTCGTAGCTCTCTAACGGGGTATGGCTGCACTCACCATCCAGTGGTTGGGCTTTTCCTGCCTCCGCATTCAGGCCAAAGTAGAAGATGAAGAGGCGGTCTTGTTGACCGATCCGTACCTCCCGGTCGGGAGTCTCAAAATGCCGCGCAGCACAGAAGCCGACCTTCTGCTTTTGTCGCGAGACAAGGCTAATGAAGAAGCAGTGGGCGGTACGCCATTCATCATTCGCGGCCCCGGCGAATACGAAGCGCGCAAACTGTTTGTCTACGGCATGGCTTCGGGCAAAGACGTCCTCTATAGAATAGAAGCCGGCGACCTTTCATTGGCCTACTTGGGTGCTGCGCGCAGCTTGCCGGACACCGAGGTGTTGGAACGCATGGAAGGCGTGGATGTGTTGCTCGTACCAGTAGGCGGAGGTACCACCGCACTCACCCCCAAAGATGCAGCCAAGGTGGTGGAAGCAGTGGAGCCGCGCATTGTGCTCCCCATCTGCTTTGCCCCCAAAGGCAGCGGCGTGGAACTCGGCACGGCCGACGCGTTTTTCCGGGAAGTCGGTGCTTCGGGAGAACAGATTGAGAAGTTGAAGCTCCAGCGTAAGGATTTGCCCCAAGACCAAACCGTGTTTTACGAATTGACGCTGTCATAAGGTATGGCCGCTCGTCGCACCAAAAAAACCAAAGCCGCGGACGCCCAGATGGTGGATTTTTTGTCCGAAGGGATGTCTGGCGAAGAGCAGGGCCGTCACGAGCAGGAGCCGGTGGGGTTTGATGCCATGCCGAACCCTGCGGGTCTGGGGGCAGGGGATGAAGCCGCCTTCCGCCCGATTTCGCGCGACTACTTTTTGAGCCATGTCACCCCGGTCACGAGCGACCTGTTGGAACCGCCGGCCGAATCGGTCGGTGACGTTTCGCACGAAGGCTACGCCCATGACGCGGCGTCGCACGACCGCCTGCGCCGCCGGGTGTTTGTGATTGCCGGCGTCTTTGCCATACTCGTGGCGGGCACATGGACGGCTATTACTGCCACCGTCTTGGGCCGCGAAGGCCGGGCCCGTGCTGCAAGCAACCCCAGCGTGGCCGACGTGGAGCGCCAACTGGGCCAGCAGTTCAGCGCCATCAGCGATCAGTTCGAAGTGCTCCGCCAAGGCATCCAAGAAAGTGCCTCGGATGCACAAACGCCCCCGGTCAACGCACCGCCCGAACCCCAGGCCGCCGTGATGACCACCACCCAGCTCGACACGCTGCGGGCGGCCCTCGGCGCTGCCGCGGCCGCCACCTCAACCTCAACCTCGCCCAGTACTCCCTGATGTTTTCCTGAAACGGTATGGCCAAGAAAATCCCAGCGCCTATTGAAGAAGGCAAAGATTGGTTTGGTGCCGACATCGGCAATATCCTGCCGCGCCAGATCGTGGAGGAAATGGAAGTGAGCTACCTGGACTACGCCATGAGCGTGATTGTCCAGCGGGCCCTGCCAGACGTGCGCGACGGCCTGAAGCCGGTGCAGCGCCGCATTTTGTACGCCATGTGGACCATGGGGCTCCGGGCCGGCGCCAAGTTCCGCAAGTCCGCCACCGTGGTTGGTGAAGTGCTCGGCAAGTACCACCCGCACGGCGACTCCTCGGTCTACGAAGCGATGGTGCGCATGGCCCAGGATTTTTCCGAGCGCTATCCCCGCGTCCGCGGCCAAGGCAACTTCGGTTCCATGGACGGCGATGGTGCGGCTGCCATGCGGTACACCGAAGCCAAGCTTTCGCCGATTGCCGAAACCTTTTTGGAGGACATCGAAAAGGACACGGTTGATTTTGCTCCCAACTACGACGGTTCGCACAAGGAACCGATTGTCATGCCGGCCAAACTGCCGGGGCTGTTGTTGAACGGCACCGTGGGCATTGCCGTGGGTATGGCCACCAACATTCCGCCGCACAATCTTTCGGAAGTGTGCGACGGCCTGACCCTGCTTTTGGAAAACCCGGATGCCTCGGTCGGTGAACTTTCTAAAATCATCAAGGGTCCCGACTTCCCCACGGGCGGCATTATTTACGACACCAAGGAAATCGCCGCAGCATACGCCACGGGCCGGGGCGCGATTGTGATGCGGGCCAAGACGGAGATCATTGAAGACGGCGGCACGGCAAAAATTCTGGTCCATGAAGTGCCGTTTCAGGTGAACAAGGCCACGCTCTTGGAAAAGATCGCCGATCTGGTGCGGGAAAAGGACATTGAAGGCATCCGCGACTTGCGCGACGAGTCGAACAAGGAAGGGGTGCGCATCGTGATTGAACTCAAAAAGGACGCCTACCCCAAGAAGGTCTTGAACAAACTGTTCCAATCGACCGACCTGCAGACCACCTTCCACGTGAACACCCTGGCCTTGGTAGACGGCTTGCAGCCGCGGGTCTTGAATATCAAGTCGGTCCTGGAAGAATTCATCAAGCACCGCGAAACCGTCGTCCGCCGCCGCGCCACCTATGAACTTGCCCGGGCCCGTGACCGCGCCCACATTTTGGAAGGCTTAAAGATCGCCCTCGTCAACATCGATAAGATCGTCGACACCATTAAGAAGTCCAAGGATAAGGACGAAGCACGCCAGAACTTAATCAAGCGCTTTAAGCTGACGGAACCCCAGGCCGTGGCGATTTTGGAAATGCGTTTGCAGGCGTTGGCGAACCTCGAACGCCTACGCGTGGAAACGGAGCTGGCCGAGAAGTTGGCCATCATCAAGGAATTGGAAGCATTGTTGGCCTCACAGAAAAAGATCCGCGGCGTCATCCGTTCGGAAACAGCGGAGATGAAGGAGAAGTATGGCGACGAGCGCAAGACACAGATCGTCGCCCACGGCGTGAAGGAGTTTTCGGCAGAGGACATCATCCCCAACGAGCCGACCATCGTGATGATCACGGCCGATGGCTACATTAAGCGCCTGCCGCCGGACACGTTTAAGACGCAGAGCCGCGGCGGCAAGGGCGTGATTGGCGTGACCACCAAGGAAGAAGACGTGGTGGAGCACCTGTTTACCACCACGACCCATGCCGACATGCTGTTCTTCACTTCCCGCGGCCGGGTCTTCCAATTGAAGGCCTATGACGTGCCGGCAGCCAGCCGCACGGCCAAGGGCCAGGCCCTTGTGAACTTCCTGCAGCTCTCGCAGACGGAAAAGGTGACGGCCGTCCTGGCCGTACCGGATTTGGGAGAGAACAAATATTTAGTGATGGTGACAAAGAGCGGCAACATTAAGAAGACGGACTTGTCGGAATTCGAAAGCGTCCGCCGGAGCGGGCTCATTGCCATCAAGTTGAAGGACGAGGATAACCTGGAATGGGTCCGTCCCTCCACGGGCGAAGACGATATTGTGCTCGTCACTGCCCAAGGCCAGAGCATCCGCTTTTCCGAAAAGAATGTGCGGCCCATGGGCCGGGTGGCGGCCGGGGTGCGTGGCATCAAGCTCGCCAAAAAGGGCGACCGCGTGGTGGGCATGGACATCATCGACCCTAGTCTCGTGAAGAAGGGCCTGCTGGAATTATTTGTCTTGGCCGAAAACGGCGTGGGCAAGCGCACCAACGTCACCGAATACAAGACCCAAGGCCGGGGCGGCAGCGGTATTAAAACTATGAAGATCACCCCGAAGACCGGGCAGATTGTGAGCGCGTATGTTTCCAGCAGCTCGGACGACCGCGATCTCATGGTCATCAGCAAGAAAGGTCAGGTTATCCGCCTGCCATTTACCTCCGTCTCATCGCTCGGACGTGACACCCAAGGCGTGCGCGTCATGCGTTTCAAAGAAGAAGGGGACACCGTGGCGAGTGTTACGTTTATATAATTGGCGTAGGGGCGTGATTTATCACGCCCATGCAAGTAGGGGCGTACTGCAATACGCCCCTACTTGCAATATTGGGGGTTTTTGAATATAGTAAGGCCGTCATTCAGCAATAGCCGATCCTATGGGTCTTCCTGGCCATCGCCGTACTTCCAGCCACAAGCGCCGTCGCGCCTCGCATTTTGCGTTAAAAAAGATGCAAATCGGTACCTGCCCCAAGTGCAAGAAACCGGTCTTGCCGCATTTGGCCTGCCGCTTCTGCGGCACCTATGCCGGCCGCACGGTCTTTGCCCCGAAAGTCAAAGAAACCAAAGTCATGCGCCGGGCCAAAGCCGCCCAAGCAGACGGGCACGACCACGCCGGACACGACCACACGCACGACCACGCGG
>CAZQBA010000021.1:0-15321 GCA_964591635.1 uncultured Gammaproteobacteria bacterium | reverse complement strand
GGATCGTACTGGTTCGGTCCCCGCAGGTGTGGGGTGACTACGTGGTACCGACCATCGACACGCACCGCCATATCCTGTTCCCCCAAGCCCGCGACATTCTGGACGGCCACTTCTTTTTTGCTGACACGCAGCTCTACGAATACCGCGATGGCTTCCCCATGACCCCCTGGCCTTGGCTGCCGCCGGTCTTGTATGCCATTTTTTGGAAACTGTTCGGCACGGCGTTGTACTTGCCACTCTCCACGCTGATTATTGGCGCGGCCTCGTTTGTTATCCTGGTGATGATTGGCAAAGAGATCACGCGGCGTTGGAGCTTGGGCGTGATTGCCGCCGTCCTCACGCTCACCGCCCGCCTGGCCCCTCTCTATCTGTTCCCCGGAAACATTTCAGAGTTGAAACTGTTGGGAGAAATTTTTTTCCCGGGGGCGCTCGGCGTTATTCCCGAGCGTGTAGATTTTCTTCCTTATGAATCCTTTAATCCGACGTGGTTGGTCCTTGGTCCGGCGCTCTTACTTCTCCACCGCGCCTTAGCACAAAAACAATATCGTCTTCTGCCGTGGGTCGGCGTGTTGGGCGGCATACTCATCTATTGTTACCCCTTCCACTGGATTTGGATTGGTGCCGTGCTTGGCCTGCTGTTGTGTGGGGCAGCATGCATGCGCCGGTGGGACCTTGTTCGTTGGACGCTGCTTGCTATCGGTCTCAACCTTGCGTTCACCGTCCCGTACTGGATCAACCAGTACCTCCTGGCACAGGCCGGTATCCTGACAGACATCAATCTCCGGAACGCGGGGTTTGAAATCGGTCGATACATCCGTTGGAGCCAGTGGCAGTGGTATCTCTTGTGGTCCTTTTTAGGTGTGGCGGTGTGGCGCGTGGCCCGGCGTCGCGGGGAACAAGGGACGGCAGCGTTTCTGGCAGTCTTGTTCGTTGCGCTCGTTGCCTGCCTTAACCTGCAAATATTGACTAATCGTAACATCCACCCGGACCATTGGATCACCCGGATCAGTTTCCTGCCGGTCGGCTGGTCGTTGTGGTATATCGCGGCTGCCGCTATTGATGAGCTCGCGCGCCGGCGCTGGGTACGACCTGCAATAACGATCGCGGTGCTTTCGGTGGTCCTGGTCGGCCCGTTGATTGGTGCCTGGCAGGACCGCTGGGTAACTGCGGAACGCCGCTTAGCGCACCCACCGTTCAGCGCAGACGTCTGGCGTGCCTATGTTTGGATCAATCGTCACCTCCCGAAGGATACGGTCATCCTGGCGCCTGCCGTGGATGTCCAGTCCCACCTCACTATCTATACGTTTGCACGCTCCTTCCTCTCCCATGGGTTGAGCACGTTTGCTCTGGAGCCGGAGGTGTTGGACCGCTGGTTTGCGGCCTACCGGTTGGTCGGCGTGCCGGAAAAACTGGTTGAGGCACAGCTCGCGCGGGACTTTTCCTTATTATACGAACTTGCCCCGTCGATCATGGAAGCAGACCGCGAATTACGTGAAAGCATCTATTGGGTCCGTTGGCGGTCCCAGGAATTCGATGCGTCCCTCAAAGGCTATTCGTCTGGCAGTATTCCACCTCATGTCCTGGCCGACCTCATGGGGCAATACCGGTCGTACGATGTTGATCTGGCTTCGCTCCGGCAGCGCTACCGCCTTGATTACGTGCTCTCCACCGAGTTTGACCAGATGGTGGGAACCAAAGACCTGGCTGAGCGTGCTGACTTGGAAGAAGTCTTCCGGAGCGGTGAGGTGGTTTTGTACCGTGTTTTGCCGTAGGCTTGGCGATATGCGCTTGGATATCATCATGTACCACTACGTGCGGGACCCGGCAGATACGGATTTTCCGGCCGTGCCCGCGGTTGATCGTGCGACGTTCCAAAAACACCTGGCGCATCTCGGTGCATGTGCCTCTTTTGTCTCAGCATCCGATGTGGTGGCTGCAGTGCGTGGCGAACGCACCTTGCCCGAACGCGCCTGCTTGCTCACATTCGATGACGGTCTCAAGGAACATGCCACGGTCGTCGCACCGATTCTGGCCGAACAAAAAATCCCAGCCGTCTTCTTTCCCATCTTGGGCTGCGTCGCTACCGGGCGGATGATTGATACGCATAAGTCGCATGCACTTTTAGCAAAACTGGGTACGGATGGATCCATCACCGCCTTCCATGATTGGCTGCGGGCCAACCACCCTGATCGTTTCTCGGAATGGCAAATCACGGACCGCGAGCGGAAGAGCCAGAGCCGTCACGACGATATACGCACGGGAAATTTCAAAGCGACCATGAAATTATTGGAACCCGCAATCCGCAGTGACTTTTTTGGTGCCATGTTTGAGAAGCATCTTGGGAGTGAAGCGACTGTGGCAGCGGCGTGGTATGTATCCAGCGACGACCTGCGCACCATGGCCGACCTCGGTATGGAAATCGGCTCGCACGGCTGGGACCATCTTCCATATAAGACGACACCAACGGACGAGGTCCGATCGGATATGGTGCGAGCGAAGGATGCGCTCACTTCTATCTTGGGCGAACGAACCGTGCCAATGTTTTGCTATCCGTATGGTTCTTACGGACCAGCCACCATTGATCTTGCCTCGGAAATGGGGTATAGCTGTGCGGTAACCGTGGAGGTCGGTTCCAACACCGATCTCTCCCAACCGCTCCAATTGAAGCGGTATGACGCGAGTGACGTGCTCAGCCTATGAACGTCGGCATTGATTGCGTAGACATTATTCGTTTCCGGAAACTGCGCGGGGCCACCCGCAGCCATTTTTTGGCGCGTACCTTTTCTTCGCAAGAACGCGCCTACTGTGAAAAAAGTGCAGACAGTGCGGCACGCTATGCCAGCACCTTTGCTGCCAAGGAAGCGGTAGTCAAAGCCCTGGCCGGACGAGTCGGCACCATTGAGGTCGACATTCGGCGTACCCGGGCCGGCCAGCCAGAAGTGTTCGTGCGCGGCCGCCGCCGAAACATCGCCGTGAGTATGACGCATGAAGCGGGTTTGGCCTGCGCCATTGCCGTGTCCACATAATATGCGCGTCGCCTTCCTTTCTTCCTACACCATTGATCCGCTCGTCCGGCATATCGTCGAACGCGCCAAACTCCACGGCTTGGAGATTGAACCCTGGGTCGCGCCGTTTGATACGTGGATGCAGCAGCTGATTGATCCCGGGAGTGAACTCGTTCGGTTTACGCCGGACGTGACGATTGTCGCGGTTGACGGTGATCGTGTCTCTGAAGGGGAAGGGATTGTGCCGGTGTTGCGTGCGTTTGCTGCGCGTGGAACGGGAAAGGTTATTGTCCATTCATTCATCCCTTCGCATGCTTCGGTGCGCGACATGCAAGTATTAACGATCGCTCAGGCAATGAACGATCAGATCCGAGCGCTGTCGACTGAATTGCAGAACGTTTTCCTCCTGGATCTCGACGGGGTCATCCGTCAGGCCGGCGTACAGGTGACCGATCCAAAAATGGAACTGCTCGCCGCCATGAAGTGGACCGAGGCGTTTTTGCCACACTTGGCGGACGCGCACTTGTCGTTCTTGGTGCCGATGGCCGGAAAGACGCGTAAAGTGTTGGTCTTGGATTTAGATGGCACGTTGTGGGGCGGGGTGATTGGGGAGGACGGCATGGACGGTTTGGCTCTGGGGCCGCAAGCGCCGGGCAATGCGTATGTGGCCTTCCAAAAAGCAGTGAAGGCCGTGCAAGAACGTGGCATCTTGTTGGCTATTGTTTCCAAGAATAACGAAGAGGATGGCCTGCAGGTGATCCGCGAACATCCGGGCATGGTGCTCAAGGAAAGCGATTTTGCGGCCATACGCATTAACTGGGAAGACAAGGTCACAAACATGCGTTCCATTGCCGAAGAACTGAACGTGGGCTTGGACAGCTTTGTCTTTTTTGATGATGACCCAGGCAATCGTCTGCTTGTGCAACAGGAGGCGCCAGAAATTTTGACCGTGGACGTTCCGGCTGATCCGGCCCGCTATGTGGAAACGCTCCTGCGTATTCCCGAGCTTGAGGTCTTGCACCTCACCGAAGAAGACAAGAAGCGGACGGAATTGTACGCGGCCGAACGGCAACGCAAAGGCGCAGCAGCAGAAGCACCGAACATGGATGCCTTCCTGCGCTCATTGGAAATGAAAGCCGATATTCGGGAAAATGACGCCACGCAGATTGCGCGGATGGCCCAGCTCACTCAGAAGACCAACCAGTTCAACCTGACGACAAAACGCTACACGGAAGAAGATATCCGGCACTTTGTTGAATCACCGGAGTATGACGTGTGGAGCATTCGCGTGGCCGACCGATTTGGTGATAACGGCATCGTGGGGTTGGCGATCGTCAAGAAAGGTGATCAGGACTGGTCACTCGATACATTCTTGCTGTCGTGCCGTGTCCTGGGAAGGGGTGTGGAACAGGCACTTCTTTCAAAGGTCATAGAAGCGACGAAAGGTGGTGAACGGAAAACGCTCGTTGGTGAATTCATTCCGACCGCGAAGAACAAGATTACCGAGACGTTCCTCAAAGACAATCGTTTCCAGCATATCACCGACCAACGCTGGTCGTTTGATTTGACGCAACCGTTCCCGGCGCCTGATTGGATCACATATGGATAAGGTCACGGAAATTATTACGCGTATCTTTAAGGTAGACGCCGCGGTGGTGACGCCGGCCATGTCGCCGGACACCATCCCAAGTTGGGATTCCATGAATTACCTGCTCTTCATTTCCGAGTTGGAGCGGGTCTTTGCCATCCAATTCACGATTGATGAAGTGATGCAGTCCAAGAGCCTGGGAGATTTATTGGAAGCGCTCAAGAAGAAAGGTGTCACTCTGTAACATGTCCTACAGCATCCGCCTCATGTATCGGGAAGATCTGGCCCAAGCAGCGGTCTTTTTTGGCACGGTCTACAAACCAGGTCACATCATGACCGATCCCAACCATATTGCCTGGCAGTTTTTGGATCACCCGCATGCCGATGGAAAACGGACCTCGCTTTTTTTGGTGGATGAAGAACAGATCGTCGGGTTTTTGGGAATTGTGCCGCAACATACGCGTATGGACGGCCGAGTGGTGGATGTGGGGTGGTGCGCGAATTTGGTGGTCGCGCCAGAGTTGCGCGGACAAGCCGGAGGCGGGTTGTTGCTCAAAGAAGCGCACAAGGAATGGGAAGCACTAGCCACGACCGGGTACAATGCGCAATCAGAGCCGTTGTTGCGTGGTTTGGGTTGGACCATGCAGCCCTCGCTCACCCGTTGGGTGCGTAACGACCTGCGTGATGGAGTCACAGATGCCATGTTGGTGGATCGTTTCACCGAAGCATGGGATGCCACCTGGCAGAACCTGCATACCCGATATCCGACGACGACCGATCGCGACCACGCCTTTTTAAATTGGCGGTACGTGGATCATCCACGCAACGAGTACGTGACCCTCACGACATCCGACGCTGATGGGTATGTAGTGGTTCGCATGGAACGGGCTACGGAACTGGTGGGTGCGCGGATAGTCGATATCGTAGGAAGTGCAGAGGCAATTCCAATACTGTTGAACGGCGCAGGTGTGTACGCGGCCCGGGCCGGCGCTACATTCGTGGACTTCTTCACCTCATGGGCAGGGGATGATGCGGCTCTACACGATGCCGGATTTGTACTCGCATCAACGCTCGACGACCCGCCGCCGTCATTCCTGTTGCCGGTGGACCGCAAGCGCAGCGACATTACCTTTGCGTTTTGGCAGCAGGACGGTGGAAAAAATCCGTGGTATGTGGTAAAAGCGGATGGCGATAAAGACCGCGCACCAGGGAAATTATGATTGCCGCAGATCGACCATGGGATGAGTTGCAGGTCGGCGAGACCGCATCATTTGAACGCACAATTTCTGAAGAAGATGTGCGCGTTTTTGCAGCCCTGAGCGGTGACGAGAACCCGCTCCATACCGACGAGGCGTACGCAGTCACTACACAGTTCGGAAAGCGGGTCGTCCATGGCATGTTACTCAGTAGCTTGTTTTCGCAATTGGTAGGTGTCCACCTCCCGGGCAAACGCTGTTTGTATCTGGCCCAATCACTCACCTTCCGCATGCCGGTCTTCGTTGGAGAAACCGTCACGGTGCGCGGTGAAGTGACGCATCGTTCCGACTCGACGCGCACGCTTACTTTACATACGACGGTGACGAACGCATCGGGCGTGGTGTGTGTTGATGGTGAGGCTCAGGTGAAAGTGTTATGAAAGAGACTGTTTTAATTTCTGGAGCAACTGGGGGAATCGGCAGTGCCTGTGCGCGGCGTTTTGCAGCGGATGGTTTTCCGGTTGTTATGCTGTTTCACACTGATGCCGCAACTGCGGACGTTCTGGTTCAAGAAATTACCACAAAAGGTGGAAAAGCAGTTGCCTATCAAGCTGATGTGACCGACGCCGATCGCATCCAGTCGGTGGTCAAAGAGGCTGAAGTTGCTTTGGGTCCGATCGGCATAGTTGTTCATGCTGCAACGGCACCGCTCCAGGTGGCCGGGATACGGGAAGTCCAGTGGGAAAGTTACCAGCAGCATTGGGAAGTGGCCGTGCATGGCGCGCACAACCTGGGAGCTGCTACACTTTCCGGCATGGAAAAGCGTGGGCATGGGAATATGGTTTTCTTTTTGACGGCGGCTTTGTCACAACCGCCAGCCGGCTGGTCGGCGTATCTTGCTGCCAAAGCGGCACTCGGCCAGTACGCCGAGTCGATCCGCCATGAGCTCGGGCGATCCGGTGTGCACATCCACACCGTGGCCCCGGCATTCGTTGACACTGCGCTGACGGCCGGTTTGCCTGACGTTTTCAAACGCATCGCTCGTGAACAGCCGGGTGCAACAACGCCTGAGGCAGTGGCTGAGCAGGTTGTGCAATTGGTGACGCACACATAGCTATGGCCGTGAGTTATTTGGATCCACAAGGCATCCATGATGCCCACCAGGCGCTCCACGAGCATCATCGGGTCAAGCTGAGTTGGGTGGCTCGGCGCGAGTTCGAGAACCATGCAATTCGTGACGCGGTCCAGGCCCGCTTTGGTACAGGCGCGTCGGTTTTAGAAGTAGGGTGTTCGAGTGGCTACATGCTCGACCATTTTTACCAGGCGGGATTCCGAAATCTGATCGGTGTGGATATTGATGACTATCTGGTACACGAACATCTGCGTCCTTTTTTTCGTAAAACAGATTTGAACGCGGCACCATTTCCCGTACCAGACCGGAGTCAGGATGCAGTGTTGTTGTTCGAAGTGTTCGAGCACCTGGAAAACCCGTTTGCCATTGCCCGGGAGATCGCGCGTGTTTTGAAACCGGGAGGGATGCTGTATCTGTCTATGTCTTGGGGGCACACGCTGTGGGACAAGTGGCGATTCGCGCTGCGCGGCAACTTAGTAAGCTATCATTCAAAAAACAATCACATCACTTTTTTGACCCATGATGTCTTTGTGAAAGCGTTCGCGTCCTTTTTTGAAGAACGCGGGCGTTGGTTTGAGGGTGGGTACATTCCTTTCCTCCGTCCCAAGCGCTGGAATATGATCGTGCCGCCGCATCCGCTCTGGAGCCTGAAGGTCTGCTACGTGATGGAACGAAAGTAATATGCGTATCTTGATTGCCGAACCACAAGACTATTCTGCTGAAGCGCTGGCCATCTACCAGTCGCTCGGTGATGTTGTTATTCCTGGCGCTGCAGTCACACGCGATCAATTATTGGGTGAGGTTCCAGATGTGGACGTGCTTGTGCTGCGCCTGGCGCATAAGATTGATCGCGAGGTGTTGGACGCTGCTCCCAAACTCAAAGTGATTGCTTGCCCGGCTACTGGTTTGGATCACATTGACCAGGCGCTTGCGGCCGAACGCGGCGTCACGGTCGTTGGTCTGAAAGGGGAGACCGACTTTTTGCGCACCATCTACGCCTCTTCCGAACATGTCATGGCCATGCTCTTTGGTCTCATCCGCCGCATTCCGCAGGCGCATGCTTCTGTCATAAGCGGTGAGTGGCAGCGTGACCGGTTTAAGGGGTATGAACTGCACGGCAAGACCATGGGCATCATCGGCTTTGGTCGTATCGGGTCGATTGTCGCTCAGATGGCCCAAGGTTGTGGCATGACGGTGCTCGTGACCGACCCGGCCGCACAACCACACGCTATAGGTGTGGAGCACGTGAACCAAGAGAACCTGTTGGTGCGTGCCGATGTGGTGGTCCTTGCTGTGCCGTACGCGCCAGAAACAGAAAAGATGATGGATGCCACCGCGTTTTCAAAAATGAAAAATGGCGCGATCTTTGTGAACATCTCGCGCGGGCAGCTGGTAGATGAAGCTGCTTTGCTCCAGGCCCTTGAAACAGGCAAGTTGTCTGGTGCAGCACTCGACGTGCTGTGGGCCGAAGAACAACGCCCCGTCGTTATTACCAACGATCCGCTGGTGGAATACGCCAAGACCCATCAGAACCTACTGATCACGCCCCACATCGGCGGTGCCACCTTTGATTCCATGGCCAAGACCGAAGTGTTTATTGCAAAAAAAGTGGCTGCAGTTTTGCAGTGATCTTGAGAGAAGGATCTCTTTTTTGGTCGGCCTTCGACAAGCTCAGGCAATTATTATTTATTCTCTGAGCGAAGTCGAAGAGTCACATCTTTTTTATTATTTCTGAGCCGAGTCGAAGGACTACCTTTAAAGAGCCAACAACACCGCACCCACGGCCATGATGGCTCCGCCCCAAATGCGTTCGGGGTGACCGCGTTCTTTGAGGAGTGGTCCGGCTAAGAGGACCACAAAGAGAATGCCGGCCCGGCGGAGAGCGGACGAGTAGCTGGCCAAACCAAAACTGAGTGCCACCACAAACAGTGTGGCAGCCGCTGCCCAGAGCAAGGGAGACAGGAGAAGAAAGAAGATTTGCTGGCGGGTGAGCTGTGAGGGAACATGTTCGGAACGAAGTTGGGTCAGCATCGTGAACCCAATGCCGAGCATGACCATGCTGGTGAGAAAGAAAGGCGATGTTTGTGTGGCCACCATTTTGTCGAAGTTGATGGCAATGCTGCCGAGCACGGCGCCGAGCAGGGCCAGACGCACACCACGACTTTTACCCAAAGAGAACCAGGGAAGGAGAAATCCGCGCACGGTGTGCAAGTGTTTTTTGAGCCCGACCGCAGAAGGCGCGGCAGTGTCTACGGCGGCTGGCTTGCTGATGTTCAGGATGTACGAACCAACCGAGAGGAGGATGACACCGAACCAACCAGCGGCCGTAGGCAGTTCCCGCAAAATAAGGAAGCCAGTCGCCAGGGAGAATAATGGTGCGGCGGCGCTCATAGGGGACACGAGCGATGCGTCTTCCAATTGGAGCGCCTTTAGCTCCGTGGGTTGAATGCCCAAGTTCAAGATCATGGTGGTGATGAGCGGCCAAAAAATGCCACCGGGCCAGCTGAACCAATCAATTCCGTGTAAGCCGCCCGTGAGCACCAGCGCCGTAAAGAGGATGCTCCCTGCAACGAGCATATTCACGACAATCACAAAACGTGTCGCCACGCCCCGCAAATTCCGCTTGTTGTTGATCACGTAGAGCGATCGCAAAAAGGCACCGGCCAGAATGATGACGATGCCTTGCCATGGGAAGGCCTGGGAAATGATGGGCATATGGACAAAGTGTAATCTATGTGGTAGGGAAGTGTCACCCGGAGGAGGGGTGGTACATGAACATCGATAACATCCATTGGGTGGTCTTCGTGGTAGTGGGTGCGGTCTTTGCCGCGCTCTACAACGTCTTCAGCAAGAAGGTCCAGACGGGTGACTGGAAAAACCGGTCGAGCGCACTTGTGGCGCTCCACCAGGGGTTTGCCGCGCTCATCCTGCTCGGCATTTCGGTGGCGACTGGTGGGCCGGTGGTCAAGCCCGGCTTCTGGCTGCCGATTGTGGTCACCGGCGTGCTCAACATCGGCATCATGTTTGGCAAGATGCGGGCCCGGGCACTGGAGGACGTGTCACTCGTCACGCCGATCGACTCCACCACACCAGCCGTGGTGATTGTGACGAGCATGATCATCCTGGGCGAATACCCGAGCACCATGGGCTGGGTCGGCATCTGGCTCCTGGTAGTCGGTACGTACATCCTGAACATCCAGGACGTCCGGCAGAAGCTGGCCGAACGGATGGAGAAAGAGGGTACGCCGCCGGCCTGGTGGCGGGTCTACCTGGCGCCGTTCCTGGCCCTGGGCAAGAGTGCGGGCGTGCGCTGGGCCTTCTTCGCAGTCGCGCTCTCCACCATCAGTCTCAATTACGACGGCATGGTGGCCCGCACCTCGGACATCGGTTTCGGGTTCGGGTGCGTGATGCTCATTGCTGCGCTCGGCAACTTGGTGGTCGCCATCTTCCGAAAGGAGTTCGCCGGCATGGACGGCGGGCAGGCCTTCCGCAAGTCGGCCATCCTGGCCATCTTCTTCGCCGGAAACATCTTCATCACGGCCTTCGCCTTCCGTTATTCCATTGTGCCGTACGTCGGCACCATGAAGCGCATCCAAATCCCGCTCACCATCATCCTCGCCTTCTTTATCGTCGGCGAGAAGAAGAGCTTCAAGGAGCGCTTCGCTGGCGGGGCCATCATGACAGCCGGCGCGGTCTTGATCGGCCTGGCCTGATCCAAGTGAACCACTTGGATCTTTTTTATTGACCGGCCGGGTACAGCCTGCTAGTCTCGGCTGGTATGGAAATTTTGGCCATCATCCAAGCCCGGGGCGGATCCAAGGGGATTCCCGGCAAGAACATCAAGTTGCTCCACGGCAAACCACTTATTGCCTGGACCATTGAGGCTGCCAAAGCCGCCAAGCAGGTGACGCGCGTGGTGGTGAATACGGATGATCAGGCAATTGCCGACGTCGCAAAGCAATATGGTGCCGAAGTGCCGTTCCTGCGCCCAGCCGAATTAGCCGCGGACACCTCGCCCTCACTCCCGTTGTTTGAACATGCCCTTGCCTGGTTTGCGGAACACGAAAACGATCGGCCAGACGTGGTGGTCCAGTTGAAGCCCACCAACCCCTTGCGCACGGCCGAACATATTGATGCGGCCATTGAATTGTTTTTGGCAGCCCCGGCCTGCGACAGCGTCATGTCCGTCCATGAAACGCACGACCATCCGTATAAAATGTGGAAGCCGGATGCCGACGGATTCATGGTGCCCTTCTTGCCGGAATCGTTCACCGGTGTAAAAGATGCGCCCCGTTTGCGCCGCCAGGATTTGCCGCCGGCCTACCGCCACAACGGAGCCGTGAACGTGATTGCCCCAGCCACGATTTTGGACAAACATTCCATGAACGGCGAGCGCGTGAAGCCCTATGTGATGGGCGAAACTGGCTCCATTAATATTGATACGCTACGCGATTTTGTCTTGGCCGAGTTGGCTATGAAGGAAGGGGCGGGGGAATAGGGGGAATGGGGATTGGAATTTCGAATATGGAATATGGGGACTGGTGGTTTTTGGGTGTAGGGGCGGGGTTATCCCGCCCATTGACGTTGGGCCGTTGAAATGATACACCGCCGCTACGGCCCAAACCCGTGCGCGGCGGTTCCGCGCAAGAGGAGGAGACATGCGTTTGCCTACCCCGTGTATCGTAGTGCTCACCGGTCCGCCACTCCACGGCAAGACTGCGGTGGGGAGGAGGTTGGAACAGCAATTCCGTTTCATCCCGTACGACGTGGACGAGATCAAGGCCGAGCTCCTCACGGCCGACGCCACACGACGCGGTGAGGAGTACGACTTTTCCAAGGGCACCTTGCCCGAGGTGTTGGCCGCGATCTACCAGGTGAGCGTCAACCGCGCTCAGATGGCAGCCGAGATGGGCAACCAGACGGTGCTCACCGGCACCTTCTCCAAGCCGGAGTTCAAGGCATCACTCCTAGCGCTCTTGGAGGAGCAGAACCGTCTGGCGCCGCTGCCGGGGTACCGACCCCTGCTCGTTCCCATCTTCCGGCTCAACGTGTCGTCCTACGACACCATCGCCCGGCGCATCGAGCAGCGCATCGTGGAGGGGCATCCCTCCTCCATCAAGAGCCGTGAGAAGTACGAGAACTCGCTCAAGCTCGTCAGCCCCTGGCCGGATGGCTTGGAGGTCACGGACATCGACGCCGACCGCCCGCTCGAGGAAGTGGTGGCCGACATCGCGGCCCACATCCCCGACCTGCGTATGGGTGCGTGATGCATCCCGACGAAGTGCGCGTCCAGAGGCAGGCCATCGTGAAGTCCGTGGGAGCTGCGGGTGAGCTGATGCGGCAGCTTGTTGCGAATGGACATCTCGACCCAAAGGTGAAGGATCCGCGCAGCCACGGTCGTAACTTGGTGACGCGGGTAGATCGTGCCGTCGAGCACTTCCTGAAGCTGGAGCTCACGGCCAGCGCGCCGTACGCCGTGTTCATCGGCGAAGAGGAGATCGGCGACGGTGCCCGCGTGCTCCACGACGCCCCGACCATCGTGGTCGATGCCGTGGATGGCACCACCAACCTGGTATGCGGAGACCTGGAGCATGTCTGTATCTCCGTAGGGTTGTGTGCGGATGGCCAGCCGATCATCGGGATCGTCTACCAACCCTGGAGCCGTCAGATGTTTGTTGGCGTGGCCGGGGAGGCGAGCCAGCTCAACAATCGGCGTATCCAGGTAAGCGCGAACACAGATCCGGCCCAGGCCATGGTCCAGGTCGGGCTCACCAGCAAGCTGCCGCACCGCCACGCTGCGACCATCGCCCTCACCTACGCCATGGAGGAAGTGCGGGCACCACGCATCCTGGGGTGCGCCGGACTCTCCATGTGCGCCGTGGCCCGTGGTACGGCCGAGCTCTATCTCGTCCCACGCCTCAACGTCTGGGACGTGCTGGCGCCGAGCGTCATCCTGCAGGGAGCGGGCGGGCGTATCACGGACGCATACGGAGAGCCGTGGCAGCCGCGCGAGTCGTCGGTGGTCATGAGCAACGGCCAACCGGCCATCCACGAGTGGGGGACGCGCACCCTCTCCCAGGCGCTCACGCACGCTGGCGTGGAGCGGTAACACGCCGCCCATCAACAACAAGGGATCGTCTTCGGACGGTCTTTTCTTTTTGTCATCCTGAGTGGGAACGAAGGATCCTTCCAGTCTTTTCTGGAAATAACGAGAAAGATTCTTCACTGCCGTTCAGAATGACAGTGTTGGTAGCTCTGCACTTCTCTCTTCCTTACTAAGGATGGGTTGGGGGAGGTGGATGACTCGCATCTAGACAAAAACCTTCGTTTGGCGTATGTTCGCGCCACGAAGGAGGTTGTAATGAAGGGAAGAGAACCGTTGTACCTGAAGCCGGGCATGGACGATCTGGAGCTGTTCCAGCAGTTCAACGCCCGGAGCCCGTATTATCGCCACATCGCGGCGCGGCTGGCGATGCATGTGGTCGATGCGCTCGGTGAGTATCCTGATTCCATCGTCGACATTCTGGCTCGAACCGGCTATGCCACGCGGGCCTTCGGCGTCCGCGAGGTTGTGCTGGTGGAGCATCGGCCCGCATTCGCGGAGTACTTGATGGGGACAGAGTTCGCCTCCGATGAACGAGGAGATATCAGGATCGATAGATGTGATGTGACATGCAACGAACCCCTTTCTGACCTGGAAAGTTGCGAGAGGGTGGTCATCTGTTGTGAGCAGGCCGCCATGCTCCATCCCGTTTATCAATCCTTCATTTGGCAGGTCTGCGAGGCGACAGATACCGAAGTCTTCGCTATGACACTCGGCCCGTCACATCATCGTTTCACGACCTACCGGGTCGCCGACCACAGAAGCGGTGTGGTCAAGGACGGCGAGGTGATGAGCGAGCTGAGTCATCCCATCCGCCAGGCCACGCACGCCGAGATCGTCCGTCTGGCTAAGGAACGTCATGGCTTCGACCGTGATGATGCCTGGCCGCCGGTCGCGAAAGCGTTTGACCCCTGTGAAGTGCGGAATGCGAACGAGCAGGCAGGCTTCAATGGGCTGCAAATCATTGAAGAAACGTTCGTCGTTCCCGGGCACCAGATTCATCTCTACGACCAGAACGGCTGGACCTTCTATATGCGTTGGTCGCCGCTTTCGGATCTCTCGGGTGATGCCAAGATCGCCTTGCTCTCGGAAGCGATTACCAACGTCCGAGCCCGGCCAGAGTATGACGCCTGGTGTGAGATCGAAGCCTACCACCCGGTGGCCTTTTACATCGCTACTTGCGACTAGGGTCAACACGACGCCGGTTCCCTATTGGAGCCTGAAGAGCTCCTTCGGGCTCTCGTTGTGCGAATCTCCCTCAGGACGCCACGCATAGGGGAGATGCGTGGTTTTTTTATTGCATTGACGCCCAAAACCCAGGTGGGTAAGCTACTCCAGCTGTGAATTCCCAATAAAAACCGTTGTTTCTATGGCAAAACTGGGACTGGGAGAAAAGTTTCCGTTTGAAGGACTGATTACTTTTGAGTTGGCCAACAACCACCAAGGGTCGGTCCCGCATGCCAAAAAGATTATCCAGGAGGCGGGGGCCCTGGCCCGCAAGCACGGGGTGCGCGCTGCTTTCAAATTTCAATTCCGCGATTACGACACGTTTATCCATCCCGGATACAAAGACAACCAGGACTACAAGTTCATCGGCCGCCTGCTTTCCACGCGCTTGAGCGAAGCACAGTTTGGCGAACTGGCCGATGAAGTGCGCAAGCAAGGCATGATCACCATGGCCACGCCGTTTGATGAGCCGTCCGTGGACATGCTGGAGCGGCTCAACATCGACGTCCTCAAAGTGGCCAGCTGCTCGGCTACGGACTGGCCGCTCTTTGAACGCATTGCCCAGACGGATAAGCCCGTGGTCTGCTCTACGGCCGGCTTGGAAATTCCGCAGGTGGATCGCATTGTCTCTTTCTTTCAGCACCGCGGCATTCATTTTGCCATCATGCACTGTGTGGCTTTGTATCCCACACCTACCGACAAGCTGGCTCTCCAGCGCATTGCCGTATTCAAGAACCGCTACCCCGGCGTCACCGTAGGCTATTCCACGCACGAAGGTCCGGACGCCACACATTGGGTGGGTATGGCCTATGCCTTGGGTGCACGGATGTTCGAAAAGCACGTGGGCATTGCCGAAGGCGAATTTAAATTGAATGCCTACTCAGCCACGCCTGAGCAGGTGGATGCCTGGTTGGGTGCATATAAAGAAGCGATTGCGGCTGTTGGTCCGGAGACTCTGGCCCCGCATGAAGCGGAAGAGCACCGCCAGCTGCGCGAGTACATGCGCGGCACCTTCTTGCGCAAAATCACACCCAAAGGTGCTGCCATCAACCGTGAAGACATCTTCTTTG
>CAZQBA010000020.1:0-15409 GCA_964591635.1 uncultured Gammaproteobacteria bacterium | reverse complement strand
GCTTTTCAACGTCCGGGACGCCATCTTCACCGTTTTCCAATGGCCTTTTGTCTGGAAGGATGTGGTCAAAATATTCCTGCCGCTCGCTGTTGGTGTTCATCCCCTACCTCATGCCAACTTCTTTACTCCTGAGTCACACAACCCCGGTTTCCTCATCTACGCGCCAACCCTTCTCCTCTTCTTCCAAACACTTGAACGTCCGCGTCTGCGTAATGCCCTGCTCCTCGGCCTGTTCGTTGGCCTCTTGTTCTACACCTACCTCTATTTTTGGATCTACCTCTTTGTTGTCCTGGCAATGACGTTGGTTATTCTGGTGGTGCGCAGGCAGTTCGCTGCAGTAAAAGCGCTGTGCCTGGCAATTGGCGTAGCCTTGTTGGTCTCCATTCCGTTTTGGCACATTTATTTCCAATTCCAACAGCTCGCCACGGCCACGGATTTCTTCTTTCGAACCATTGGCGCAGAAGAGGGGCGATTCTTCCGATGGAGCCAGTTGGCCTGGTATGCAGCGTATGCGGCTGGCGCCGGGTATGTCTGGTTCCGATTCCAACGCGGCCGCCTCCCTGTGATGGCTGCCATTGGTTTTTCCAGCCTGCTGTTGGCTGGCATTGCCGTCTTCAACCTCCAACTCCTAACGGGTACGAACTGGCAACCCGTCCAGTGGCATATCCGCATCCTGTACCTCCCCATGACCCTGCTTCTGGTGTTGCTGGCCCAAGACGGCGCCTTGTGGATAAGAGCCCGCTGGCCGCAGACACGGCACTGGGTGCGGGCGGGAGCAGTGGTCTGTTGTCTGTCTTTTTTTACCGCCTCCGCCCACTGGCAACTCACCTGGCCGCGGCAGTTTGATGCCTACCGCGCCATCCCACCGGACGTACATGCGGCCCTGACCTGGCTCGATGTCCAGCTGCCCACGGATGCCGTGGTGATGAGCCCCTCCCCCACCATGAACGATCTGTTGGTGCTCTTCACGCCAGCAAAAATTTCCATGCCACGCGGACTAAACACCTATGCAGGGCGGTGGGAACGAGAGGAGCGGCTACTACGCACCTGGAAAGTGTTCGGCATCCCAGAGTCGCAAATACGGGAACGCCTGGCGTCCACCAATGCTCCCGCCTTTCCCGAGCCGGACCTGGTAGATTACCTGTACGCCCAATTCTTTTTTCCCCGCACGCCAGATACTTTCTTCGGCACCAGCATTCCGAGCCAACTCCCTGCAGATACTACCGAAGCGCTCATAACCCGCTACCAGGCCCTGCCCGATGATCCCAGCCAGCTCCTTGGCCCATACCGCACCGACTACCTGCTGTTCGGTCCTTGGGAACAGGCATTGGGTGCATCCACATCATCACTCGCCTCCGTGGCCCGACCCGTCTTTTCCACACCCAGCCTGACGATTTTTAAGCTACTGCCATGAATATAACCAACCCCCGCACCTTTCTCCTTTTTCTGGTCGGGACCACGGCCAGCATACTCCTTCTGATAGTCGTCGCCGCGATCTTCGTTGACCCGTATGCTTTTTTTGGGTCCCCCTTTTTGCCGCCGCTCACCACGAATCCACGTCGTGAAAAAATAAAATTCCTCAAGAATCTCCACCAAGACCCGCAGGCTCTGGTCTTGGGTTATTCCCGGGCATACACCTTGCGTCCCGCCCAAATTGAAGCGGTGACGGGTTGTCCCACATTTAATTTGAGTGTCAATAATGCTCGACCTGAAGAGTACCTGTCTTTGCTCCGCTTTGCCGTAGAAGAGGCACGGGTGCAGCCGACCCTCTTGTTGGTTGCCTTGGACCTGGAAGCGTTCGATGACTGGCCCGCCCAGATGGACACCACCCAAAACCCACTTTTCCGTACCTACCTCCACCTCTCCTGGCCGCAGTTGCTGTTCCAGGACCTGCAGGCGATCACCAAAAGTCTGACTTTGCAATATCTGAGAGATATGATCCGTTCTGTGACGTATCACTTCACTGCGTATCCGCCATCACGCGTCACCTTTGCTTTGGATGGAGAATTCCATGAAACGCAAACGTACCCCCCACCGGTAGAGTGGGTCGAGTCTGACTACGCCGGATCCACCGATGTCTACGCCGCTTTTAGAGGCATGAATACCAGGCGCCGAGCACTCATGGACGAATTCCTCCGCTACACCCAGGAACGGAACATACGCGTGGTCTTCTACTTGTCTCCCATTTCTCCGCCGCTTGCCGAACGCGCCTACAGACTTGCTGCATTTACCCACATGAAAAATGAGATGACGACGTATTTCGAGGCAGCAGCCACCCAGCCGAATGTTTCGTTCATTGATTTTACGGATATCGAGTCATTCGGCGGTGACCCGGAAAACTTTGCCGATCCGATACATATGTTGGACGAAAACGGACGACGGCTGCTTACCGCTTTATTGCCAGCCGCGCACCTGGAAGACTTCTGTAGAAACTAAAACAGCCCCGCAGTGCGGGGCTGTTTTTCGATCTGTTTAGACCGGGGTGACGCCGACGGCCTTCGGACCCTTGTCCGATTCTGCCGTTTCGTAGCTCACGGCCTGGCCCAACTGGAGGGTGTTAAACATCGCGGGATCCGGGAGCTCTGACATGTGGAAGAACACGTCATTTGCGCCGTCATCGGGAGCAATGAAACCGAAGCCGTTCTTAAGCGTCTTGATTTTGCCTGTCGCCATATCGCGTATGCCTAGGTAACTTAGTGGCTCCACTATAGCACAGATGGCTGGGAAAAAGGCAAGTGCTTCCAAGCCCGGCGGCCGTAGCGCTGTGCACAAATGGCCAAAACAGCAAAAAACCCAGTAAACAAGAGGTCTCCAGCCAACGTGGCCTTAAAGAAAGGAACGGCCATCACGTAGCTTTGCAGGAGGCCTGCCCAGCTTGCCGGGTAGAGCCCAGACCACATCCAGACCGCCCAGTTGGTAGAAAGGAAGAACAAGACCGAGCCGGCCAAGGAGCCCAAACCCAAGCTGGCGGCCCGTTCCCGCAGGGCAACACCGTTCTGTGTTCGCGCTATCCGGCCGATCCCCCAAGTGAGTAGGTAGGTGCCGTAAATGGTGAGGGTGATGGGCCACCGGTCAAAGCCGATCACCGCGTCGGCAGCGAGCGAACCCGCGAGCGGAGCGATTATTGCCCAGCGGCGCGGCAACAGAGCACCGGCACACAACATGGCTGCAGCAACCGGTGCTACGTTCCACGGGTGCGGCCCCACCCGCAGGGCGTACACACCGAGCGCAAAGAGAAGAGCAAGGACGATCGGCATAGTTATTCCATTTTCAGGTTAACGAACTTCCACTCCAGCACATCCCCCGGTTGTAGCAAGTAGGCGTCCGATGCCACTTGGCCCATGCGGCCGTTTTCGTACCACAACCAGTATTTATTGTCGGTGCCGCCGCGCATCAGGCCGATCTGGTCGATGAGGATGCCATACTGGCCGGGCGGTTGGTACTCAAAAGTGAGCCCGTTGTTTTCCGCAGCGCGCTTGGTGAGATCAAACAGCGTTTCACCGTCAGCAAACGCCAAGTCGGTATACGTTTTGACCGTACCATCACCAAAATCCAGCATGAGCGCGGCAGTACCAGCCGGTGCCTGGCTTTCGGCCAGTGGTTGCTGTGGTGCCGGAACCGAAGGCGTGATGCGCGGGCCAACGCCCCAACCCAGCAGGAAGGCAACGAGCGCAATAACGATGTATCCGAGTGCTTTTTTCATATTCAGTAGTCCAAACCTTCCCGCGCGGCAGCGCCGTGGTAGAAGTAATGTTTGACCAGGGTCATGTCGGTCAGTAAGTCGGCCCGCTCTTTAATGGCGTCGGGCGCGTCTCGGCCGGTGCAGATTATCTCCACGTGGGAGGGCTTGCCGTCAAGCGCGGCTACCACTGGCTCCACCGGCAGCATGCCGAGGCTGATGGTCGAATTGATCTCGTCCAAGACCACCACATCAAAGTCGCCTGAGCCAATCCAGCCAGCCGCCACCTGCCAGCCACGGGCAGCCTCGGCCGTATCCGGGTCCGTCACCCCAAAGCGGAAGCGGCCGGTGTCCGGGTCAATCCGGTCTAAACCTGAGGCTTCCACCTGGATGCGGCCACCGTGCGGCGACGCCTGCATGGCGAGCGCGGCCAAAAAGTCCCGCTCGCTGTAGTGCGTGCCGCCTTTGTCAAAGTAAACAATTCCCACCCGCTTGCCTTTGGCATAAGCACGAATGGCAGTGCCGAGCGCGGCCGTGGTCTTACCCTTACCATTCCCGGTAAACACCTGAATCTTGCCCCACACTTCCGGGGCCCGGTTGTTCATACTTCCTCACTCCCCTCGCCTTCGGCCACGTTCCCCACCAAGTTCGGCGCGCCTTCCATCACGTCCGACCCGCCCGTCTTTTCTTCCTGATAGTTGGCAATCAGCCGCCGCAAACCATCGGCGCTCTTCACGATTTCGGCCAGCACATCCAATTCCTCATCCGGCGTTTCCGCCAGGATTTCCTCGGCGACGACCGCTTCTTCCGCACTCAATTCTGCTTTTTCAATCTCTGTTTGCAAGTCGTCGCGTGTCATACGCATGAATCAATACATTGGTTCAGACGTCAATACGGAGCGGGGTGTTCCCGCAGTCTGCGAGGACATGTCCCGGAGGGACCGAGCTCACCCCCTCGATGCGCGAGCTCCGCAGCAGACGAAGGGAACCCCCGCGACGTATCACTCATGAACACCCACTCGTCTCGCCACAATTCAAGCACTTATAACAGGCGGCGTTTCGCACCATCATAGAGCCACAGGCGTGGCAGGTAGGGGCGTCCGCGCTGTTGTTGAAGGTCATGGTGAGGTCGTTGGCTGCGCGTTCGGTGGCGGCGGCTGCGGGCGCCTGGAAGATGGTGCTTTGCGCCGTAGAAACCGGGGCTTCCACTGCTGCGGCAACTGGCAGGGCTGGAGCAACAGCAGTGAGCGCGTCCGGTACTTCTTCGACCTGCACGCCCACGGCACGCTGGTCTTCCACCGGCAGGAACTTGGTGGCCACCCAGCGGAACACGTAGTCGACCAGTGACTTGGCAATGCGGATCTTGGGGTTGTTAGTGTAACCAGACGGCTCAAAACGCTGATGGACGAACTTGTTGACCAAGACCTTGAGTGGCACGCCGTACTGCAAACCAATGGACACCGTGGTAGCAAACGAATCCATCAAGCCGGAAATCGTGCTGCCTTCCTTGCTCATCTGGATGAACATTTCACCGGGTGTGCCGTCGTCGTACAGCCCGACCGTGACGAACCCTTCGTGCCCGCCCACCGAGAACTTGTGGGTAATGGAGCGGCGTTCGTCCGGCAAACGGCGGCGGCGCGGCGTGTAGACTTCGGGCGTCACTACGGCCACCGGGGCGGTAGCTGGCGCGGCCGCAGCAGCCTTTTCCTTGCCTTGCTTGGATTGGTCCTTGTCGAGCGACGTGGTGAGCGGTTGCTGGCGCTTGGAGCCGTCGCGGTAAATGGCCACGGCCTTGAGACCCAACCGCCAGGCCTCAATGTAGGCATCCATCACGTCTTCCACCGTGGCTTCGGTGGGCAGGTTCACGGTCTTGGAGATGGCCCCGGAAATGAAGGGCTGGACCGCGGCCATCATGCGCAAGTGCCCCATGTAGCTAATGGAACGTGTCCCCTTCTGTGCCTTGAAAGCGCAGTCAAAGACAGAGACGTGCGCGTCCTTCAAATGCGGCGCGCCTTCGATCATGTCGTGTTGGTCAACGTACGCCAGAATGTCGCGGATTTCTGATTCGGTATACTCCAGATTCTTCAGGGCTTCCGGGACCGTCTGGTTGACGATCTTGATCATGCCACCGCCCACCAACCACTTGTATTTGACGAGCGCGATGTCCGGTTCAATGCCAGTGGTGTCGCAATCCATGAGGAAGGCAATGGTGCCGGTAGGTGCCAACACGGAAATCTGGGCATTGCGCACGCCGTGCTTGCTCGCTTCTTCCACGGTCCGGACCCAGGATTCGCGGGCTGCGGCCAACAAATCAGCCGGCACGCTCTGAGGCGGAATTTGGGCAGCGGCGTCGCGATGCATGCCCAAAACGCGCAGGAAGGCGTCGCGGTTGGTGTTCCAGTAGCGGAAGGCGCCAATCCGGTCGGCCACTTTGCTGCTTTGCAAGTAGGCTTCGCCAGACAAGAGCGCGGTAATAGCAGCGGCGAACTGGCGGCCTTCGTCGGAATCATAGGCCAGGCCACGGCTCATCAGGAGCGCACCCAAATTGGCATAGCCAATGCCGAGCGGCCGGAAGTCGTGGCTGTTCTGTTCAATGGCCGGCGTGGGATAACTGGAGTTGCCGACCAGGATTTCCATGGCAGTGATGACAATCCGGCTGGCGTGCTTGAAGCTTTCCACGTCAAAGCTGTTGTCGGCCCGGCGGAACTTCATGAGGTTCAAGGAAGCCAGGTTGCAGGCCGTGTCGTCCAAAAACATGTATTCCGAGCAGGGATTGGAGGCATTAATGCGGGCCGAGGTGATGCAGGGGTTCCAACGGTTGATGGTGGTGTCGTACTGCATGCCCGGGTCGCCGCAAATCCACGTAGCTTCGGCTGCGTCACGCAGAATTTCTTTGGCCGGAATTTCTTCCACGACTTCTCCGGTGGTCACCGCCTTGGTCTGCCAATTCCGACCCTCCACCGCGGCTTCCATGAAGTCGTCGGTGACGCGAATGGAGTTGTTGGCGTTCTGAAAGAAGATGGATTGGTAGGCTTCGCCAATAATAGATCCGTCGTAGCCGGCGTCCATGAGCGCCCAGGCCTTCTTTTCTTCCTTGGCCTTGCACCAGATGAATTCCTTGATGTCCGGGTGCTGCACATCCAAAATCACCATCTTGGCGGCCCGGCGTGTTTTGCCGCCGCTCTTAATAACGCCAGCAAACGCGTCAAAACCTTTCATGAAGGACACGGGGCCGGACGATTTGCCGGAGCTGCCGCCCAAGTTTTCCTTGCTGGAGCGCAAAGACGACAGGTTGGAGCCGGTACCCGAACCAAATTTGAAGAGCATGCCTTCAGTCACAGCCAAATTAAGGATAGAACGCATGTCGTCCTGGACCGAGTTGATGAAGCAGGCCGAGCATTGTGGCTGCGGGTTGATGCCCACGTTAAACCAGACCGGGCTGTTGAAGGCGGCCATTTGGCGGGCCAAGATTGCCGTGAGCTCCGCTTCGAAGGTGTCGGCGTCGGCCGCAGTATCAAAATACCCCCCCGCTCGTCCCCAGTTGGCAATAGTCCTGGCTACCCGGTCCACCATCTGTTTCACGCTGGTTTCCCGCTCTGGTGTGCCCAATTTCCCGCGGAAGTACTTCTGGACCACGATGTTCGTGGCGGTTTGGGAGAAACTAGACGGCACTTCCACGCCCGTCTGCTCAAAAATGACCTTGCCTTTTTCGTTGGTAATGCGGGCATCGCGCTTTTCCCAGACCATGTCGTCGTAGGGATGGGTGCCGGGCTTGGTGTAGCGGCGGTCCACCTTGATGCCGTGGCCATAGACTGGTTCGCCGCTCTTGGTAAGCGCTTCCTTCAGCTGCCGGTACGCCATGTAGCGCTTGGCAATGTGCGACAGGTTGTAATCAATGAGGGTGAGCGCGACTGTCTCACGAACGTCTGATGATGTCGGTGTGGTGTGACCGTCGTACTTTTCTTCCAACCTACCAATAACTCGCTCAATCACACGCCGTTCTAATTGAGAGTTATTTATTCCACCAGATTTGAAAGCTACACGAATTGATTTTACGAGTTTCTCTGAATCAAAACTTTCTGTTTGATTATCCCTTTTTTTAATATTTTTTAAAGCAGTGAGAAATTTTATGATTTGTTTATCGATTGTCTCAGTTAAATTCTGGCCCCCTACAGAAATCACTTTCGACATAATAAATTCTTCTATATTATTCTCAGGTTTAGCTTATGAGGACTTCAGCTCCGCTGAAGTCCTCTGCAAGTATAACATACTAACGCTAGTTAAAAACTTTGCGTCAATACTATATCTTGTGGTGGCTGTGGATAATTCACCACAACATCTAGTTTTCCGACACTCCACAGCGCGCTCACTCACGCTAAAACGGCATGGTCAGGTTCATAGCCGTGCGCGCTTCCTGGACCGGCAGAGAGAGCGGTACGGTCACCGGCGTGCCCGAGCGGTCCATATACTTGGCATGGTGGTAGGTCTCCACGTAGTCGTACAGGTCTTTAGTGACCTTCACGTCCTGCAGGCAATAGTCACGCAGCTTGTCTATCTCCCCTTTTTTCCAATATTCCACGGCCAAGAGCCCCGTGCCGCTCTTCCCAATACCCAACGTGGCCTTGGCCACGTCGTCCAACTTCACCCGGAAGCCGATCTTTGCTTCCAGCATGTACATGAGGTCAACCTTCGGCAGCTTCTGCAGGTCGCCGGGGTAATAGTTGTTCAAGACCGGCAGATCGAAGCCAATGATGTTGTAGCCGATGACGACCGAAGCCGCTTCCATCTTCTTCCAGAGGGCTGGCAGGTCGGCTTCCAAGTAGCTGTCGTACTGCCCAGTCGCATAATCGTACGCACCTACCAGAGATACCTTCAGTAATCGATGATCGTACTTCCCAACCTCCTGGAACGTGTTTTGCGTTTCAATGTCGAAGACAAGCGGGGCGGACACAGGTGGTGTGGATAGATATCGAACGGCATACAGTATACTACCTCGTATACTCCTTACCAAGCCTCTATGTCCCAAGCCCGTCTTCCGCTTATTGCCCTAGCTTTCCTGCTGGCCGGCGCCGGTTGTGCAACCGTGCCGACACCACCCCCCACCCCCACAACAAACACCCCGGCAGCGGTGGAAACCGATGGCGGCTTGGTCGACCGTCCGGTGATCCTGATGACCGACGCTGGCTTTGACCCAAAGGAAACCACCGTAAAAAAGGGCGACACGGTGCTCTTCGTGAATGAAGGCAGCAATCCACGCTGGCCGGCCTCCGCTCCACATCCGTCCCACACCAACTACCCGGAATTCGACGCAAAGGCCGGCATCGCCCCAGGGCAGATGTGGGAATTCACCTTCGAAAACGTCGGCAGCTGGCCGTTCCACGACCATCTCAACGCATCCACCTTCGGCAAGGTGACGGTGACAGAGTAGCAACGAGACGATTCAAACAAAAAACACGGCACCACAACTGTCATCCCCGCGGAGGCGGGGATCCAGAACACGAGAGGTCATTGCGAACGGTAGTGAAGCAATCTTTCTTGTAAGATTGCTTCGTCGCTCCGCTCCTCGCAATGACCTCGGTTTTTGTCTGGGTCCGTGTTTTTTGTGTCTCCTACTTGATCCGTTTCATGTCCGCACCAAGCTTGACCAGCCGTTCTTCAATGCGTTCGTACCCGCGGTCGATTTGGTAGATATTCTCAATCCGGCTCTTACCACGGGCGCACAGGCCGGCAATGAGAAGGGCCAGCCCCGCTCGGATGTCCGGTGATTCTAAAGTTGTTCCACGCAACGGCGTCGGCCCTTGGACAATCACCCGGTGCGGATCACAGAGAATGGTGTTGGCCCCCATCTTGTTCAGTTTTTCCGTAAAGAACAGGCGGCCTTCAAAAATGGTTTCGTGCACGAGCACGGTGCCAGTCGCTTGCGTAAGAAGGACGGTAAAGGCTGGTTGAAGATCGGTCGCAAAGCCAGGATATTCATGGGTGATGAGCGGCACCGCCGTAAGCATCTTCCATGGCCGGACCCGGATGCGGTCGGCTTTGACTTCGACTGGTACGCCCATGTCGCGCAAAAACTGGATCGGCACGTCCACGTGCTCCGGCCGGGCACCAATGACCGTGATGTCGCTCTTGGTGGCCGCCGCCAGGGCCAAAAAACTGCCGACTTCAATGCGGTCTGGAATCACATCCACACTGCCACCACCGAGCTCAGCCACGCCGGAAATGGTAATTGTGGGCGTACCTGCACCGGTAATGTGCGCGCCACAGGAGTTGAGCATGTCGGCCAGAGCCACGACTTCTGGTTCCATGGCGCAGTTGATGAGCACCGACTCGCCGGGGACGCGGGCGGCCAGCATCATCAAGGCCTCGGTCACGGTGTGGCTGACCACCGGAAAGACGAAACGCGCCGGATGCAACCGCTTGGCAGAAAAATGGATGGCCTTTTCTTCTTCTTGCACCTTGGCACCGAACGCTGCGTACCCACTCAGGAACAAATCAATCGGTCGGCGGCCAATGGCGCAGCCACCCGGGAACGGCAGCGTGGCTTTGCCAGAGCGCACCAGAAGCGCAGCCACCAGCATAGTGGAAACGCGGATCTTCGGCGCCAGAACCGGATCCAAGGTACTCGTGGTGATGCTCCGGGCGTCAATGGTATACTCATGATGATCCGCAGACTGGCGGACCCGGACGCCGAGTTTCTTCATGATTTCCACCAGCCGCCGGACGTCCTCAATGTCGGGGACGTTACGGATGGTAAGCGGTGCATGGCAGAGCAAGCTGGCCGCCAAGAATTTCAAGGCAGCGTTCTTGGCCCCAGACACGGCAATCTCACCCTGGAGCGGCCGGCCGCCGGTAATCTCAAAATGTGGCATAGTTGCCAGGAATATATCATGAATCTTGTGCTTCGGTAAGTCCGCCATGCGCCTCCGCACCCAAAGCATCATTGCCGCCATCTTTGGACTGCTCTTTGTGGTGAGCGTGCCTTTGGTGTTGCTCCACACGGCCGGCTACCGTATTAACCTCCGGACCCGCCGGTTGGAACATACCGGGCTCTTGTTAGCACGTTCCGTCCCCAAAGATGCAGCCATTTTTTTGGACGGCGTTCCCCAACCCGAACGCACGCCCGCGCGCTTGAGCCTCCTCCTGCCGCGCGAATACATCTTGCGCGTCCAAAAAGACGGCTACCAAGCCTGGAGCAAGACCGTGCGCGTAGAAAGCAACCGTACCACCTTTGCCGATGACATCTTGCTATTCCCTTCGCAACTACCGGAACGCGTCGAAGTGGGTGACGTGCTGGGACTGTCGGTCGGACCCGACGGAACGCGCGCGACGGCCGTGTCCGTGCCCGGCTTTGTTGAATTTTGGTTTGCTGAACCGAACCGGGCTCCACGATTGGCTGGACGCGTAGAAAGCGTGAGCGCAGGTGAAGTGACTATGCTCTGGAGCAGCTCCGGCCGCCGGGTACTGGTGACGGTTCCGAGTAGCGAACCGGTGTACGTCATACTCGACCGCTCGGGCAACGCCTCCGCTACCACCCTCGCAACGAATGGAATGACGCTCGACTCTGCGACCTGGACAGCGGAACCCGTAGAGGAATTGCTGACCGTGCAAGATGGCCAGGCCATGCTGTGGAGTGTGGGACGTAATCCGGTCCCCTTCTCCGCCGTGCGCGTTGACCGCGCCTTCTTCCAAGATGGCACCTTCTTCTTAGCCGAAGCTGCCACCTCCACCCTGCGCATCTGGCGCCACGCAGCAAATGGTGACCGCGAAAACCTCTTCAGCGAATTCCCCGTGGCCCATGCCCGGTTCCTGCCCACCGCGCCCAATGTGCTCACTTTGAGCGATGGCAACCGCCTGTGGGTTATGGACAGCCGGAGCGGGAAGATCCTTTTTGAGGGGCAGGCCCGCGGCAGCCGCTGGAGCGCAGAAAACGAAAACCTCCTCCTGGTCTGGAGCGACTTTGAACTGTGGGTCTGGGACAAACGCGACAGCCACCTGGAGCTGCTCACCCGCTTTGGCAGCCCCATCCGGGACGCCGCCTGGTACCCAGGTACGAGCCACGTGGTGGTTGCTGTGGGTGACACCGTGATGGCCATTGAACGGGCCGACCGCTTTGGCCGGCTCACCACCCCGCTTTTCTCCCTGCCCGGCTTGCGCGGCTTTGCCGTGAACCCCCGCACCCAGGAAATCATCTCCGCTGCCTCCCCCGGCGGCCGTCCCGGCATCTATCGTTTCCCGATCATCGTGCCCTAGGGCAAAAACCTACAGCTCTACCCGGGCGTGATCGCCCACGATGAGTTTGTGGCCGCGCGGCAGGGTGGCCTGGTCGCTGGTGACGCTGGCAAAGCGGCCAATGAGCGAATCCACAATCCGCTTGCCGCAGTCTACGGTGACGTCTTCAAAGACAATGCAGTGCTCGATTTCCGTATTGCGAATGACCGCCCGGTCACCAATCGCGGTATACGGGCCAATGTAGCTGTGCTCGATGACTGCCCCGGCACCAATCGTCACGGGGCCACGGATGAGCACGTCAGCACCAATCACGGCCCCGGCTCCCACTTTGACCTTGCCTTGCAAGACGGCGTCCGGATGCACGTTGCCGGCCTGTGTGGCTTCCGCGTGTGACATTTCGTCCAGGAGCAGCTGGTTTCCTTCCAATAAGTCTTCCGGCTTCCCGGTATCCTTCCACCAGCCGGTGATTTCGTCATAGCCCACGGAAAGACCGTGCTCAATGAGCCAAGTGTGGACATCGGAAATTTCGTACTCGCCGCGGGCCGAAGGCTCAATTGCGTCGACCGCGGCAAACACGTTCTTGTCGTAGAGGTAAATACCAGTGACCGCAAAGTCGCTCTTGGGTACGTCTGGTTTTTCTTCCACACGGACGATCTTGCCGTCCACAATTTCCGGCACACCAAAACGTTGCGGATCTTTGACCCGAGACAGGGCAAGGAACGCGTTGTAACCGCCTTCAGAAAATTTCTGGATGAAACCGGAAATATCTCCAAGAATGATGTTGTCGCCCAAGTAAAAGAGGAACGAATCATCACCTAAAAACGGTTGAGCGACCTTGATGATGTGCGCCAGCCCCTTTGGCCCGCCGGTTTGTTCAATATAGGTAATCTTGGCACCGTAGGCACTACCATCACCCAGCACTTTCTGTAGTTCGACTTCACCCGGGTTGGTGTTGATGCCAATCTCCGTAATCCCGGCCCGCACCAACTTTTCAATGGCATGAACGATCATTGGCTTGTTGGCCAACGGAATCAGGTGCTTGTTCCAGGTGTAAGTGATGGGCCGCAGCCGCGTAGCGCGACCGCCGGCTGTAAGCAAGGCTTTCATGATCGTTCCTTAGCGCGTTTTCAGATATTCGGCAAGGGCCTCCTCCCAGGGGCGCATCGGTTCCAGTTTGGTATTTTTGAGCACAGAAAAGGCTGGGCGCTTGGCCGGGCGTGGGAAGTCGGAACCGGGCACGGCTTTGACCGGGACAGTGAGGCCGGCCAGCTCCAAAACCTTGGTGCCAAAACCGTACCAGGTGCAGCTGCCGGAGTTGGTGACATGATAGATGCCGTAGGGTTTGCGGGCCGCCAGAATTTCGCGTGTCCGCTTGGCCAAGTCCACCACATAGGTCGGTGCGCTCACTTCTTCGTCTACCAAACTGATCTCCCCACCGGCCTTGGCCTTCTCCAGAATCTTGTCGACAAAGCTGGCCTTGGTGCCCGGCATGGGGCTGGCCGCGCCAAACAAACGCGAGGTTCGGATCAAATAATATTCGCTGGTAGTTTGTTTGAGCACGCGTTCGCCTAACAACTTGGTTTCCCCGTATTTGGAAACCGGCTCAGGCACGTCGTTCTCCGTATAGCCTTCTTTTTTGGTGCCGGCAAACACGTAGTCCGTGGAGTAGTGGACCATCAAGATACCGAGGATGGAACAGATGTCCGCAATCGAACCCACGGCGTTCCCGTTTACCAACTTGGCCATGGTGTCGTCAGCTTCAATGCCGTCCACGTCATTCATGGCTGCGGCGTTGATAATCAAGTCCGGCCCAACTTCCGTAATCTTCAGGCCATAGTCTTCGGGCTTGGTGATGTCGATTTCATCGCGGTCCCAGAGGGTGAGCTCTTGGTCAGCAAAGACCTTGGCCAATTCCTGGCCGAGCATCCCCTTGGAACCGATAATCAGAATCTTCATAGGTCGGGGTGAATATAGCAGGGCGGGGCCGTGCGGTCTAGGGTAAAAAAAGAGACTGACCGTGTGTCAGTCTAGCCGCGCCGGAGCGCGAGATCGGGCCGTCCGTCTGGGTGGCCAGAGGGCTTCCGTTCCCGGACGACATACCGGTCGGTGATACGGATCACCGGAACCGGTAGGCCTTCGACTCGACGGAGGTTGAGCGTCCCCAGCTGGCCCTGCACGATGAGTTGGTCTTCCCCAAGGTCATTTCGGCCGAGGTCAGCCTCGGTGGAAAGCGCCTGGGACAGCCGTGGGCCGCGGTCGGCAACGAGCCAGCCACCAAGAAGCTCGATCTCCACGATCGCGTCGCGCACAATGACCCACCCGCGCCTGGTGGCCCGCAGGCTTTCTTGGCTGGCCAAGGCGTCGAACAGGCCAACTGCTGTTTCGTGGTCGTCCATCTAGTCCCCCAGGGCCCGCAGGCCGCGTAAGGACGAAGCGACCCGTGGGTTGTCCGCCGGATCAGCGCCGTCGTGATCGAACAGCAGACCGTCCCGTTCCGGAACGCGACGTTGGCTGTGTATGACGTGATCCACGTCCGGCTGCCGCGACTCCACGATCCGACCCAGGCCATGCTTGACTTTGGGCTTCCGGGTCCGGTTCTTGTTTGTCTTCACCTCGCACCTCCTGCCCTTCCATGCCACACGGTTATGCGCATGTCAAGGTGCGGGCGGTTGCGCCGAAGACAACCAGTGTTCCGGCACGCCGTGGGAAATGAGATCGTGCCGGAGCTGGGCAAAATCGTCCGGCGTGTGGTCGAAGAGCGTGATGGCCCGGATCCCCTGGCGCTTGGCCTGTCCGGTGAATGGCGGCACGTCGTCAATGTACACCACCTCCTGCGGCTCCACCTCCAGGTGCCGCAAGAGCGTCGGGAAGTATTCCTCGTCGCCCTTCCGGACGCCGATCGCGTGCGACGGCGTGTGCCGGTGGATGTACCTGAGGACCCCCGCCTCCCCCACCCGCATCTGCTCGTAATGCCGCTCGTTGGTGTTGGAGGCCGAAGCCACGATCAAGTGGCGGCTCAGGGCTTCCAGCAGCTCCATCATCTCCTCGACCGGATCGCCGATGACCTCCTGCCACAGCGCCTCGAACGCATCCTGCGTCCAGCCGCGCGGCAGGTGCGTCCGCCCCGACGCCTGCATGAAGAGCGCGGTGCAGTAGCGGTAGTACGTCCGCCACTCGATCTTCCCCCGCTCGAGCAGGGTGTGGTGCCGGTTGCAGTCGTGGCGCGGGCCCCACATGAGGTGCTGCACCTTGCGTTCCTCCAGGCCGAACCGGTCGGCGATGGGTTGCGTGCACCGTTGCACGTGGATTTTGACCACCACTTCCCCTAAGTCACACAACAATACTTTCGGCGGTTCCATTTTCACCTCCTCCTAAAAAACCAGAGTAGCAAAAAACGCGCCCTTCTGCAGGACGCGTCAAGGCCTCACTACTCTCGTCTACGGCTGTTTGTCCACATCCATGCCGTAGGTGGCCAGGATGTCCAAAAAGCCCGGGACTTGGC
>CAZQBA010000019.1:9172-15961 GCA_964591635.1 uncultured Gammaproteobacteria bacterium | reverse complement strand
TCCACAATGACGGTTCGTATGCCCTGGGCTGCTTCGCTGCTGCCGTTGTTGAGGTTGAGGCGAATAGAGAGGCGCCAGGTGCCTGGACTGGCTGCGTTCCAGCGGACGACGACGTTGCGGGTGCCCGGGTCGGAGACGGTGCCGAGGTCTAAGACCTGGCCGTCGGATTCCCGGGTGGCCAGGATGGTGATGGAGGAAATGCCAGAATCGTCCTGGATGCCCGCGGTGATGGTGTAGGGGAAGTTTGCAGCAGAGAGGCGTGCTCCGACGTTTGGCGCGAGCCAGCGGGCTCCTATGGGTCCTGGCGGGGCTGTGAGGTTCACGGTCCGGCTCACGCTCGCCATATTATCCACGTCGTCGTAGACCCGTACTTCCAAGGTGTGGAAGCCAATGCTAAAGCGGTTGGGAATGGTGAAGGGACCACTCCAGGGCGCAGAGCGTGTTTCATCAAACTCTTGGCCGTCCATAGCCACGGCTACGCGAGCCACGCCGCGGCGGGCGGAAACGGAGACGGCAACCGAGAAGCTGCGGTTGGAGATGGTTTGGTTTTCCGTCGGAGAAATAAGTTCAATGCTCGGTTTGTTTTCTGGGGTGTGGACGTTATCGGATTCGGTGGGCGGGGCCTCAATAAGCAAATCCGGCTGTTTTTTGGCCCATTCCTGCACGGCCGTTTCCCAATTGTTGTACTGTGGGTCAGCCGCCGGGTTTTGGGGCACAGGTCCGCGTGGGTTGTCCTTGTCCACCCAGAACAAGGTGTCGTGGACGGTCTTGTATTTGCGCATCTCTATTTGTGACGGCGGTGTGGCATCGGTCGCGCGTAGGCCAGTGGAGCGGTCAATCGCCACTTCTTCTTCAGGCATGAGGGCGCCATCCAGCACCTGCTTTCCCGTGGAGACCGGCTTAGGCGCAGGGAACGATTCCACCGGCGTATCTTTGAGCACCGCCCGCATGTAGGCCTGCCAAATTGGGGCTGCGATTTGTGAGCCATCGGCACCGCGCTTCATTTCCTTGTTGTTATTGTTGCCGGTCCACACGCCCGTCACCAAAGATGGCGTATACCCCACCATCCAGGCATCGCGGTAGTCGTTGGTGGTGCCGGTTTTTCCTGCGGCTGGGCGGCCCGGGAGCGTGAGGTGGTTGCTGGCGCCGAAAACGTAGGTCCGGGCTTCATTGTCCGAAAGCACGTTGGTGATTTGCCGGGCCACTTCTTCCTCCAGTACCCGTTCCCCCTCTGACGCTTTCCATTCTTCCAACATTTTTCCGGTGTGGTCCTCCACTTTTAAAATGGCCACCGGCTCTTGGCGCACGCCGTCTGCGGCAAAGGTGCCGAAGGCCGCAGTGTGATCCAAGAGTTTCACTTCAGCGCCGCCCAACACCAAGGCTAGGCCAAAGCGGGAACGGTCGCCGAGCGTGGTGTAGCCCAAGGCGTCGGCCAGGTCCAAGACCCGGTCAATGCCCGTCATATACAGCATTTTTACGGCCGGAATGTTGAGTGATCCCTGAAGCGCGGTGCGCACCGTGACCGGTCCGTGTTCCTTCAAGTCGTAGTTTTTGGGTTCGTAGTTGCGGCTGTCGGTTTTGAAAATCGTGTTCACGTCGTAGAGCACGGTGGAGGGGGTGTAGCCTTTGGCGAAGGCCGCGGTGTAGACGATGGGCTTGAAAGAGGAACCCGGCTGGCGCGGGCGCAACACCACGTTCACGTTGCCGTCGTGTTCGTCGTCAAAGTAGTCGCGCGAACCAACCATGGCCAAAATCTCACCCGTCTTTGGGTCGAGCGACACCAGGGCGGCGTTGGAGCCACCGGACCGCTCAATCGCGGCAATGCCGTCGGTCACGGCTTTTTCAGCTGCTTCTTGTTTGGTGGCATCGAGCGAGGTGATGACTTTGAGACCGCTCTTGGTGAGATATGTTTCGCCGTATTTTTGGGCCAAGAGTTCCCGCACATAAATCACAAAGTGCGGGGCCTTGATCATGTCGCGCCGTGGTTGGATGCGGGCTAAGACGTCCGTGGCTTTGGCGGCATCGGCTTGAGCTTGGTCAATGAAACCTTGCTCGCGCATCAGTTCCAAAATCAGTTTGCGTCGCGCTTCCAATTCGTCGGTATGGTTGCCGTAGGGCGAGTAGCGGGTGGGAGCTTGAGGGAGCGCGGCCAACATGGCGCCTTCGGCCAGGTCTAAATCTTTGGCCGCTTTGCCAAAGAATTGCTGGCTGGCGGACTCAATGCCGTGGGCGGTGTTGCCGTACGGGATTTCGTTGAAGTAGTAGCCCAAAATTTCGTCTTTGGAGAGTTTGCGTTCGATTTGGTAGGACAAGAACCATTCTTTAATTTTGCGCGTCAACCGTTTTTCTTTAGAAAGAATGGTGTTTTTTACCAACTGTTGGGTAATCGTAGATCCGCCCTGTCCACGCGTGCCCGTAAAAACGTCATAGAGAACGGCCCGAACAATGGAGGTGGGGCGAATGCCCTTGTGTTCGTAAAACTTGCGGTCTTCAACGGCAATGGTGGCTTGTTGGACGTGCTTGGGAATGTCGGTAAGCGGGATGATGGTTCGTTTTTCATCACCAGACACCTCGTAGAGCAAGACCGTGCCCGTGCGGTCGTAGATTTTGGTGGATTGGACCTTGATGCTTTCGAGAAGTTTGGCCGGGTCGCCCAAGGTGGCGGAGAGCCAGGCTAAAAGGATGGCACCAGAGACGCCGCCAACGACCACTAAAAGAATCAGCCCGAGCACGCCATTGGCAGCCACATTCCCCCAGCTTGTGTGTCGCAAGCGGCGGCGGATGCCCTGCTGGATGGGCGAAAGCAAGCGCCAGACGCCGCCAAAAATGCGGCCCAAAAGGCCAAAACCATGGCCGGCTTTCTGCTTCCAGGATCGAGGGCTCAACATGCGGTGAATGGGCATGAAAAAAGGTTATTTTGGAGGCCTGAGTGGGAATCGAACCCACGAATAGGGGTTTTGCAGACCCCTGCCTTACCACTTGGCTACCAGGCCTAAAAGTATGCCCAATCTAACAAAAAGCCAGGCGCACTTCAATCCCCCTCTTGACGGAATGCGTTGACCGCTATATATTCGGCGGTGCCTTTCAACGGGCATTTTCTTTTTCCGCTCTTTTCCTCACACACGCCAAGCTGATCTGTGACCTGATCCGAGCTCCTCTGAGGGGTTGGGACCAGGTCGCAATACGGACTTGGGTGGTTGCAGAGATGCAGCCGACTACCGCGGAGCAGCGGTTCTGCTCCAAAATCAACCCGCTTCGGCGGGAACCACCTCGGCGTAGTCACGGATGCCCGCAGTTGCGGCATCGTGCGCCGGGAGCGAAATATCCGCGCCAGTTGGGAGCTTTCTGGCGGGAGGCATACCTACCCCTCCATCCTTCGGGATGTGGGCTGGGCCTCGATAGCCCGAACGGTGCGGTCTGTGATTGGCCGTTCCGGACGTACGCACCTCGGTGCGAAACCCCGTGTGAAGGTGGGCGCCATGCACTAATAGGGGTGGTGGGCAGCTCATCGACATGGGGCACAATCATCCAGGCAGGGTCTCACGCCTCTGCCCGGTATTATCCTCTAGGAGGAAAGCGTGAAGAACGACACGAAGATCGAGAAGACCGTCTCCCGGATGTTCCCCCTGGCCCAGTTCATCGAGGCCATCCAGCGGGGCGAGTTCGCCCACGAGACGCTGGTGGCCACGGGGTTCGACGGCCAGAAGGTGCACGTGGTGACGAGTGCTCCGATCTCGGGTGGCGACACCGACGAGGTCCTCGAGGACTGGAAGCCGGAGCCGGGGCACATCTACGTTCCGGCGCAGAGCTACAACGGCTCCAATCCGACCTTCCTGTTCGACAACAGGCTCGAGCTGCTGCCGAACATTCAGGTCTTCCGCAACACCCTGGTCCGCTGGATGGCCGAGCGCATGCGCGCCCAGGGCCTGAAGCGGATCGAGGATTCCATGGAGATCCCGGCAGACCACGGCGCGCTCATCATGCTGGTCGGCACGTACATGAACGGCGAGGTCGCGAACGTCAAGCCGCTGGAGCGCGACGGCAAGAAGATGGAGCACTGCGTGCTCCTCGACCGGACCATCGGTGCCATGGTCACGGAGCGCGACAATCTCTACTACGTGCCGGTCACGACCCAGCACATGCTGGTGACGGACAGCACGAAGTGGACGTTCATCGGCAAGTTCGAGAAGCCGGTCGTCTATCTGTCGCGGGCCAAGGATGGCAAGATCGTGGCCACGCTGAAGGGTGAGAAGAGCCACCAGCTCATCACCGGCGTGGACAAGCTCACGCCGGACAACCCCAAGGCGGCCAAGATCGGCAGCGAGATGAAGGGCGCCGGCATCTTCATCGGGACGGCGGGGAAGACCAACAAGGTGGCCCTCTTCACCAAGACGGAAGACGGCCGCCGCACGACCATGATCGTCGGCGCCAAGAGCCCGAAGGCGCCGCACGTCGCCCGCGAGTTCGCCCCGAGCGCCGCGTAGCACATCGAACATCACGTCCCGCGCGCACACCTCGCATAGCCGTGTGAGATCGCCGCGGAGACCCGCCCGGAAGCATCGTTGTCTCAGACAAAAAAGCAGTCTGAGACGCGACGCCTCCGGGCACTTTTTTATTTCTGGCCGTCTGTTACCATTCTTGCGATATGACAAAACGGAACAATGAGCTCTTGGTGATTGATGGAAACGCCCTGTTGCACCGGGCTTGGCACGCTTTGCCGCCTCTCACCACGAAGGACGGAACGGTGGTGAACGCGGTGTACGGCTTTTTGTCCCTCCTCTTTAAGGTGATTGATGCCCGTAAACCGGTGGGGGTGGCCGTAACATTTGATAAGGCCGGAAAGACCTTTCGGCATGACGCCTACGATGCGTACAAAGCCACGCGGGTGAAACAGCCGGACGAGTTGTATGCCCAGATTCCCATTTTGAAAGGCGTGCTCACCAAGCTCAGTCTCCCTATTTACGAAGCATCGGGTTTTGAGGCGGACGACGTGATTGCCTCTATTGCCGAAGTTGCCGCCAAAGGCAAGAACGGCATGAACGTGACTATTCTTACGGGCGACATGGACACCATGCAGCTCGTGACCGACAAAGTGCACGTGCTGACCTTAAAGAAAGGCATCACGGAAACCATGGAGTACGATCCAGCAGCTGTGGAAGAACGCTATGGCCTCACTCCAGAGCAGATGGTGGATTACAAGGCGTTGCGCGGCGATCCTTCGGACAATATTCCAGGCGTAAAAGGGGTGGGTGAAAAGACAGCCTCCGAGCTGCTCCAGAAATTTGGCACGGTCGAGAAATTGTACGCCGCCCTGAAAAAAGGAAAGGCGGACTTACCAGCTGGGCTTACGGCGAAGTTGGAAGCTGGCGAGAAGGCGGCCGAAGAAAGCAAACAGTTGGTGGTTTTGGTGCGCGACGTCGATGTTGGGTTTTCGGTAAAAGATGCAGAACTTCGGCCGGTGGAGCGTGAACCAGTGGTGGCGGTGTTGGGTGAGCTCGGGTTCCGGTCGTTGTTGAATCGGATCCCGGCCCAGTTGGTGGGTGGGGGCGCGCAATCGGCTGTAGGGGTTGAAAATGTTCAACCCCTACACAAACCAGAAAAATCTCAGGTAAAAAAACCAGCCCGTCGCGCTAAGACCGAGCGCGTGTTGGTAGAGACCGCCAAAGAAGCGGCAGAAGCTGTGGGCGTACTCAAAAAGATGGACGCTCCAGCCGTGGTCGCGGCATTTCCAGAAACCATCCATCCGCTTACAGACCCCGAGGCCCTGGCGGTGAGCGACGGCAAAACCACGATTGTTTTTTCTAGCGACGGACTCACGGCCGAGGTGTGTGCGGTGCTCGCTTCTCTTCCCGCCACCTACGCCGATGCTAAGCCGATTGCCCGCTCCTTCTTGCGCCAGGAGCAGACCATCCACGTGATGGCCGACCTCTTGCTTTCGTCCTACATTTTGAATTCTGGTTCGCGCAGCCACGGTTTGGACGCCTTATGGTTGGAGCGCATGGGTAAGGAATTGCCAGAAGTGCCTACCAGCAAAGGCCGCCTGCTGCCGCCCACGTTTGGTGAAGTGGCCGAGGCATTGGCGGCGCGGGCCGAAGCCGCCTGGATCTTGGCGCCGCAGCTTGCCAAGGACATTGCACATCGTGAACAAGGGGCGCTGCTTGCAGACATGGAGTTGCCGCTTGTGCCCGTGTTGGGTCGTATGGAAAACGCCGGCATTGCCGTGGACGTGCCGTTCTTGAATGATTTGGGTGCAGAGCTTGAGAAGAAAATCACAGCGCTCACCAAAGCTATTTATAAAGATGCGGGCGAGGAGTTCAACATCAATTCCCCGGCTCAGCTCAAAGTCGTCCTGTTTGAAACGCTCCAGATTCCCACGGAGCGTATTCGCAAAACAGCTACTGGTTCTGGCTTGTCTACGGCTGCCTCGGAGTTGGAAAAACTGCGCGATCTCCACCCCATCATCAACCGCATTTCCGATTACCGCGAACTGACCAAGCTCAAGAACACCTACGTGGACGTGTTGCCCACGTTGGTTGATGCAAAGACCAAACGTATCCACACCACCTACAACCAAACCATTGCTGCCACCGGACGGCTCTCTTCGGTTGACCCCAACCTCCAGAACATTCCCATCCGGAGCACCTACGGCAACGAAATCCGCAAAGCGTTTGTGGCAGCCGCAGGCAATGTGCTCTTGGCTGCCGACTATTCGCAAATTGAACTGCGCATTGTGGCTGCGCTTGCCAACGATCAGAGCTTTATAGAGGCGTTCAACAAAGGCGAAGACAT
>CAZQBA010000019.1:0-9072 GCA_964591635.1 uncultured Gammaproteobacteria bacterium | reverse complement strand
CTGCGCTTGCCAACGATCAGAGCTTTATAGAGGCGTTCAACAAAGGCGAAGACATCCACACCCGCACGGCCAGCGAAATCTGGGAGGTCGCCGCCAAAGAGGTGACCCCGGACATGCGGCGCAAGGCCAAGGCCATTAACTTCGGCATCATCTTTGGTATGGGCGCGCAGGGCTTGGCCCAATCCGGCGACATGAGCTTTGCCGAAGCCAAGGAAGCGCTCCAAAAGTATTTCCAAATCCACCAGCCCATCCGGGCCTTCATGGATGCCCAGAAGGCCTTGGCCAAGCGGCAGGGCTATGTGGAAACCGTGTTCGGACGCCGCCGCTACCTGCCAGAAATTACCAGTGGCATTCCCTTTGTCCGGGCCGGGGCCGAGCGCATGGCCATCAACCACCCAGTGCAGGGTACGGAGGCAGACGTTATCAAGCTCGCCATGATTGCCGTTGACCGTGAGCTTCAGAAGAGCGGTCTCAACGCCCAGATGCTCCTCCAAGTGCATGACGAATTGGTTTTTGAGGTGAAGAAATCAGAAGCAAAGGATTTGGCAAAACTCGTCCAGCCGCTCATGGAAAACGTCCATGCATTTTCCGTGCCGATTGTCGTGAACATTGAAGTGGGAAAGAATTGGGGCGAGATGGAGGGGATATAAAAGAAAACGCCTCGGACCAGAGTGGCTCCGAGGCGGGGACGCGTCTATTGGTCCGCCGATGCGTGAGGCGGGTACGGCGCGGACGCCGCTATTTGAGATCATTGGTAGGAGATCTGTGTTCCGGGGGCGAGCTTGAGGAGCGCCCGCACCTCGGCCTCGACGACCGCATTCCCAGCGAACTTCGGGTGCATCCAGACGGTCTCGCAGAGCAAGCCGCCACCCATGCCCCCGGCGACATCCTCCTCGCGGGAGTCGACGAAGTACATGTGCATGCCCTCCCCACCGTTGCAGGCCCAGGCGATCTCGTCCAGGATCTGGTGGAGCTCAGCGATTTGGGGATCCTCGCCCACCAGGGTCCACGGAACGGTCAGGTAGATCTGCCCGCCCCAGTCGCCCTCCAGTACCAGATGCGCGTGCGCGAGGTCGACGGCGCCCATCCGATCGGTTTGTGTGTGGCGCTCCATGATCTGGAGTGCTGCGGTCCGAAACTCTTCGTTCGTCGCCATCGACCACCTTCTTCTCTGTCTCGACCGGCATTCACCGATCGAGGTTGGTTACGGGCTGCTTTGCCGGCCGCGGCGCGCCGTGTGCCGGACATTCTTTCCGGCTCTGCGCATAGCTTTCGCAGACCGGGCAGCGGCAGCCAGACGTACCGTTGGTGTAGCACCAGGCACGGTAGTCCTCGCTCAGGCACTGGCATTTTTTCTGCATTGTATATCTCTTGTTGACGGTCATTCGGATCCGCCGAACGCGGTGGAGAAGTCATTTCTCCTTCAGCCCATCAGTCACGCGTACGACCGCACCCGTTCCAGCTGCGCGATCAGGTCGTGATCGAATACAGGAATCGGGTGGAACGGGAAGTGGCTCCAATCCAAACGGTGCCAGATCCCGTGCGTGTTGCGAAAGTGCTTGACCACCTTGTATGGCCCGTGGCCATAGCACTCGCGCTCGTCCGCGTCTGCGATGAGAGAGTAACAGGTGTGGACTTCGCGCCCGCACACGTACTTCCCAAAAACGAAGGGGTTCATTGTTTCACCTCCTTCCCGGGGACGCTCGGGGCTGTCATCCGGTTTCCCCTCTCGATCTTCGTCCTTCGACAAGCTCAGGACGAAAAGCGGGAGGGAAGCACATCAGCCGGATGTGCGACGGGGGGCTTTTTACCAGAAAGCCTTAAGGTGTGGCGCAACGACCTCGATTTCAGACCAGTGGTCTTGATCGCAGTCGTGCGCGTCACTCTCGAACGTTCGAAAGAACGTCGGAAAGTGCACCGTGCACGCCCCAGGTTGGATCATCTGGTGGCGATGCGCGATGTGGATGGCCTCAGCGTAGGTGAGACCGTCAGCAAGCGTCCGTTTCGATTCGAACGGCCAGCTTGGTCTTCCGTACTCGACGACCTCCCATTTGGGGATGGTCGTGTCCCGCAGGTCGACGCAGTCGCATGCGCGCCCGCCGAACTTCACGGCAACTCGACTCACTAAGAGACGCTTCGGCTCTTTCGCGAGCGCATCTTCCGAGGGCAAAATGCCACCATGTTCGGTGGGATAATACGCCTCAGAAGTTTCGTCCGACATACGCGCGAAGATCGAGGAGACCTCCGCATACGTTGCCGCCTTCGCTACGATCGCGTGGACCTTTCCCTGAAAGTCTAGGACCGTATCGCCGCAGCTGCGGTTGCCGATCCAGAACTCCCCATTTTCCATCGGGAAGACACGCAGTTCATTTTCTGCACTCATGGTATCTCCTGTAGGGTTTCTGTTGGTCCACCCCTCTCGATCCTCGACCCATGTCGAAAAGCGGGAGGGAAGCACATCCGGCTGATGTGCGACGGGCTGGGAGATCGACGCGTCTATAGCGCACGGTCTCAACTAGTGCGTGTCGGCGGCTTTGCGAGCCGCAGCGCGTACACGACGGTTTTTCCGCGTCGAGTACCAGGAACGTTCGGCGGCACGAGCGGCACCGAACTTGGAAGAGTATCAGCTCTTCCGGGGGAGCTCCTTCGTTCATCATTCCTCCATTTTTTTTTTGATCCGAAACGGTCGGACCCACCGCGAGCATTCTGTTCCCAGGCGCTCGGTTCCCGGATATCCTTTTGATATCAGTTTGCCGTGCGACGAGCATGACGGAGGTACTGCTTCCGGCATCGCGTCGTCGCTTTCCACGAGGCGGTGTCGTGTCCGCGAGAGCCGGTCTTGAATCGACCGTTCTTCACAACGACGGGGCCGCCATCCGTGGTCGGCGCGACGATTGCCCGCACGCGAACGCCGCACTGGTCACACGTGTGTGCCATGGTTCCTCCATCTCGACCTTCGTCCTTCGACAAGCTCAGGACGAAAAGCGGGAGGGAAGCACATCAGCCGGATGTGCAGAAAAGTGTGAGAGATCCCGATGCCGTCGTTCTGTTCCCAGGTGACGGCAACCCCGGCCCCGACCTGTCGCCAGCGGGGCGGTTGCGGCTCACTCCGCGGCATCCGCGGCCTTTGCCCTTGCCTGGATCTCGCGAAGCCGTTCGATGAACGGATCGCGGACCTGGACTTTCGGGCTGCGCCGAACTGGGCGGATGCCCAGCCTGGCATTCAGCTCGGCCCGGGCCTTGGCCTGGCGCGCCTCGAATCCCTTGCGGGTGAGGTCTGCACGCGCCTTGAGGAGTTCTTCGTCCCGCAGGTCCTTGAGGACCGGCAGGCGGACGACGTGCCCCTCGTTGCGCATGCCTTGCTGGACTCCCAGGCAATCCTGGATGATCCGGCGGCGGAGCTCGCCGATCGCTTGCGCGATCTCCTCCGTGGTCTTGCCCGCGGCGGCGTCACGGTTGCCCGTGAGTACGGCGAGACGTGCGGCGAGCCGGAAGGTGCGAGCGATCGTGTTCTTGTCCATGTTGCCTCCATCTCGTCCCTCGAGACATTCGAGGGACAGGATAGGTGGACGTTTTTTGCCTGGTCGGCGGGAAAACATCCATGAAACCGGGTGGTTTATCAGAACACTTCGCGCTCGGTGAGACGGGGGACCTCGCCGACGATGGCGTCGTCCCAGTCCTCGACACCGAACCGACGGACATCGCCGTTGGCCACGCGGCGCGCAAGGCGGCGCGCGGCGACCTTCTCGACGGCGAGCCCACGGAGGGCACGGCCGCCACACACACGGCGCGCACGCTTCACACGAAGCGTCACGATCGCGATGGTGTCCATAACGCCTCCTTTTGGATTCTATTTTTGAAAGTCGGATGAGTCCTGTGGCGCCGCGTGAACGGGTCCACGAGAGTCGTCCGGTTTTAGAAGTGGTGCCGTCCGCATGGTGAGTGCGGGGGTATCCTCAGCTGGAAGGGTCGTTATCGTGGTTTATCGGGACGGGGGATACCCTCCCGGCGGCGTTCACGCGCCGGACTCTCCCACGACTTTCCGTTGCCCCCGCATTGTTCCGAGTAACCCGTTGTTCCCGCTTTACGTCTTGCGCCGAATGACGGTGGTCCAAGATGCCGGCATGACATCCGCACCCTCTCAATGGTTCAGGTTTGAACAACTGGGAGGGAGCGCTGTGATCAATGGGGGTGTCACAGCAAGAGTGCCTCACTCGATGGCGCGGAAGCGGACGAACTCGAAGACCGCAGTCTTCTTCGTCACGCCTCCCTCCACGGTCTCGACGACCTTGCGGTCGGAGCACGCGACGAACAGCGCGATGCCACGTCGCCCAGGCGGGTGGCGAGGGCGAACGTCAGCGTCCACTCCCCGCTTACCATCCCGACCGCACCGTCGGGGACCTGCGCGGCGAGCACGTCTGCCGTTGCGCTCACGTCTTGAGACGTGGCGAGCGGCGGGACGTTCGGGAACGGCAGGTCGATGACCTCGCCACCCAACTCGCTCGCGGCCGCCAGCTGATCCGCACTCCACTTCGCGCTTGGGTGATTCGTGATGTTATAAAAGGCCATGAGACCCCCGCTTTCTTTTCTGAACGTTCCGGTTCGTGGTCGGCATAAGTGCCGAGCCATTCCCCTTCTCACGCGACCATGGATGATCGTGTGGGAAGGAGGCCGATCAACAAGGGGTGATCGGCAGAGAGAAGTCGACGGGGAGTTGGGAGAGGGGTGACATCTCAGGTCCCGTTGGCTACTGCCATAGCAGACCGTCTTCAATGTGCGAAATGACTCCCTGCGTCCCCGTCCAAGCCAGGTCACTTTTGTTTCGCGCGAGAATGGCCTGAAGCGCGCCAGCAGATTCCGCTGCTGGGCCGTCCGGTTCCGAATAACCGGAAAGCGGGAAGAGCGAACTCATCCCTCTCAATACCCGAACGTCGGATGCTGAGAGGGATGCGCGAACACGTTGCTCGCGCCCTCCTTGTTAGTTCCGTGGTTACCTCCTTGTCTTTCCACCCGTGGGGGTGAGGATCATGAGCCCGCCGAGCCCGCGCTCGGTCTTCCGGGCCTCCGCCTCGAAGCTCTTGAACGCCGCCGGCGCGATTCCGAGGACGTGCAACGCCTCGTGAAACGCGCTGTCTGCCGGCCTACGCCCAGACCAAACTGCCGAAACGAACCGCTCCGCCTCTACTCGCTGCATGGTCGCCTCCGTTGTTGGGGTACTTCGAGTCCGTGATGCCTCACACCTTCTCAATCATGAACCTGGTTCATGGCTGGGAAAGTGCTCCGTCAGAATCCGATGATTCTGACGGAGGAAGCGCGGCAGTGACGGGTTTCTGCCCGTCTTCCTACACCCTGGCGAAAGGGTTCGGTCCGACGATGCGACGCCGGTTGGTCAGCCCTCCGTGTGAGGTGCCTGGCCGCGGGGCCGGTCGTTCGGGTCGCACCCCGACACGCCTTCCCACGATGGGTAGCCTCTACCAGGCAAACCACCGTCCGAAGCACGGAGCCGCAAGGCGCCCCGTACGGGTTGATTAGAGTGCGCGGTCCGCGTGCCTGATCCGGAAGAAAGGCACGCGGGTTTTCAAGAAAGGGCATCCCGGATGGGTGATCGCCCCCGGCTCCACAGTCACCGGCTTGCCTTGTAGCAAGTTCTTGAAAACGTGCCTCTCCATGAGGCGCGGGACTTCCCGAAGGTCGTCCCCCATACCCTGATGGCCGCGCGCCATCTGTACGACTGTGGAAAACGACGGACGCCGGGCAGGGGGGTTAAGTTGGTGGGCCTCTGTGACGATCGTAATCGTCTAGGTCCGAATGCCGCACCTCACCCCGGCGTTTTGACTGCTTTTGGCAGTTGCTTCCCATCCCCGCGGGCGGGACGGTCGGGCCGCCGTCATGGCCCACCGCACGTGTGGTCGAGGAGAAACATGGGGGCGGGGCGAGGCCGGTTGGACAAGTGCTCATGGCTCAACGCTCACGGCTCGGTGCTCAATGCTCACAGCTAACCGTCTGACGGCTGACTGCTAAGCGCTTGATTCCGTACCAGTGCCGTTGCCGTTGGCAGCAAGTCCATCCCAACTAGGGATAGATCCTCGAAATGAGGATTTGCTACTCGGTTTGCTTCGGCGCACGAATGCGCCGTTGCTCCCCTTTTGCATACCGGTCCTCTGTTCCCCGCTGTGTACCGCCCCCGCAGAAGCCGGGGCGGCCCATGGTCAGCGACCCGTGCCCGAAGGCTTAGGCCGCGGACTCCTTTGCGGACGGGGAGGGAGCCTGGGCAGGCTCGACCTCGATCCGCGTCCGGTGGTTGGCCGTCTCCAGGGCGTCGTTGATCGCTTCGAAGCGATCACGCAGCGCCTGGATCTGGCCAACGCGGGCGGGCTCGTCCATCACCGCCTCGTAGGTCACCGACGTCTTGACGGTCTTGCGCCTCAAGGGCACATCCTCGTCGTAGACGTACTCGGTGCTCTCCTCCAGGCCGGCCCGGAGGTTGAGCTGCGGCAGCCAGGCCAGGTCGGCCTTGACCTCCTGGAGCGTCCGGATGGCACGCGCAAGGGTCATGGTCTGCCCGCCGACCGTGATGGTGTTCGTGGCATTTGCGACGGCGACGGCCGTCTCGATGCGCACGATCTCGTCTTGCAGGGCGGCGCGTTGGGCGCGCTGCTCTGCGAAGTCGAAGACCGGCTTCTTGCCGGCCACCCACGAGGTGGCACCCGTCGCCCGGTTCTGCGCTTCCACCAGAAGCCCCTTGAGCTTCTTGGCGCGGCGCAGGCCCTGGGCAATGGTGGTCGGAACCGAGTTGGCGGGGGCGGTGGCGGTCGTCGTCGTGTTGTTCATGTTCGCTCCTGTGTCCGGTTGGGGTTGTGTGGATGGACTTCCACGTTCGCTTGGAAGCTTCCTTCTAAGCACCCAAGTGAACGGGAAAGGCCAATTACACAGCCTGATGCGGTGCGGCATACCGCCCTCCGCCAGAAACCGCTACACAGGGCGATTTTGGGCGGAGTGCGCATGGCCGGCGCACATCCTGGTTGTTTGAACGGGTCAACGAATGCAGTTCTTCCTGCACGCCGGGAGAGGGTCGTGACGAGTCAGGACTGCTTTCCTTGGACAAGCACCGACAAGGTCGTGGTGCCCCGATGAAACAAAATTCGATGCCGTGGACCCGGGGAGTGCTGAGCTCCCGGGGTTCGTCAGCATCGAACGACCACACCCTAGCAGAGGGTTAAATATTTGTCAAGTGCTGTCCTTACAAAATCTCATTATCTCTAGTGTTTTCCATATAAAATAAGCTTTTTTTGTTCACTTACTGTTGACACAAAATGGATTTTCTGCTATAGTCCCCATGCTCACTGAGGACCGCCTCAGAGCCGGCAGACGGGGAACGCATACCGCGTTTCGGCCATTTCAGGAGACATCAGTCGCCTAGATCGGCCTATCCCCTCCTCCTGCTGAAACACGCCAACGGGACGGCGGGTTCGCAGGTCACACCACGCAACACCCCACCTAGGGGTCACCCCAATTGGGGCACATCGCAGCACTGAACGAGGAGTCTCCGCGTTCTACGTTTCGTTGATGGTTGCGGAGTAGCTGTGTTTTGCAGCATCGAAGATCGATTGCTCTCTCGCGCGTGACCGCGCAACACCCTCCCCGCGGCAGCTCACCGAAGGAAGAGAGACTGCCATGGGTGGCGGAGCCGGATAGCCAACCGAATCAACAACTACGACTGGACCGAAAGGACCGGCCAAATGCGAAAAAGACCGCCGTAAGGCATAGCGTCTCGCCCTCCTCTAGGATCGTTTCCTGGAGGGGGGCATTTTCTTTTCGTAAAAGCTCCAAAGGTGGTCAAAGAGCGCGCGAAGTGTGACGGCCAGGTCTTCGCTCTCGACTAAAACGGAAATGTGTTTTCCACGGAAGGTAGAAAGAGCGATTTTATTTCCGTAAATGAAAACATCACCAGGGAAAGCAATTGTAGTTGGTAATGGGATGGCTTTTAAGTATGTCTCATTTGAGGCAGGTTCTTGATTCGAAAGATAAAGCGCCCGCCCCTTGGTATCTATTTTTTGGACCTGTTTATAGAAAGAACGTAACACCTCACGAGTTTTGTAGACTTCGCGGATCTCATCTAAATTGGCAAATTCGACAAAAGATTTTGGCTTCGTCATCAAGAAATCATCCTGTATGGCACGCAAAGCCTCAGGACCCTCGAAGAGACGGACGACTGGTTTGTCTGCGCGTTGCAGGAGCTTCAAGTCTTGCACTTTGCTCCGTAAAGAAAGCAATTCTGCTTCCATTTTCTGCATCCGATCGCGGACTAGGGAGACCAGCCGGTCAGGTGATTCTGCGGCAAAGAAGTGCTTTTTTCCTTTGGTGACGGTACTCATAAGCCCCATCTCCTGGAGGCGTTCAATGGCCGCGTAGGCAGTGACGCGGGAGACATCGGCTAGCCGGGCCAGGTCTTGGGCAGTGACTTCGCCTTGTTCAAGTGCCGTGAGGTAGATGGCTGCCTCGCTGTCCGTGAAATTGAGCGAGCGCAGCTGTTTGATCCATTCTTGGGAAGGCATAGGAAAAGTGGGTTCGCACCCATGATACCGTGTTCTTGGGGAGAAAAGAAAACGCCTCGGACCATACTGGCTCCGAGGCGGGGACGCGTCTATTGGTCCGCCGGCGCGTGAGGCGGGTGCAGGGTGCTTTCAAGTCCCTGCGGATTAGTCGGCCCGCCTTCGGACCGACAATGCACGACGCGGGGAGACTACCTGCTCCCCTCCTTTGCCGCGAGGTATTCCTCGCGGCTGAAGTAGACCACTCCGTTCCCAGCGACGAATCGCTGGGGCCGGGGCGGCGGGTTCCTGAGCTGGGTGGGGGCTGCGACGTGCTCCTCCTTCACGGCTTCCTCCGGTTTGTGCTGGACGGGACGGCTCAATGTGGCCGCCAAGTCGCCAACAGCAAACCGCGGAGGATACCAGAAAATGGCGGTTTTGTCAACCCCCCTTGCCCGATACCCCTCTATTTTCTATGCTTTTCCCGGAACCGCCTCCGCGAGGGTGTGGCTACTGGTGGCCAGCCTGCTACGCCGTAGGC
>CAZQBA010000018.1:11466-16111 GCA_964591635.1 uncultured Gammaproteobacteria bacterium | reverse complement strand
GTTTTTCCGGTGCCAATGGCAATGAGTACGTCTTGGGCTTCGCGGTCGTCGGCGTGGATGTAGTGGCAATCTTTCGTGGCAACGACTGGCAGGTGCAAACGGTCGGCCAAAGCCAGAAGCTGGATGTTGCGCTCAATCTGCTCGGGAATTTCGTCATGGTCCTGCACTTCAATAAAAAAGTTGTCCGGCCCAAAGATATCCTGGAATTGCTTGGCCAGCCCTTCGGCCTTGGCTTCATCCTTCGCTTCCAAAGCCCGGCTGATGTTGCCGTTCAGGCAGCCGGACAGGGCGATAATCCCCTCGTGGTGGGCACGCAGGAACTCCAAGTCCACGCGCGGCTTATAGTAGAAGCCATCCAGGTGGGCGGCGGTGGTAATCAAAATCAGGTTGCGGTAGCCGGTTTCGTTTTCCGCAAGCAGGGTGAGGTGGAAAGCGCGGTCATCAATCCGGGCCCGCTTTTCTGTCATGCCGTTCGGCGCAATGTAGGCTTCCAGGCCGATGATTGGTTTCACCCCCTGCTTCTCACACTCCTCGTAAAACTCGATTGCCCCATACATGGCCCCATGGTCCGTCAGTGCCACGGCATCCATGCCCAGCTCCTTGACGCGGGCCACCACGTCCGGAATCTTGCCCAAGCCATCAAGCAGGGAATAATGGCTGTGGAGGTGGAGATGGACGAACTTCCCCATAGACCGGCGTATCTTACCCACCCGAACACGGAAGGGAAAGGTGGTTGACGCGGCCCCAAAAACGCGCCAGGGTGGGAGCGGAGGAAGCAATGGATACTTGGCACACCTGCTTGGCCTGCAGCATCGTGTCCGGACAGACTGCCATACCGGGCGGGACGCTGGTAGCAGACCCGTATTGGGTAGCGACGCTGGGTATGGGGCTGTTTCGCCGCGGCTGGGTCGTCATCTCGTCCCGGGCCCATCGCCGGCACCTCTCTGACCTCACCAATGAAGAGCAGGTCGCGCTCGGCCCCATGGTCCAGATCATGCACGCGGCATTGCACCTGGTCGTCCGGCCGGTCGAAATCTACACCTGCGCCTTCATGGCAGAGGTGCAGCATGCCCATTTTCACCTCATCCCCCGGTATGCCGGTGACCACCGCGTCGGGCCCGGGCTGGTAGCGGACATGTTTGATGCCTGCGCCCCGGCCATCACCGCGGCTGAGGCACAAACGCTGGCCGAGGAGGTACGGGAAGCGGTCGGCACCCTGCGGATGCCGGCACCCAGCCACCTGCCGCTCCCGCCACGCCTGCCGCACGACCAGGCACCAACCGCGCCGAGCATCCCGCACCCCGAGCAACCAAGCACCAGAAAGATGCGCTTTGCAGTGGAAGATGGCGCCGATGACGACTAACCAACCGGCACGCGGTTGGTCTTTTTTATTGACAATCCCCTCTTTTTCTGCCATGGTCGGACCGGAGGAAACAACATGGAAAGTGATTGCACGTTCTGTGCTTTGGTTGCCGGAAGGCAGGTCGTTCCGGGCGGCATCTTGTACCAGGACGAGTCCTGGTACGTCTGCCACTGCCCACCAACACGGGGCGGAACATTCCCGCTACCCGGCATGCTGGTAATGGCCACGACAAGCCACGTGGAGGATTTGGGTGGGCTGAGCACCCAAGCAGCACGGCGCAAGGGGATGGTAGAGAAATTCGCTGTCCAGGTGATTCAGGGCAGCCTGGCCGTAGACACGGTCTACCTGTTCCCAACCGACGAAAACTCGGTGCATGTTCACGCCTACCTCATCCCGAAATATGAAGTGCTGCGTGGCGGACAGCTCCTCATCCAATACCAGGTCTTCCAGGACCGAACCTGGCACGTAAATCACCAGCTAGCGAGCAGCCATGCCCAGGCCCTGGCCGTCGGTTGGCGGATGATGACAGAGGAACAACCCGGGGCACTGCTCGACCACGTCCCAGTCACGACTCAGGTAAGCCACGCGCCGACCATCCTCGTCCCTACCCTGTCTGCGGCGGTGATGGGTGGCCGAAAGCGGCACACCATGTCCATGGTTAAATCCACGTGCTGCAACGCGCCGCTCATCCGGCCAGAAAAAATCGGCCCGCTCTTGTGCAACGCCTGCAAGAACCTGGCCTTCGATCCGGGCACCCCGCCCACCACAGGTCACCCTACCCAGTGATCTGTTTTTTATTTCTCCGTCTGAAAAGTAACAAGGAATGCTTCTGCCGTTACACGATCCACTTCATGCGGCGACCTGCCTTTTTCACAAACAACATATTGCCCAACACCGAAATCCTGGCTGGGAATAATAAAGAAAGTTTCACCACCGGGAATATAGGCGTCCGCCCGATATTCTTCGTCCGGCAGGCCGATGCACAAAAATGCACCCGGCACGGCCTTCTTTCTTACCAAGAGGAAGCACCAACGGGTTGTACCGTCCACCAAACATCCGCGCGAAACAAGGATAGGCAGAGCGCTCTTTCCTGTTCGCCGGCGCATGTATTCGTGCAGGTGCCTGACGTGCCGGCGCTCCATGTGCGAGCCATGCGGCGGATGGGCGCGTAACCGTTCTTGGGCATCGGTAAAGAGAGCGGTGTCCACAACGTGGGGGAACGCATCAGGGGTCACTACCCATGCTTTCTTCGAATTCCGGCGGCGTGGCGATTTCAACAGCCCGCTCGTCTTGTTGTATGTCAGGAACCCGACATAGCTCGGATTGGCCAACACCTTCCGTATCATGCCTGCCCGCCACAGCTTACCGCCCGGCGATACTATCCCGTCTGCGTTCAACCGCGCAGCAATGCTGCCAAACGTCCGTGCCCCATGGACGAACTCGGAAAAAATACGACGGACCACCTCCGCCGGCTGCCCCTGGGACGGTACGAACTGGACGCGTTGGTTGGAAATCATTTTCTGCTCACCGGGACGGAGGATTTGCACCGGCTGGTGCCGTTCGTCCACGAGCAGGCGGTCTAACCCGTAGGGCGGCAACCCACCTGCCGAAAACCCCTGTTGGATGACCTTGATGCACCCGCCCTTCACCTTCTTGCTGAGCACATGGACGTAATCGGCCGAAGTAAACCGCTCAATGGCACGGAGCAGGTAATGAGCCAGCTCCTGGTCTGGTGTCGGGATCCCCCGCAAGACAGTGATGAGCTCCTTGCCCCTGCGCTTACAGGCATATTCCATGGCTGCCGACTTGTCCGGGTCAAAACGCGCGAAACGGCTCATGTCGTAGACAAGGACATACTGGAATTCCGGCGCGTCGGGATTTTCAACCCACTCCTGCATGAGTGCCAGGAATGCCGGGCGGTTTTCCGTCAGGCCCGTGACCCCATCATCCACCAGCTCCGCTATGACGTCGACGTCATGCCGGCTTGCAAACGCACGGATGGCCTCCATTTGGATTTCTGCGGAGTTTTCCTGGCGCTCGTCTGAGTTACGCGCGTACGCGACCGCCTTCTTCCGTGGTGGGGAAAAGAAACCGTGCTCCGCCATATGGTCACAGCACCTTGTTCAACAGGTCGCGTAATTCTTTAAGATAGACAAGTTCCTTGGCGCTGAATGCCGTTCCCAGCTGGCTCATGGTGGTGGTCTTCTGGATGACCTGCTCGATCCAGAGCGCGAAACCGGACTGGATAGTATGCCGCTCCAATTCACCCACCGTCATGTCCGGATCCTTGAGGAACAGGAGGATCATGTCCTCGTTGGCCGTGGCCCGCAGGAAAATGCGCCCGATGGTGCGGAAATCCTTTGAGGTCTGGATGACCCGGTGCTGGACGCGTTGGAACAGCGTCTCAATAATCTCCGGTACGTCCCATTCGCGGATCTGACGCAGCTTCGGCAGGAGCTTCACGAACTCCACACGATACGATTCACTCAGGTCGTACGTGTCCATGAGCTTCTTATAATCTTCCTTCTGCCCACGCAGCTGGAGCGAATTGCTGACCAGCGTTTCCGACAGGTACAAATGACCAGCAAGTTCCTTGTTCGTGCCAAAACCAGCCAGCTCCTTGATCCTCGCCAAGGCATCGGCCCGTTCCAACGGCTTCCATGGGCGCCGGTTGTTCTGCACTTCAAAACGCACCTTCTCGATTTGGGCGGCAGTAAGCTCGTCTAGTACGCGGCAGGAAATGGTCTTCCAGCCGATTTCCAAGGCGCATTTATAGCGCCGGTGGCCATCCACAATAAGGTAGGTGTCCGGGCCAGACTTTTTTACAGTAATCGGTGCCTGAAGGCCGATCTCTTTTAACGATAAAAGCAAACGGTTCTTGTCTCCTTCCGTCCCGAAATTCTTCCGTGGTTGATGCAAATCTTCCTGAATCTGCCCGATTGGAATCTGTGTGAATTGGGTGGAGGTGTTCATAAGTTCTGAAAAATAAACATATGAAAAAAATACTGTCAAGATGTAAACCATTTAACCCCCCAGGAATTGGCTAAAAATAAACAAATTGCGCTCCCCAATAGGAGCGCATAAAACATTGAGCCTATCTAGTTAACAGGTTTCCAACCTGTTGATGGGAGTTCGATTCTCCCTGCCCGCTGAGTGTCAGAACACCGCCATTTCGGCGGTGTTCTGGCGTTCTTCAGGGACATCGTCGAATCTCGCGAAGGAGCCGAACTTGCCGAAGACAGCGCAGCTCGGTTGACCAGACGGAGTCGGCGAGATGCGGCG
>CAZQBA010000018.1:8219-11366 GCA_964591635.1 uncultured Gammaproteobacteria bacterium | reverse complement strand
CGTCGATCACTCCGGCGCCGCGCGCGAGCACCATCGCTCGCGACAGCACGTTACGAAGCTCACGCACGTTTCCTGGCCAGCGCCCCGGCGACTGCAGCCGCGTCTTCGCGTTGCGCGGCGCGGCACAGGCTCCAGCCGCACCTGCCGGTCCGCTCGGTCGCGCGGGTTGCATTTTTTGGGTATGCGTGGCAATGTTCAAGATCTAGGAAAGTCGTCCCCAGCCAGCTGGGGCGCGGCTCCTCCCGCTTCCCTCCGAGGCCCTCCTCGATCCCACCGGCATCGACGGCTGTCTCGGGAGCGTGCGGGAGAGGCGGCGGCACGTCGGCTCGTCCGTCGGTTTGCATTGGCTTCCTCCGATGAAGCGATGTGGACGGGCAGGCGGGTCTTGCCGTTGGCTGGTGGAACAGCCAGTGGGCCTGACGCCGCCCTCCGCTTCACCCCGCGTTGCTCGTCGCTTCGCGGGTTTTTCTTTGTGACTCCGCGGCGAAGACGACCGTTGTCCTCGCGAGTCGCACGTCGTGTCTTCGTCGTCATCGGCCTTCGTCGGCGGCACGGGCAGGAGCGGCTCCCTACCACGCGATTCCGGTCGGCAATGCCGCGTCGATCCACCGGGAACTGGCCCGGGGGCGTGTCGTAGCGGTAACAGTCCCAATCGTATCTGACCCGCTGGATCTGTCCCGAAACAACTGGAACACCACGATGGCGGAGGCGTATGGCGAGGTGCTTGATCCCCCTCCCTACATGGTCAGCGACGGTGGTCACGCGGTGTGTGTCGTTGGATTCGTCCCTTATCAGTGGGAACCTTCGGGCGGATATTTCGTCATTCGGAACAGCTGGGGCACGGACTGGGGCTACGAACTCCCTACGGCCGGCCCGTACGGTCCGGCCCCAGGCTACGGCACGATTTCAGCATCATATGTCGAGAACTACCTGTGGGAAGCCTTCGTGGTGTGACAAATTTGTCACACCCGTGAATTTTTGATACAGTCCGCGCGAGGAGTGCGACATGGACCTACAGATCATCTCAGCCGATTCCCTCACAACGCATCGAGGCGATTTCGGAGCTGCGATCGAAGGCGATCGTCTGGCGGTCCCCACGAGTGTGAGTGCCGTCTTGCAGCGCCGTCATCTGCACACGGCGGGGCAGCTCGTCGCGTACGCGGCGTCAGACCCAGTGCAGCTCGCGTCAGATCTGGGCTGGACCGAGCAAGATCTCTCTCGCGCAAGAGCTGCGTTGACGGTCCTCCTTCGGGGCAAAGTCGACGCCCGGATTCTTGGACCCCCTGTCGCCAGACGTCGTTCGTTTGGTGCGCGCGCGCCGGGAACGTGACCGCGAGGCCGAGTGATGACGCTCGGCTTCTTCTTTTTTAGGACCCGTCTGTCCGTACGGCTGATATCGATCTCTCCGTCACCGAGCCGGGCGCCTGCAGCGTGATCTCGATCGCCGCGGACCGCGCGTTCGAGCGCGCTCCAGCCTCGCACCTTGAGGTCACCGGTTGAGAAGACGCTTCGATCGTGTCGTCGAGCGACGCGTGGATCACGGCATGGTGCGCGTGATAGCGAATGTGGCTCGACGAGCGCGCACCCGACGGCAGGCCGAGCACGAGCCGCTTGGCGTCGCGCGCAATCTCGCGGCTGACCTCGGCGCGCGTGGTGAACCCGGGCAACGGGGGGTTCGTCGTCGGGGATCGAGAACGGCATCCAGAAAAGCACGACGCTCGAACGTTCGATGCCGCAGGATTCCCACGCGAGGACGTTGTGTGCGGGCGCTCATCCCGGCTACGGGCGGCTCGCCGAATCGCGCGGACGCTGCGTCGTCGAACTCCGTGTCATGGAATTTCGGGCACGACCAGCACACCGTCGAAGCCGCGAATCGCTCGATCGCCGATGCCCGTCAGGGCGTGCGACTACGACCGCGCCGGGTCGGCCCGGCGAGGAACACCGATCAGGCGCCGTTCAGCAACGTGCGGATGCGGGCGTGGACGATAGCCGTATGGCCGTTGTCCTCGGTCGGGGCCTGGACGAGCTTCGTGACGAGGAGCGAGACGCGCTCTCGATGCACGAGCTCGAGCAGACCGCGGTATGCGATGACTTCCTTCTCGCCGACCACGCGGCCGGACGAGTCCTTGATGGGCAGGCGCTTGATGAGTGGGTTCTCCCCAGCGCCGTTTCGGGCGGGTGCCACGGGTTCCTCCTTCGGCGGGTTGTCACAGAGCGGTGAGCTGGGCTCTGAGGCAGGGTACCGAAGGGGGTGGGGGGGCGTAAGGGAGGGAAACGGCACTCCTTCGTGAACAAGTGCCGCGCCGGAACCGCCGGGCTTGACCGTCTCACCCGGCCGCTGCTCTTTCTCCGCTCCGCTCCCTTGAAGGTGACTGCCGCTAGATGATAGTTTTATAGCTCCGTCCACTTTTTCGAACACATGCCCAACCATCGCCCGACAATCGAGAGCACCGGCTACCAGCCCGCCCCACCCGCCAGGATGAGCGCCATCCTGCTCTCGGCAACGGTCGTCATGTTAGCTGCCGCCTGCGGCACTAACAGAGTGACAGAATCTCGCTGCGGCGACGGCGTTCAACGCGATAGCCAATTCTTTGACTACCGAACCGGATCGTGTGCAACGCCCGCTAACGACGAAGACGCCCAGCGACTCTTTCTCTACGGACAACTCCGGAGAGCCACCGCCACAACCTCTTCGCCAATCGACGCGGTAATCGAGTTCCAGACGCCGGCACGGATAGAGGAGGTAACTCGCCTCCTCTCGACATTGCCCCACGACACTGCAGTTTCCAGCGTTACGATCGTCCTGCCGGATATCCTTGGGGGGGTAGCTATCCCGACGCCAACCAGTGCAGCCGGAACCGCTCCGAATCGTCTGGCCGCGACACTCCCGGACGACGTCCTCGCGCGAGTCGACTACCTCGACAGCGAGTCGCTCCGGAGTGCGCGTGGCGACATTGTCATCGCGCTCGACAACTCCCTGTTCGTAGTCACTCGGATTAGGCTCCGGTGCCAATCGTCGGCCTTGGAAGCACTCTGGGCAAGCAACGATTCGCTCATACGGCAGATCGTTCCTCGCACTCCGGCCCCTTCTTGGACTCCCGATGGAGTGGGAGAATGACCCCGAAAGCAGCAACTTCAACGACAGTG
>CAZQBA010000018.1:0-8119 GCA_964591635.1 uncultured Gammaproteobacteria bacterium | reverse complement strand
GTGAGGAAACGTTGCGCCGCACCGTCCAACTCCTCGAGCCCGGAACTTTGGGCAACCCGTGGTCACGCGGCCACGTCGATGCCAATTCCGCGCAATTCGGGCCGTTCCCAACTCCGCTCAATGAAGCCAAACCACCGCCTTTGGAGCGGTGGTCTAACACAAGCGGGTAACGGGAATCGAACCCGTCTCCCTCTTTTGCTCCCCATCCTCCGCAATCTCCGCAATCTTCAACCTATCCACAGCCTCATCCTTGACAAACACCTGCCCAACTGCCGTGTGTTATACTAACCGAATCGCACCGTTATTCACGGTTATATGTTGGACAAAAAAGACCTGCAAGACATCGGCGAAATCATGGATTCCCGGCTGGCGGCCTCCGAAAAACGCACGGATGCCAAGTTTTTATCCTTGGAAGAAAAGATGGATAAAAAATTCAGCACCATGGAGGCACGAATGGATGGAAAGCTGTCAGCGATGGAAGAACGCATCGACGGGAAGCTGTCTTCTCTCGAAGAGCGTATGGATGGAAAACTTTACTCCATGGAAGGACGGATCGACCAAAAACTCACATCCATGGAAGAGCGCATTCTAGTCGGTGTCGCGTCCCTCATCCAAGATACAATCATCCCACAATTTGATGAGATCCACCGGACCATGGCAACCAAAGATGATGTGGCCCGGCTGCGGACCGACACCAATGCCAAATTCACGGTATTGTGCAAAACACTGGAACGGAAAGCGATCTTCACCCATCAAGATACCCAAGCCGTCCGACAGGCCTAAAAGAAGCAAAAAACCGTCCCGCACTGCGGGACGGTTTTTTCTTGCGTGCCTTCACTACCTTATTGGGACCGCTTGAACGTCCAGAATAACCAGTTGGCCGCGGCCACGCAGGCGCAGACTTCCCAGCCTTCGGCGCCTAATGCCGTCAGTTGTTTGACGACTTCGGGGTACGTTCCCTTCCCCTCTTGCAGGCCCGCGGGCGTATCCACACGCATCGTTCCGATGTCCCACAGCCATTCCATCGTTGCATATTCGAACTTCGCCATAACAATATCTGAATGACTTAGGACGCTTTCCGTTGCTTCTTTTCTTCGCGCCGGTCCATGATGTAGCCCATGGCCGTCTTCACCCCTTCGCCGACAATCGGCACTAAGCCGAAGAGTGTTTCCGCCTTGGCCGCAAAATCCGTGACAAACTGCTCAATTCGGTTCATCCGGTCACGGGTGTCGCTCACCATCATGCGGATGTCCTTGAGCATCAGGATGATGTAATACATCATCCACGATAAAAAAATGGAGACGAGCAGGATGGCGAACGACAGTGCCAGCCAAAATACATCCTTCGACGTTTCTACAATCATACGAGCAAACCGGGAAGCCTTCTCCGTGATTTAGTATAGCATCATTCCCGCAAGGACGCGCCGATTTTTGTCGTGAGACTATCCACAACCGCGCTGTGCGCAGCCGCTGCCTCATCTCCGGTGAGGGTGTGGTCTGTGGCGCGGTAGGAAACGTGGTAAGCCATGGCCTTCTTTCCTTTGGGCACGCTTGCGCCCATAAAGACGTCGAAGAGTTCAGCCGATGCGACGAGCGGATGGGCGCCACGTATGGTTTCTTGTATGCGGGCATGGGGCACGGCTTGATCACAGACGATTGCTACATCGCGTTTGACCGCAGGGAAGGCCGGGGTCGGCACATATTGCACCGTCCGCGGTGAAGCGAGGAGTGCGCTCAAGGACAGTTCACACACCGCCACCCGCACGCCAATGCCAAAACGACGCAAGACGTCCGGATGGATTTCCGCCACATACCCAGCCTGCTGCTCCCCTACCTGTACCCCCAAACGCCGACCTGGATGGCTCGACTTGGGAAAGGCCGCGGTGCCAGTAAAATCCCAGTGGTCGCACACGGAGCCGAGCAGGTGCGCGGCAATGCCTTTGGTACGGAAGAATGGTTCACCAGCCACGCCTGGCTCCCAGGCCACCAGCACACAGCGCGCTTGTTCTTCCGGCAGATCATCACCACGCGGCAAGTAGACGTTGGCAACTTCAAACAAGGCACCAGAGGGATAGACGTTGTGCTGCTCCGCTACGACTTGCAGGAGAGATGGGAGCAAATCGGTCCGCAACAGACCAAGGTCCTGGTTGAGTGGATTCTGAATGGCAATAGCTGGCGCCGTGGCCATGGACGCACGGCTGCGCAGGTCGGCAGACACGAACGAATAGCTCATGGCTTCGGTCAAACCCGCGCCTGCGAGCAACTGACGCAAACGATCTTCCAACAGAACTGTTGGATCTTCGCTCCGCAACGGCGGCACGCCCGGTGGCAGATCAGACGGTAGGTTGTGGTAGCCCCACAAGCGAGCAACTTCTTCGGTGAAGTCACGTTCGCCTTCAATATCATGGTCGCGCCACCAGGGAACAGTCACATCCAGGTTGGCCCCGCGGCCGGAGACATCAAAACCAAGACTCTTCAAAATGGAAATCTGCTTAGCTGCCGGAATTGAGACGCCGATCAAAGCCGCAGCCTGGGCGGGCCGGAACGGGAAAACACGCGGGGCATAGGCGCTCGCCCGCACATCCTTTATACCGCTCGCCATTTTTGCGCCGGCGTATTCCACTAAGAGCGCAGCAGCCCGATGCAAAGCACCAGACGTGCCTTCCGTGGACAGTCCTTTTTCAAAACGAAGTGATGCGTCGGTCTGGAGGTTCAACGCGCGCGCGGTGCGGCGCACCCCCACGGGATCAAACGTCGCTGCCTCCAACACCACTGTGGTAGTGGCATCCGTAATGCCGCTCGTCGCGCCACCCATCACTCCGGCCACGGCGATGGGCACTGCGCCATCGGCAATCACCAACTCTTCACCCGTAAAACGCCGCTCGGTTCCATCAAGGAGCTGGAGCTTTTCTCCGGGTTGTGCCCGTCGGACGACAATGCGGCCCTCACCAAGGGCGTGGTAATTGAACGCGTGGAGCGGCTGACCCAACTCCAACATCACGTAGTTGGTAATGTCCACGACGTTGGAAATAGGACGGATGCCAGCCTGGACCAACCGCTGGCGCATCCACCAGGGCGACGGCCCCACCTGCACGCCATGCACCACCACCGCCTGGTACCGCGGGCACAGTTCGGATGATTCCACGCGGATGTCTAATGGAAAGGTGTCTTTGCTTGGTGTCTTCGGCGCCCGGGTGCGGTCGGTAAGCATTTTTTCCGAAAAACGGACGCCCAAAATCGCCGCCATTTCGCGCGCCATGCCCGCCACCCCCATGGCGTCGGGCCGGTTGGTGGTCACTTCCATGTCGAACACCGTGTCGTTCAATTGCAGCGCTTCGGCAAGTGCCGTGCCGGGTTCTGCCTTCTCCAAAAACCCGAGGTCGAGAATTTCCCGTTCGGCATGTGGGAACACATCAGCCAACCCCACTTCGTTTGCCGCGGCAATCATGCCAAAGCTTTTCACGCCACGAATCTCCGCTTCTGCCAGTACCACGGGCTCACCTTCGCCATGCCAGCGCACGCTGCTGCCAATCTTGGCCACGGCCACCCGCTGGCCAATCGCCGGGTTCGTGCCGCCGCAGACAATCTCCAGCATCTCCTTGCCCACATCAACAAGCGTGATACGCAGCTTGTCGGCGTTGGGATGCGGCCGAATTTCCGAAATACGACCAACGACAATACCGTTCAAGGCTGGGGCTTGCGGGTACAGGCGTTCCACGGCCGGGCCGGACAAGGACACCTGCCGAGCGCAATCTTCGGCCGAGAGGTCGGTGGGAACGAATTCCTTGAGCCAGTTGTAAGAAACGCGGAGGTTCATGTGCGGGAAGACACCAAGAAGATGGCAATGACGGCAAAGCCCACGCCAACCCAGTTCAAAGGCGTAAAGCGTTCTTTTAAGAGGAGCACACCCATGATGGGGGTGATGGTCACGGCGAAAATACCCAAGAGGGTAATGGTCTTAGACACCTCATAGCGGGACAAGACGAAGATTTGGAGCATGAGCCCCAAAGCCGGTACTGCTAAAATCAGAAGAAAGAGTGGCTTTGTGAGTAAGTGCCAGCCGTAGCCGTATTTCACAGCCAAGACCCGTTGTCCCAAATCCGCGGCCGAGTAGACCAGCTGCGCGCAAAAAATGAGAAGGACGTTTACCATATTACAGTTGCTGCAAGAACGATAACTCGTTCTTGTACAAGACGCGGATGTCGTCGATCTTGAGGCCGGCCCGCATCATGGCCGTGCGCTCCACGCCCCATCCAAAGGCAAAGCCGCCCCACTGTTCCGGATCAACGCCCGTAGCTTTGAGGACATTGGGGTGGACCATACCTGCCCCGCCCAATTCCAGCCAGCCTTCCTTGCACATCCGGCAACGCTCTCCACTTTCTTGGGTGCCCGTGCCACCGCACAGCCCGCACGACACGTCCACTTCAAAACTTGGCTCCGTGAAACGGAAGTGGAAGGGGCGGAGCCGCGTGCGACGCTCCGGGCCAAAGTAGGACCGGGCAAAATAATCCAGAACACCCTTCAAATGGACCACGGAAATCCCTTTGTCTACGACGAGCCCTTCGAACTGGTGGAACATGGGCACGTGGGTGACGTCCGACTGCCGGCGGTAGCACTTGGAAATGTTGATCATCCGGATGGGCGGCGTGCCGCGCATCAGTTCGTGGATCTGGCCGTTGGAGGTATGCGGGGTTAAGACCACGCGGCCTTTTTCGGCCGGCGGCAAATCCACAAAAAACGTTTCCCATTCATCACGGGCCGGATGGTCCGGCGGCATGTTCAGCGCTTCAAAGGCAAACCAATCGTAATCTACTTCTGGGTAGCGGACGCGCGTGAAACCGACGCGGCGAAACAAGTCGGTGATGGTACCAATGGCTTGGCTCGTGAGATGCGTGTGGCCGGCCGGCACGCGCGTTCCGGGCAAGGTCACATCCAAGGATTCGGTTTGAGCAATTTGTGAAGAAGCCTGCAACTGCAATTCCTGCTCCGCCCGGTCCAATGCCGCATCCAATTCCAACTTGAGCTCGTTTGCCTTTTGGCCGGCCTTGGGCCGCTCTTTTTCTGGCAGCTCGGAAACGGATTTGAGGAGCTGGGTCAGACTGCCCTTGCGACCCAGGGCCTGCACGCGCACGCGCTCCAACGCTGCCGGAGAATCGGCTGCGCGGATTTCATCGAGCACCTGTGCGCGAATGCGGTCCCAATCTGCCCCAAAAGCCATATGGCGGAAGTCTACGGAAAAACGGGAGGTGTGGCAATCAGCCGCCAAACACCGAAGTGACGCCCGCCCACAACGCCCCGCCGAAACGCCGGACATCGGCCACGGTGACGACTACGACGAGGCCGATCAAGATAAGGAATCCGGCCTGATGGATCCAGCCTTCCACGTGGCCTTGCATGGGCTTGCGACGGATTTTTTCCACCAGGACGAACAAGGCCCGGCCGCCATCCAGGGCCGGGAACGGCAAGATGTTGACGATGGCCAGGTTGAGCGAGAGCAAGGCCGTGAATTGCAAGAGATAGACGAAGCCGAGCTTGGCTACGCGACCAGTGGTGACCGCAATCCCCACCGGCCCGGCCACATCGGCATTCACCCCACCGCCGGTCACAAACTGGCGGATAAGATCAGCGAACGCTTCCACAATGGCCCGCAAGGAATACCAGGTCATTTCGGCACCACGCCACGGAGCCACGTGCCACGGGAAGGAGACCACGCCGGTTTCCACCAAGGCCACGCCAATGCCCACGCTGCCGGTTTCTGGAAGCACGCGGGCATGGACAACCACCTCCCGCACCTCAGCACCCCGTTTCATGGAAAAAAGCACATCACGCGGGCCACCGGCCCGAAGCACCTGTTGGACGCCATCCACCGTTGCCGCCCCCTGTCCGTCCACCGCCACCACTGCATCTCCGGGCGTGATGCCTGCTTCAGCCGCCGGGCTCTGGGGCAGCACATCCATAATAGTCACGGCCTGGTCACGCACCCGGGCGCCGGCCGGAATGCCATCCAATGCCCGGGGCATGCCAATCATGCCGCCCACAGTGAACAGGAACCAGGCAAGCAGCACGTTCATGCCCACGCCGCCGGCCAAAATAATCAGGCGCTGCCACACCGGCTTGCTGGCAAAGGCGTGACTCCCCCGCTCTTCGCCCTGCTCCCCCGCCAGACGCACGAACCCGCCGAGCGGGATGAGGTTCACCGTATAGTCCGTCCCACCCCGCTTCACGCCAAACAACCGCGGCGGAAAACCAAAACCGAATTCATCCACGCGGACCTTGAAGAGCCGTGCCAAAAAAAAGTGGCCGCACTCATGGACCAGCACCAGGAGCGAAAGGACGACCAGGAATATGAGGAGTGTCATCATGGAGAAAAAGTCAGAGGGAGAAAGGTTGCTGGGGCACCGAAAAAACGGCTGGCGTGGCCCGAGACGTCGGCCACGCTGCCGGTCGTATAGTACCGCCTTTCGGCCCGCTGCTCCAGACGGTCCGCCAGGCCTGGATGGCGCACCAGATAGCTTGCGAGAGCGTCGGCAACGAGTGCTTCTTGGGTGAGGACGCGCACGCCGGGCAATCCGGCCGCAAACAACTCGGTCACAAAAGCAAAGTGTGTGCAACCTAAAAGTACCGTATCTATGTGGTGATCTGCTGCGATCATGGCTGCGCAGGCCGCCGCAACTGCCGCATGAGCCGCGGTGCTTTGTTCCTCCCCCGCTTCCACATACCCGGCCAAATCCGGAATCGCGATTTCCGTCACATGGACGGCCAGATCCAGATGCGTGAGCTCGGCTTGGTAGGCGTGGCTCGTCATAGTGGCGTGTGTGCCGAAGACGCCGACGTGTTTGCTCGTGCTCTGATTGGCTAATGCTTCGGCTCCCGGACGGACCACGCCCAGCACCCGTTCATTCGGATACGATGCGGGTAATACGTCCTGCTGGATACGGCGCAATGCTTGGGCCGATGCGGTGTTGCAGGCCACAATAACGAGCGGGCAACCAGCATTCCATAGCCATTCCACCGCCTGGCGGGTGTACGCAAAAATGTCTTCCGGACTGCGGCTGCCGTACGGCGCACGACCGTTGTCGCCGAGGTAAGTCGTCGAGAGTTGGGGGAGATGAGTGTGGATAGCCTTTAAGACCGTCAGCCCGCCCAAACCAGAATCAAACACGCCAAGCGGCCCCAGTTTAGGCGACATGTGTCTTCAACAGCTCGACCACTCGATCGCGCTTCTGGGTCATCACTTCTGTCGTGTCCCCTTCCACGTTGAGACGCAACACCGGTTCGGTGTTGGAAGCGCGCACCGAAATCCAGCCGTCGGTATAGTCCATGCGCAAGCCGTCTATTTCCGACACGTTGGTTGCCTGTGGCGCGCACGCCTCCCGCACTGCATCCACGGCCGCACCCGTGTCACGCACCTTGAAGTTGATTTCGCCGGATTGGGCGTAGCGGCGCAGGGGCGCGACCAATTCGGAGAGCGGCTGATGACTCGTGCCGAGCAGGTCCAGCACCAGGAATAGCACATAGTCCGAACATTCCACGCCAAAGAAATCCTGGAAGTAAAAGTGGCCGGACAGTTCGCCACCAAAAGAACCGCCTTCTTCGCGCAGCGTGCGCTTGATGTGGGCGTGGCCGACGCGGGTCATCACCGGCTTGCCACCGTGTTTCTCAATTTCTTCGCGGACCACGCGCGAGCAGCGCACATCGTAGAGGACCGAGCTTTTGGGATGGCGGCGCAATAATTCGGGAACAAGAAGCGCCGTGAGCAAGTCGGCGGCGATGGGTTGGCCGGTTTCGTCTACCAGACCAATGCGGTCGGCATCGCCATCGTAGGCAACGCCCAGTGCTGCGCCCTGTTCACGCACGGTGCGCTGCAACACGGCGAGCGTTTCCTCTTTGAGCGGGTTGGCTTCGTGGTTTGGGAAGGTGCCGTCCAGTTCGTAGTAGAGCGGCGTCACCGTGTGCGGCGTGCCTGCCAAGAGTTGTGGCAAAATCGCGCCGGCCATCCCGTTCCCGGCATCAATCACCACCTTCAGCCCGGTACCTGATTGGGGGCAGAGGCTGCGCACTTTTTCCACATACGACTCAGCTATCGGAGTCGTTCGTTCCCCGCCCATCTCCGGCGCATC
>CAZQBA010000017.1:9729-16564 GCA_964591635.1 uncultured Gammaproteobacteria bacterium | reverse complement strand
CAGGTCCGAATCAATTTTCCAGGCATCTTCCCGGTACCCGATGCCACGGGCAGCGTCCGCCTGCGTCTGGCGGCTGATTTGCCTCCCGATACCAGCCGGGTCGATGTCCGGGTAGAAAGTGAACCCCAGTACTTTACGTTTGCAACGAGCGGCGGCGGTTGGCAGGAGGACATCGCGGCCGTCCTGGAACCGGGCGAGCACAGCCTTTCTGTGCGGGTCGCAGACCGGGCCGGGAACCTGTCGCCGGAAGTCCGACGGACATTCACCGTGTCTGCACCGGGCGCGTTGAGTAGTGCCTTTGCCGCCGTCGGCCAGGTCGCTGAGGCGCCGGCTGTGCAGCAGGCAGCGCGGGGCGGCGTTCCTGTCCTGGCTGTGGCTACAGCCGCAGGAGCACTGGCAACCGCTGGCGTGGCCTTGCCGATCGTCCAGTTCTTCGGCCTTCTCCTCACTCAACCGGTCCTCTTGTTCTACCGCCGCCGTCGGAGCGGGTACGGCGTCATTTACAACGTGCTCACCAAGATGCCGGTGGATTTGGCAATTGTCCGTCTGAAGGACCCTGCAACCGGCCGTGTCGTCCAAACCAAAGTGACCGACCGGGCCGGCCGTTACCTCTTCTCGGCGCCACCGGGGACCTACACTTTGGAGATCCAAAAGGCGGGATTCCGGCACCCCACCCAATTCATGCAGGCGCCGCGAGATGCCGTATATGCCGACGTGGCCATCAAGAGCCGCGTCACCGTGGGGGCAGACGGCCGGTTTGGGAAGAACATTCCCGTTGACCCGGAACAGCACGCTACCTCCTCGGCCCGCCTGGCATTCGGCGTGTGGGCCCGGCGGCTTCAAGCTGGGGTGGCCGTGGCCGGGCCAGCCTTGTCGCTCCTCGCCACGTTCATTGTGCCGACCCGAACCAATATCATCCTGGCCGGCGTGCAGGTGGCCCTGTTCGGAGCGGTCTTCCTGGCCGCACAAAAACGGGCTCGGCGCGGCTATGGCGTGGTCCGTGACGCGCAAACCGGAAAGCCGGTGCCGGGCGCCGTGGTCCGTGTCTTTGAAAGCACCTACAACCGCCTTTTGGAAACACAGGTCACCGACAGTCATGGCCGCTACGGCTTTCTGGTTGGCCCCAACAACTACTTCGTGGACGTGCAAAAAGAAGGGTTCCGCGCCTACCGTTCGTCCGAACTCGATCTGCGTCGGGTGGCGGCCGGAGCATTGCTCGGCCCAGATGTGCGCTTGGCACATGGTAGCGCAGTTGTTCAAAAGTGATTTGTATGGATAGTCACATCTACGAAGAGCAGGTGCATCTCCATTGGTCGGAAAAAATAGTTTTTGTTGTTCAGCTCCTCATTATGATGGGGGCTCTCGTCGGTATAGGTCTCGGTGTTAAAGATGTTATTGGAAAGATGATTGGGCTCATGCTCTGTATTCCGATTTTTATTTCTGTAGCCTGGAGAGCTCGGCCGAAAAAGGCGAATTTATTCATGACCGCCCAGGAGATTGTCTATCGAGAAGAAAAGAATGAAACACGCATAGGCATCGCACATATTAAAAGCGCGATTGCGTGCGATACATATGTAAAAAAACGAGGAGCATATGTCAGCCTTATGCCGCGGGCAGGGCAAAAGACGGAGGAAGTACGCCCGTATCGCGACAAACTCAACGCTCCGGGGCGGCTACCTCGCCAATATGAAGTGCGGGCTGGCTCGGCCCTCGTTGTGCAGTTACAAAATGAGGCAGTGATGATTTTTCCTTCAAATCAACCTGAAAATGCATTAGCTGCCTTGCAGAGTGTTCGGGCAACAGCGAACCACTAGCTCCTTGCTACGGGTTGTAGTAATCTATTGAGGTATGAAACTCCTGGGGGACCTGGAAAAAGATGTCATGAACATTGTTTGGAAGGGTGAGGATGTGACCGTGCGCGAGGTGCATCGGGCCCTTCAGCACTCCCATGGTGTGGCCTACACCACGGTTATGACCGTGATGTGTCGGTTGGCTGAAAAAGGGTTGTTGACCCGTCGGGAAGAGGGGGGAGCGTATGTCTATGCCCCGGCTATTTCTCAAGCCGAATTCTTTTCTGGTTTAGGTGCCCGGCTGATGCGCTCCATCCATGCCGACTTTGGCCAGCATGCGGCCGCGGCCTTTGTGTCCGAACTCTCGCGCATGAAGCGCTCGCTTTTGCCGGCTCTGGCCTTCTCCATCCTCTTGGTCTTAGGTGGTGCCCGGGTCTGGGCATCAGTCACGCCCGGAACGCTCCTCTGGTGCGGCCGCTGGTTCGCGCACTGCACAGCAACGGGCTTGTCTCTGGCGGTAGGTGGGTCATGCGGAGGCGCGTGTACATCGCCGCCGCAATCGCCGCTTTCCATTTCTTCCCGCCGCTGATGAAACAGACGTGGTACCTGTGGGTCGTGGCCTTTGTCTCGGGCATGAGCGTGATGGCCATTGAGATGTCGGCTTCTCGGTTGGTGGCGCCCTACTTTGGGACGTCGCTTTTTGTATGGGCCAACGTGATTGGCATGATTCTAGCGGCCTTGTCGGTGGGGTATTGGGTTGGGGGAAAGCTGGCCGATACAGCGCCCCGCCTGCGGGTGCTGCTCGGCATTTTGGCAGCAGCTGGTGGTTGGGCCGCTCTTATTCCGCTTCTGGTGGCACCTCTCTCACGCTTCGTCGTCTTGGAATTGCTTCAGACCAGTGGTGCAGGCATCATCATCGTTGGATCGTTTGCCGTCCTGCTTGTGTTGTTCTCCGTGCCTATCACGCTCATGGGCATGACCAGCCCATTTTTGATCCGCCTGCTCGCCGTTCAACCCCAGTCCCTGGATACCGGAACCTCGTCCCCACATCACGTCGGTCAAACCGCCGGCGGGGTGTTCGCCCTTTCTACGGTCGGCAGTTTGCTCGGCACCTTTTTGCCCGTCCTCCTTCTCATTCCCTGGATCGGCACCCGGGCGACTGTCTTTCTGTTCGCGGCTATCTTACTTGCAACGGTCGCCATCGGTTGGTTCGGTATGAAGGGTGCAACCGCGCTCGTCGTATTCCTGGCTTTGCCGCTTATCATACGCTTTCCCGTGCATGCCGCGCCGGGCCAGTTGGCGGAAAAAGAGAGCGCCTACCAGTACATCCAGGTGTTAGAACAACACGGCCTACGCGTCCTCAGGTTCAACGAAGCCCTGGCTGACCAAAGTGCCGAACGGGCTGACTCAGCCTTGAGCGGCCGCTACTGGGACACGGTCCTACCGTTACCCAACCTTTCGCCCGCGGAAAAGCCGCGGGTCCTGATTTTAGGATTGGCTGCCGGCACTATTGCCCGGGGGATAGTGGAGACGCGACCGCCTGGAGCTGTTTCCGTGACGGGTGTGGAAATTGACCCGGCCGTGGTGGAAATGGGGGAGCGGTACTTTTCTCTAGGTCGGCTACAGGACGACATAGAAGTCGTGGTGGAAGATGCGCGCACATTCCTGGAACGCTCATCGGAAAAGTACGATTTGATTTTGGTAGATGCCTACGCCAATCAGCTCTACATTCCGCCCCACCTTGCCACGGCGGAGTTTTACGCCTTAGTCCGCGACCACCTGGCTCCGGGCGGCGTCGTCGTTGCCAACATCAATGCCCCACGTCCGGATTCGCCCTTGTTTGTTGCCATGAGTGCGACAATAGGATCCGCTTTTTCCGAGGTCGAAGGTTATGTGGTGCCGGACAGTTGGAACCGGGTGATTGTGGCCAGCTCGTCAGCGATCGACTGGGAAGGAGCAGCTAGTCGGGTTCCCGCGATCCTCCAAGACATCTATCGCAATGTTCTCGACTGGCGCGTTCCCGTCGACACCTCTGGCCGTGTTCTCACCGACGACCGAGCCCCCGTCGAACTCATGACCGATGCCATGATCTTTGACGCCTTCGCCCAAAAGTGATACAAGCGAGGCAGGAGGAGATATGGGAAGAATACGACGGAATCAGATTCCGTATCGCGATCCGGGCAGGACGAAGCCGCCGATCATGAACCAGGAGCATTTCTTCGCGCTGCGGGACTACGTGTGTAACACGCAGGAGCGCCGGGCGGAGGCCAGTTTCCTGCTCCGGGAATTCCGACTCATGCCGTCCGGTTATTGGAAGTTGGTGCAGACAGCCGCCGACCCGTATGTCCAGGCGTTGGCCGTGTCGCATCTGGTGGACCAACGCAAGCTCGTGGCCTTAGCCATCCATCCCGAGACCCATTTACTCGTCCGGGTGACGGCGGTCATGAACATGCGCTTCGAGGAAGACCGTCTCAAGGTCTGTCTCGCTCAACGTGACCGGCTAGCGCATTGGTTGTGTGCGCATCTGGTCACCAATCCTCGATTCTCGCATCAGATATACGTTGACGCCTTGCATGGCGGAGACATCGAGTTCGCCAATCGGATGCGCGACTGGAAACCGTACACGGTTTGGCCGGAGCCTGTGAGGCTGCCCATGCCACTCACCGCGGGGTGAGCTGGTCTTGCTCAAAAGCCCACAAAACCGTACCCTATGCTCGGCATCGCGCCGGGCTTCTTTTTTACTCGCAGGATGTACACTGTCTATATTCTTCAAAGTCAAAAGACGGGTCGGTATTACATCGGTCAGTCGGAGAATATTGTTGGTCGTTTGGTGTTACATAATGCCGGACGTGTCCGCACGACCTCTAGTGGAATACCTTGGAGATTGGTGCAGAGTGAGCAATATCAGACTCGGTCTGATGCTATGAAACGGGAACGAGAAATCAAGTTGTATAAAGGAGGTGTATTGTTCAAAAAGTTGTTGGGTCTGCCAATCGAACCAATTCGTCGTACGCAGAGCGGAGAGGTCGCATAGCGGTCTAGTGCGCTCGCTTGGAAAGCGAGTGTCCCGCAAGGGACCGCGAGTTCGAATCTCGCCCTCTCCGCTCTGCGTGTGAGAAGCATCGAGAGTTCTCCCGCGCAGCGGGACCCCGCCGAGCGGGGGAATCTCTCCCTCTCCGCCAATGGTGTGATGTGGTCGGTCTGGTATTCATCCTATATGCTGTACGTATGCAACGACTTTCCTTCATAGCAGCAGCCGGACTCATCCTTTTTGGTTTTGGTTGTGCGCGAACCACGCCAGCGCCGGTTGCCGGCCCTGCGCCGGAAGTCCGCCAGATCCGTCCAGACCTCAACGATCCGTCACCCGAGGTAGCGGTTGTGGTAGATACTGCCGGTCCTGCCCCAGAACCCGTCACCTTCGCCACGTATTCCGGCCCCTGGTTCGACATTGAGTATCCTGATTCGTTCACGGCGCGTCCGGGCCGGGCCGGCTGCCTTTCGAGCGGCCGGTGCGACAGCGCCTTTTTTGCCTCAGCTGATGGGGCAATTGAGTTCTATGTTTTCTCCCCACAGTGGGGCGGCGATCCGGCGGTTGATCTCGACCTCAATCCGACAACAGAGCGTCTGGTAGAAGAAAAAACGGCAACGAAAGGCGACATCACCACCCGATGGGTCACCGTAGCAGCCAAAGACCGCTCATACACCCGTTCGTACGTGGTGATTCGTGATGAGAACGAAGGGAGCTGGCTGTTGCACGCCTTTGGTATTAAGTACAAAGACCAAGCAACCTACGCCGCCTGGCGGGACACCTATATCCAGTTCAAGGAATCGCTCGTTCAATACTCCGATTAATATGCGTATTGCCTTTGCAAAACTCCCTGTCACCCCCCGTGAGTTTTTGCGGAAGGCGAGTTACGCCGATCATCGCGACCAGCACGCCACGCAAGAATCCTGGGTCAAGCGGTTGGGGCCGGATTTTTACCCGCGCTACCACGCCTATGTAGAGGAGGGGGCAGCGGGGTTTATCGTGAACCTTCATTTGGACCAAAAGAAACCGAGCTATGAAGGCAGTGCGGCGCACGGTGGCGAATACGACGGTGCGGCCGTAGAACGCGAAGCCACGCGTTTGAAGGGCATTGCATTAGCAATGAAGGACGTAGGGGCGGGGTTATCCCGCCCCGACCAGGAAGAAAAACCAAAAGGATTTTTCAGCCGTCTGTTCGGCGGATAATCGTTACAGAACTTCGAAATTCCATATTCGATATTCGAATCCCCATGCTATGAAACGTCTCATCACCCACCCGCGCCCGCACCTGGACGACATCTGCGCCATCTGGTTCATCAAGCGCTTTTTGCCGGGCTGGAACGACGCGGCGGTGGAGTTCGCCTCGGCTACGAGTCCGAACCAAGAAGACGATGATACGCTGATGATTGGTATTGGCCGTGGCAAGTTTGATGAGCACAAGGGGGATGTGGGGGAATCAGCCACGTCCTTGGTCTGGAAGCATATCCGGTCGGAAGTGCCGAACATGGACGAAACTGACCGCGCAGCACTCGATCATTTGAGCGAATGGGTCCGCAAGGCGGATACCAGCACGCATGATCCATTGGTGCTGACCGAACACGGGCCCTGGTTGCCGCCGGAACAGTTGCGCGCCTACTTCCGCCTGCATGGCAGTGACTCGGGAACGCTCACCACCTTTGGTGAACAATTGTGCGACCTCGCATTCACCACCTACAAGAACGACGTACGTTTGGAGCGGGATTGGGAACAGCGCCAAGAATTCGACACACCGTGGGGTAAAGGTGTCGGCCTCACGACCGATGTGCATGGTGCCGACGACTACGCCTATAGCAAGGGATTTGTGCTCATGGTCTACGTCCATCCCAAGAACGGCCATCGGGGCTACCGGGGCGCAGCCAAAAGCGATGTTGACCTGTCCGCAACGGCCGCAGCCCTCAGTGAGCGCGAACCCCAGGCCAGCTGGTTTCTCCATCACACCAAAAAACTGCTTCTCTCCGGCAGCGACGTGGCGCCGGAGATG
>CAZQBA010000017.1:0-9629 GCA_964591635.1 uncultured Gammaproteobacteria bacterium | reverse complement strand
TGTCTACCGATGTTGAGGAAATCAAACGACGGGTGGATGTTGTTGAGCTGATTGGCGAATACATCCCGCTCCAGCGGGCCGGAAGCAACAGCATGAAGGCCCGGTGTCCGTTCCATCAGGAAAAGACGCCCTCTTTTACGGTTTCCCGCGAGCGGCAGAGCTGGCACTGCTTTGGTTGCGGCGAAGGCGGCGACATTTTTTCCTTCCTCATGAAGAGCGAAGGGCTGACCTTTCCCGAAGCACTGGAACGCTTGGCCGACCGGGCCGGTGTGCAAATTGTCCGCACGCCGCGTTTGAAGGAGGAACGGAGCGAACGCCAGCGTCTTTTTGATGTTTTGGAATTCGCCACTAAGTTTTTTGAAAAACACTACACCGACTCTTCCAAAGCCCAGCATGCCCGCGAATATGTGGGGACACGTGGTATTTCCGACGGCATGCGCGCTGCTTTCCGTTTGGGCTATGCGCCAGACAGTTGGGACGCGCTTTTGATTGCGGCTACACAAAAGGGGATTGGGGAGAAGGAACTGCTCGCCGCAGGCCTTGTGATTGCCAAAGATCGGGGTGGTCAAGCCGGGCGTAATGCCTACGACCGTTTCCGTAATCGGTTGGTCTTCCCCATTCGCGACGTCCACGGCAACGTGGTCGGCTTTACGGCCCGCACACTGACGGATGCGCCAGATGAGCCCAAATACATCAACTCGCCAGAAACAGTGGTGTATAAAAAGAGTGCGGTGCTCTATGGCTTGGACCGCGCTCGACAGGATGTGAAGAAACAGGACATGGTGGTTGTGGTGGAAGGCAACATGGATGTGATTTCCTGCCACCAATTTGGTTTTACGAATACGATCGCCGTCTCTGGGACGGCCTTTACGGTAGAACAAATCAGTCTCATCCGCCGTTTCACCACACACATGGCGGTGGCCTTTGACGCGGACGCGGCGGGCTTGGTTGCGGCCGAGCGCGGTATCGACCTGGCAGTAGCCGAAGGTATGGATGTGGGTGTCATTCAGATTCCCGAAGGTGCGGGAAAGGATCCGGACGAAGCGTTACGGGCTGACCCGGCAGTGTGGAAGCGGGCCGTAGAACAGCGCCTGCCGGTTATGGAGTGGTATATGGCGCGGGCGTTTGGCGGCGCAGACCTGTCAAAGCCGGAAGAAAAAACGCGCATCGGCCGGATGGTCCTGCCACGCATCCGGCTCCTCAGCGACCCGATTTTGCAAACCCACTGGCTTCAGGAGCTGGGCCGCCGCTTGGGTGTCTCGGAAACCGAGTTGCGTCGGGCGCTCCAACGCGCGCCACAGGCAAAAACAGGTGCGCCCGCGGCTCGTTCCGGCCAACCCATCCACTTAGCCGCCACCCGCGACATCCGCACCGCTGAACGGTTGCTTGGCATCGTCACCCTCAAACCCGCGGAATTGCAGCAGGTCATGGTCCAGGTCCGGCCGGAAATGGTGGCCGACCCCGACCTCCAGGAGCTGTACAAGCACATGATCCTGCGCTATGCTGCTGGCGAGAAACCGGTTCCCGACCCGTTAGCCCCCGCCCTCCCCGGACGCCTTGGCATTGCCTTGGCCCGGGTCGTGGCCTGCGGGGAAGCAGCGCTCTCTGATGCGCAGGTCCGGCCGGATGACGAAGTACGGCGACTCTCAGCCTCGCTCCGCCAGACCTTTGTGCGCGCCGAACGCGCCCGGCTGGCCGGACGCATTGCTTCTGCGGAAGCGGCCGGGGACCATGCCCAGCTTCGCGAGCTCAGCCAGCAATTTCAAGCACTGCTTACCGATGACGCTGCCTAATGGCGGCGGTTGTTTCTATGCCGAAGAACACCAAGAAGGCCAAACACAAACCAACGCCCAAAAAAGCCAAGCCGCAGAAGCCGGTAAAAAAGGCCAAGCCGCAACACGCTGCCCGCCCCAAACACGCCAAGGGCAAGCACGCCAAGCAGCACAAGCCGCAACTTAAACCGGCCCGGGTCAAGGCCACGCCCCCGTCGCCCGAAGCAGTTGATGAGTTGATCCGCAAAGGACGCGCCCGGGGCTTTGTCACGGAGAGCGAGCTTCTGCATGTCTTCAACGAGATTGAGGAATACATCCCGCTCTACGAAGAGATGGTCAATCGTTTGGAAGGCGGCGGCGTGCAGATCATGGAAATGACTGGCGGCATTTTGGGGAGCCAGAAGGAACGGGTGGACGCGCTCACTAAGATCCGCATGACCTCCGAAGAGCGCAAGCCGATTGATTTTGCGGAATTGTCGCAGGACTCCATCCAAATGTACCTGCGCGAAATCGGGAAGATTCCGCTTTTGAACAAGGAAGAGGAGGTCGCGCTCGCCAAGCGCAAGGAGCGGAACGACAAAGAAGCCGAACGCCGCCTGATTGAAGCGAACTTGCGGTTGGTCGTCTCTATTGCCAAAAAATTCGTGGGCAAACAGTTGTCGCTCCTCGACTTGATCCAAGAGGGGAACATCGGTTTGTTCCGGGCGGTCAAAAAGTTCGAATACCGCAAAGGCTATAAGTTCTCCACCTATGCCACCTGGTGGATCCGCCAAGCCATTACCCGTGCCTTGGCCGACCAATCCCGCACCATCCGCATTCCGGTGCATATGGTGGAAACCATCAACCGGTTCCAACAGATCGAACGTCAGCTCATCCAAGACTTGGGCCGCGAACCGTTGCCCGAGGAAATTGCCGCGGAAATGGGTGAAGAGATCGACAAGATCCACCACATTATCAAGATCTCACAAGACACGGTGTCCTTGGAAACGCCGGTCGGCGAAGATGATGAGGATTCCTCGCTTGAAGACTTCATTGAGGACGTGAAGAACGTAACGCCGGACCGGGCCGCCGCACTCCAGCTCCTCAAGGATTATGTGCGTGACATCATCAAGGATTTGTCGCCGCGTGAACAGAAAATCCTGGAAATGCGCTTCGGCTTGGCCGACGGCGTGTCGCATACCCTGGAAGAAGTCGGCAAGGAGTTCGACGTCACTCGCGAACGCATCCGCCAGATCGAAGCCAAGTCGCTCGAACGTATACGTCAGCACATGGGGGTAGAAAAATTAAAGGATTACTAGACACCATGGATTTGGCGCACTGCGTCGTTGCGGGGCCCCGCTCGGCACTCAACGTACATTTAGTACGTCTCACGCCTCGCATCCCCGCGCCTTGCATTGCATCCAAACCATGATGTCTTAACCCAACTCATTCTGTATGTGGCTTCTCCCATTCGTTATCATTGCAGCCGTCGTATTCCTTTCGTGCTTAGTGCAGATTAACCAGTACGAACGCGGTGTGAAGTTCATGATGGGCCGCATGCATAGCATCATGCAGCCGGGCTGGCGCATCCGGATTCCGGTTTTCCAGAGCTATCGCAAAGTGGACATCCGCCTGAAGACGCTGGATTTGCCGCCCCAAGATGCCATTACCAAAGACAACATCTCGGTCAAAGTGAACGCCGTTATCTATTTCAAGATCATTGACCCGAAGGTCGCGGTCGTAGACGTCCAGAACGTGGACTTTGCCGTGTTCCAGCTGGCCCAGACGGTGATGCGCAACGTGGCCGGAGAAGTGACCTTGGACGACTTGCTTTCCAAGCGCACCGAAATTTCTGACCGTATTGAAAAGGTCGTTGATGAAACAACGCTAGCCTGGGGTGTGGAAGTGACGGGTGTGGAATTGAAAGACATCAACCTGCCGGAAAGCATGGTCCGGACCATTGGCAAACAGGCCGAAGCTGAGCGGGAAAAGCGGGCCGTGATCATCAATTCCGAAGGCGAAGTGATCGCCGCCCAGAACTTGGCCCAGGCGGCCCGCACCCTAGCCGAAGCACCGGGCGCACTCCACCTGCGCACGCTTAACTCCATCAACGACATTTCGTCGGACCAGTCGAACACCGTGGTCTTCACCCTGCCCATGGAAATACTGAAGGCGATTGAGGGGTTTTCGAAGAAAGTCGCCTAAAATCAACGAAGCATGGGTGTCTTCACCACAGTACGCCGCCATCTGTCTTGGCGGCGTTGGTGTTTGGTGTATGTGGTCGGTGCGGCATTGTGTAATCCGTTCCTCGTGGCCTGGTGTTCGCCAGGGAGGAATCTGAGCGGGGAGCACGTCCTCCTGGTGTTGGGCTTTGAGGCAGTGCTCTTATTGGGGGCAGGAGCTGCCGCTTGGCCTACCCACCGTGGCCGATCGATCAGTCGATGGTCTTTAATGGTTTCCGTTCTCGTTATCCTGGCCCTGGCGGTGGCAGGCGAAGCGTATCTCGCATTTCAAGAACAACGGCATGGTGTTTTTGCTGGCAGTGTCTACGGACAAACTTGTTGCCACGTCTTCCACCCGGTCTACGGCTACCTCTACGATCCCATGCAATTCCCGTCCTCTACGCCGCGGGCCGTGACGTTTGGTGTGGATGGGTACCGGGGCCCTGGACCGTCTGATCTGGCCGGCCGGGAACTTCTGTTTGTTGTGGGCGGATCAACTGTATTCGGTTACGGGAGTACTCAAAATAATCACACAATTACGGGTTGGATGAACAGTCTCCAGTCCGAAGTCCTTGCCGTAAATGCCGGAGTCAACGGTTGGCTGAGTTTCCAGGAATTGTCCCGTGTTCAACAGGAGGTCGTGGGCCATCACCCTAAGACAGTAATCGTTTTCAATGGATATAACGATGCAAGTTCTGCCCTCATTCAAGCCGAGAGCTTGCAGCCTTTTCTACCCAACTGGTCGCCCATTTCCAATGATGTGTCCCAAATCATCCATGACTGGCAGCTGATGCAAGGAAGCCTGATCCTATTTCGTTTCCACCCAGATCGACTCCTTTACCGCTTACGGGCTCGCCTGGAAGGACCCCTGCGGCGTCTGGAAATCGGCAGCCATGAGGCGGGAATGAAGTCACAACCGCAGGACTCATGGCAGTCGTACGTCGAGGCAGCGGCTCGTACCTATCTAGCCAACATGCGACTCATGAACACGGTCGTAACAGCCGCCGGCGGGCGTTTATTCGTAGTGCTCCAGCCCGAATTACTGCAGCATTCGGTGCCGGAAGATGTACGCGCGCGTTTGGCGCCAGGACATGGCGATATGCATGGTGAGGCGTACGCACGATTTCGGGATGTGGTGATGGCTGAGCGGGGTACGCTGGATATTATTGATGGCACGCGCTTGTTTGCTGATAGTCCGGATCCTATTGAGCAACTGATGACTGATTGGGTGCATCTTACCGATATGGGGAACAAGCGGGTTGCCCGTTTTCTTCTTTCCGAACTTCGATCTCGTGGTTTGATCACCAGGGAGTACTGACGCATAACGCGTCGGTTTTTGCTATACTATGGTAAATGGGGGAACACGCTCGGCAGACACCGTCGGAAGTCCATAATGGATCGCTCCCGAAGTTGCTGACTTCGGATATTGTGTTTGTCCGCCACAAGAAGAGCCTGTTCCGGGCAGCATTGCGAGCCGTGACGCGCAGCTATTGGGACCATACGGCGCTCATTCTCTATCCAAAAAACACGAGCCAAGGCCGGCGGTTTTCCGTGATCGTGGAATCCATCCGTCCGGCGTTTGCCGGCCTGTTGGGCGAGCGGGGTGTGGCCTTGCACCGGCTGGACAAGTACTTGTGGGATCCCGACCGGTATGACGTGGGCATCAAGCGGGTGACGGCCCTTACCAAGCAGGAGCGCGACCGGGTCCGGTTGTTCATGCTTATGAACGTGGATGCGCCGTACTGGCGCTGGCATTACTTTGACGTGCTCACCGCCTGGCTCGTGCCGTTCATCCGGGTCCATGTGCTTTCCCGCCAACGGTTTTCCTGCAGCAGCATCATCCAAAAAGCCTTTTACGATGCCATGGACTGGGAAAAGAAGCCGCGCGTGGTATTCAAGCAGGGGGTGTGGTCGCCCATTGAACTCCTGGAGCTGACAACGCCTGGTGATATCGCCCAAAGCGAGAAGTCCTTATGGATCTACAACCCCCACGAATATGTTCCCCGATGAACTCGCTGCGGAGTGGCCAGGCGTAGAATCGCGCCTCCAAACAGCGGATATTCTGCTCTTCCATAAGCGGACCGGGCCGATTACCCGTATGATCCAGCGGCAGACGGACAGTTACTGGAATCATTCGGCTCTCGTCTTTTACCCAAAAGGTGACTTGTTGTTGGCTGGGCCGTTGATTGTGGAGGCAACCTATGGCGGCATCGAGATTCACCAGATGAAGAAATATACGGACCATCTTGAAACGTATGACATCGGCGTTCTCCGGTACCCGGGTATGAAGGATACGGAACGCCAGCGGCTGGTGATGAACTTCGTCCTCAATAATATCGATATCTCCTACGATTATTCACGGTTGATTGGCCTTTTCTTCCGTCCGCTTCTCCTGCTGTCACCAGCCATGAACGAGTGGGTGCTTGGGCGTCTCATCCACCGCCAGAACTTCGTGTGCAGCACGTTTGTGCACCAGGCTTTCCGTGATTTCCGGAAGCGGGGGACCATAGCCCCGTCAGCACGTACCGGGGGGCCCGGGCTTGATCCGGTGCCGTACGAGGAAATGGTCGCGCCCGGCCACCTGGCGTTTGAACCGCACTTCCGCTGGGTTTTCAACGAGCGGGTGTGAGGCACATCTGCTGCGCTCTGATATCATGGCACCATGAAGATTTCGACAAACGTCCATCGTGATGCCTTTGGTGGCATTACGATTTCCAATCTTTCCCTGTTTAATTGGCTGGAAGCAGATCACGACAGTATCGTGGGGATTGAATATGTGATTCAGCGGCATGTCACGGCGCCGCTTATCTACCGTAAATATGACCCGTCCTTTTTTGCACATCATATTTTGAGCGCAGTTGATATTATCCCACGCTACTCGTGGCTTAAGTTGTGGGGAGGCGAAGGGCGACTACGGAAGAAGTGGGGAGTGCTTCTGCAGTACACTAAGGACATTCTTAAAAAGGAAGCAGTGGACGTGGTGCTCTTAAACGGCACTTACCACTCTCCTTGGATCCTGGCCCAGGCGGCGCGAGAATTAGGCATCCCTATGGTGTTGCGCTATGCCGGCGTGATGCAAAAAGAGATCGCGGAGTGTCCGTATTTTGTCCGGCGCCGGATGCTGGCATATGAGCAATGGATCGCTCGGGCAGCCGACGTCGTGATTTTTCCGTCACGATTATGCCGGGACGTGGTGGAAAGGGAAGTGTTGGGTGAGCCTCTCCCACATGCCACCGTTATTCCCAACCCAGTTGAGCCCTCGACCTGGCGCGCGCGTCGCAGGACCGGTCGGATCAAGATTGCCACCGTTGGGCGCTGGACGCGGATTAAAAATTTTGAAGCGTTCATTAACCTGCACACCAACCTGCTTGCCGCGCGTTGGCCGCATCGGGCTATGATGGTTACACCGTATCGGAGCAAGAGTTTTGTTGCGCCGGAAACCATTGAGTGGCGGGAATCAATGAGCCATGAAGCCCTGCTCGTCTTCTTCCGGTCGATCGATCTATTGGTGGTGCCATCCCATTTTGAAACATTCAGTAATGTTGCGGCAGAGGCAGTGCTAGCAGGAACACCGGTGCTTGTTTCTGCCAACGTCGGTTTTTCCGAAATCCTGCGAAAAGCGGGTTTGGGGCGTATGGTCATTCCTGATTTTACCGATATCGCCAAAGCTGCGGCTGCCGTTCGCCGCCTGTCCCGCAAACCGATCACCAAAAAAGAACATCAAGCTGTAGCCACATTGCTCGGTTCCAATCATGTCCACCAACGCATGGTCCGGGTCTTGCGCAGTGTTGTCCGGGGGACGGAGTAGGGTATGATGGGCAGATGCAGGTGCCCCGCCGGAAATCCGAACAAAGCCGTAAGTTCCAGCATCCGGCCGCGGATGATGCTTTTTTGACTGCTGCGGCCATGCGTCGCATGGAAGCCGAAGTCGAACGCCTGGAAAAACAGGAACGCCCAAAGGTGGCGGAAGAAGTGGCGCGCACCAAGGAGATGGGCGACCTTTCGGAAAACGCAGCCTACACCGAGGCCAAGTTCCACCTGCGCCGCATTAATGACCGCGTGTCCTTCCTGCGCGCGCGCCTGGCTCGGGCCGTGGTTGTTCCCGAAGGTGCCGCAGCCGACGGCGTCATTCGCGTGGGCTGCACCGTCACCATCGCCGTGAACGGTGAGGAGCGGACCTACCACATTGTCGGCTCCCAAGAAGCGGATCCAGGTCGAGGACGTATTTCCCAACTGTCACCACTTGGCGCCTCCTTGCTGGGAAAGAGAGTGGGGGATACGGTGACGCGGCAGGTTGGTGGGAATGAGCAAGTGTATAAAATTGTTGGTGTTGAATAGGAGCATTGACGGCAGCCCCTGAGGCCGGTATTCTAACCGTCGTCCCTCGGGGACTTGACAAAACGGTCCGGGGTAGCTCAGCGGTAGAGCAGTAGACTGTGGCACTGCTTGTCCATACGATTCATACGTATGCCAGACAAGCGAACCTACGCCCAACGTGCAGAGTACCTCAAGAAGGCAGTTGCCAAGCGGCGCAAGAAAATACGCGATTTAGCAGTCGAGTTCCTTGGTGGTCAGTGTGCGATTTGTGGGTATCGACGTCACTTGGGCGCTCTCGATATCCATCATCGTAACCCGACCCTGAAGAAGTTCGGCGTATCGCAAGATGGCTGCACGCGTTCCTGGGAACGGGTACGCGCCGAAATCGCCTCTTGTGTGCTGATTTGCGCAAACTGCCATAGGGAAATACACGCGGGCGTGACGCAGCTTCCTGCGGAAACGCCGGAATGAAAACAGGGTGAATTGCTGGAAGCCCCACGCCGTAAGGCAGGGTAATCAGCAGCCAAGCCCGCCAACAACTCCGCTGTTGATGGCGGGAAGGTTCAGAGACTATCCGTTTCGGAGTACTGTCCCGAATGTCGGGATGGGAAGCGCCCTGCACCGTAAAAAAGCGGTGATGATATAGTCCACCCTTCTGGGAAACCGGAAGACACGTGTAATCTATTGGTCGTGGGTTCGAATCCCACCCCCGGAGCCACGAAAAAACGTTGGTCATGCGACCAGCGTTTTTTCGTATGGCGAAGGGGGTGGGATTCGAACGCCCCGCCGTTGGCGGGGCCGGCCCGCCGGCAGGCGGGCGAATCCCACACCCAGAATCGGAACGGGGCCCGCTCGCCAGATATTTTTACCTCTTGACTTTTTCTGTCATTTTGCTATATCTCATGCAGTCATGGTATTGGAGGAGGCACAAGCCCATGTCCATTCGTTCGGTGAATATCATGCGTCTCATCCAGCACGGTGAGGACGGGAAGATCTCTGATTGGGACCTGGAGCAGTTCATGGGGAAGGCCGAGCATAAGCAGGATCCTCAAGCAGAGCAGGATGTCGAGGCGCGCCTGCACGCGGTCTTCACCTTGCTCATAGTAAGCGAGAATTTCATCACCGTACGCAACCGGGTCCTCAATACGCTGGAAAAGGTCTTTCTGCAGGCGATGTTGAAGAAGTACGGGCGGGACACTTCAGCCATTGCCCAGGCGGCAGGGTTGGATAGGTCATACGTCTATCGGCTCATCCAGAAGCACGAGCTCTGATGCGGGTGGCTTCTGTGATGCTCTGCCCGAGATGCGAACTGTAAAAGGTTCGCTTTTTGTTTTAAAGT
>CAZQBA010000016.1:1325-18344 GCA_964591635.1 uncultured Gammaproteobacteria bacterium | reverse complement strand
GCGGTGCATGGGTTGCGGCCGCGAGAGATCCTGCACCACGGCCCAGGCAGCACGGCGCTGGCCGTCCGTAATCTCATACGGCAGGTTGTGGACAAAGCTGCGGATATCTTCTTCCGGAAATGGCACAGCCGGTGCTCGGCTCTGGGCCAGTTCATTTCGGGCCCGCACGCTTCGCAAAATCGCCAAGAATAATTCCTCAACGGCCACCCGTTCCTGGGCGCCGACGAGTGCCTCAAAACTTTCCGGAAAATGGAGCGTGCAGACCGCATCCCCCACGTCCGGCAAGACAAACCGCTCACGCAACTCGTCGGGTAACCACTCCTTCAAGTGCTCGGCCGCGGGCAACACCTGCTCCATGGCATAGCGCAAATGCTTGACCGTGAGTTTTCCCGAGGTCGAGTAGATCGGCACAATCCGGCCGGTGTGCACCTGCTGGCCGCGCACGGGCTCTATGGTCGGCGACGCTAACAACAACCCGCCCTTCACCCGTCTGGGCGTTCCCGCCACCCACACCTCGGTCCCTACCGGAAACGACGTGGGCAAATAATACTGGCCGAACCACATGGCCCGCACCGACCCAGAAGCGTCCGTGAGTACGCCTTCAATAATGGCCCGCCGCGGCCCATAGAAACTCCGGCGTGCTCCCATCTTTTCTACCTTCACTTTAATGGTGGCAGGCACGCCCACCCGCAATTCTTTCACGGCCACGGTGCGGGAATAGTCCTCATACCGGAACGGAAAATGGTGGATGAGGTCCCCTACCGATCGCAACCCCAGCGTCTCCAAGGCCTTGGCATGGCGCTTCAATATGGGAACGGCCGTAACCAATGGCGTCTTCAACGTGTGCATGGGAGGATTGTAGAAGATGTTTGCGCTTTACAACAGGCCAAACCGCGATTGACACCACCCCTTTCTGGAGCTACATTACGGCTGCGTTTTTAGGTATTTTGGAGAGGTGGCCGAGCGGCTGAAGGCGGCAGGTTGCTAACCTGTTATACGGTAATTTCTCCGTATCGAGGGTTCGAATCCCTCCCTCTCCGAAGCGGGTTCACGCAGTGGACCCAAATAAAAAGTAGTCGGGATTCGAACGGGCTACCGAGACACCGCGGGGCGGTGTCGCGGAGCCCCGGTCCCTGCGGAGCAGGGCGAATCCCTATCGAAAGAAAGGATGTTGTCATGGACAAAAAATCCCAAACCATCCACACCTACAACACCAGCGCCCGCGCGATGGTCAACAAATACAATTCCATCCCTGCACGAACAGAAGATATTGAAGAACTCTTCGCACACATTTCAAAACCAAACCCTTTTATCTTGGAGATTGGCTGCGGGACAGGCCGTGACGCGCAAGAAATCTCCAAACGAACACAACATTATCTCGGCCTCGATGTTGCCGCACCGTTTATAGACATAGCCCGCGCTGCAGTTCCTGGAGCGCAATTCGTGGTTGCCGACGTAGAGGAATATACCTTTCCAGAGAATATCGACGCGGTCTTTGCTTCGGCCTCGCTCATCCATACGCCTAAAGAGAAACTGTCGACTCTTTTTAAACGCATACACCAAGCACTCCTACCTGGCGGCCTCTTCCGCCTTTCCATGAAATTCGCTACGGAATATAGGGAGACCACAATAGAGAGTGAGTTCGGAATCCGCACCTACTACCTCTATTCTCAGAAGCAATTAGAGGACATGGCCAGCCTATTCACCATTTTGCGAAGTGAACTGGAGGAGGCCCAAAACCAAACGTGGGTAGAAATGCTTTTGCAAAAGAAGTGAGCCGCACGTTTACTTTTTGCGGATAAAACGGTATATATCAAAGAGTTTCGCTCGGATAGAGTATGCATCCGGAGGGGTGGCCGAGCGGTTGAAGGCAACGGTCTTGAAAACCGTCAGGCCCGCAAGGGTCTCGTGAGTTCGAATCTCACCCCCTCCGCCATAAGACACATGTTATGAACATGTTCAAGCCCGTCAAAGCCACGTCGGTGAAGGAATACCTGGCGGCCCTGCCAAAGGAGCGTCGGGAACCGGTTGAGTTTTTGCACAAACTGATTCAAAAAACGTCCCCCAAGCTCAAGGCGCATTTTGCCTATAATATGCTGGGCTACGGCAGTTTCCCCTACCGGAACTATAAAAAGGAAATGATTGAGTGGCCTGTTGTTTCCCTGGCCAGCCAGAAAAATTACATGAGCCTCTACGTCTGCGCCGTGGATAAGGGCAAGTATCTAGCGGAAACCTATAAGAAGGAGCTCGGGAAAGTCAGCGTGGGCAAAAGCTGCATCCGCTTTAAGAAGGTCGAAGACCTGAACCTGCCAGCGCTCAAAAAAGTCCTCAAATTTGCTGAGAAGTTCCCCGGACTCATAGACGCCACCAAATACACCAAAAAGAAAGAGCGCTAGTTGCCAGAAAAGGCCGTATCCGCTATTCTTCCCGTGGGTATGGAGGACACACCGCGATCATCGACAGTCGGAAATATCCACCTCAGTTGGATGGTGGACGAGTACCCGGTCTATGGCCGGTCCTGGAAGTGGTACCTGGCATCCGGTGTTATTGGCGCCGGGCTGGTGATTTACTCACTCGTCACCCTCAACTTCCTCTTCGCGCTCATTGTGGTGATCTTCGCCATTGTAACGGCCGTGTCGTCGTCCAAAACGCCGGTCCGGGTGCGCGTGGCCATTACCGAAGACGGCGTGCTCTTGGGCCACCGCTTCATCCCTTGGCTCGACGTCACCCGCTTCTGGATCGCCTATGATCCGCCGACGGTGAAGACCCTCTACCTGGACTTCAAGAACACCGTGCGTCCGGACCTGGCCATCGGCATAGAAGACCAGAACCCCACCACGCTCCGTCACATCATGCTCAAATACGTGGACGAGGATTTGAACCGGGACGAAGAGCCACTGGCCGATTACCTCGGCCGCGTCCTGAAAATTTAAGAAAGGCAGCCATAGCTCAGCCTGGATAGAGCATCAGCTTGCGGAGCTGAGGGTCGTAGGTTCGAATCCTGCTGGCTGCACCAGAAAACACCTCCACACAGTGGGGGTGTTTTCTTTAGTGAGATTCCGCTTGCTGCTACGACAGAACTACAAATCTACCGCAAACGTCCAGGCCGACACCTGCGTTGCACCGGCATGGCGAAGCGTATCAGCCGCTTCTTTGAGTGTTGCCCCGGTGGTGGTGACGTCGTCGATAATCAAGTAGGAGGCGTTCGGGTCGACTGTGCCGTGCAGGGCAAATGCGCCTTTGATGTTTTGTTGGCGGCCGGCCCGATCAAGAGTAGTCTGGCTTTTAGTGTGACGAGTACGCAGCAGCACGGGATCGACCGATCCCCAGCCAATGGAGGCTAAGAGCGTGGCTAGCGTTTCAGCCTGGTTGGCACCGCGCTCCCGTTGCCGTTTGGCATGCATGGGAATGGGGATGAGGTGCCAATGTGTTCCAGCCGGTAGGGGCAATTCATGAATTGCCCCTACACCCGACCAACGTGCCAATGCCTGGCGCACCAACGCGCCTGCTTCTGCGCGCTGGGTGTACTTCAAGGCATGCACCGCACCCCGCACCGCCTGATCGTGGAAATCAGCCACGCTCCAAATAGTGAGACCATCCACCATGCGCGGTTGGGTGACAAACGGAATGCGCTGCCAACATGCCGCACACACCACCTCGCCTTCTTTGCCACAGCCTGCGCAAAAATCAGGAAATAGGCCGTCACGAAAAAATGCGACGGCCTGTTTGAGATACCTGCTTATTTTTTCCAAGTAGCCGCGTCCACCTTCCATACCGTACCAGAGCGGACAAAAGACAAGGTAAGCGTTTCGTAGCTATTGGTTTTTTGGGTGCCGATCGTACTCTGCCGCTGGGCCCGGACTTCCACCGTCGCCCGACCCGTGGCCAAATCAAGCGAAGTGACTTTGGTACTGGCGGCAATAGTGGTGACGCCCGTAAATTCATCCGGTGCGGGTTGGCGCTGTCCGGCCGCGATGGTTGCTTCGGCCGTGCGTTGCATGCCCACCGTCATGAGCGGGAACAAATCCGTCAGATTCTGATAATCACCGTCAGAGGAAAAGCTGCCGTAGCGCTCGGCAAACTGCTTGCCGGAGGTCGTCAGTTGGCTGCGGGCAATTTCTTCGGCCGTGGCTGGTTGGGGCGGCGCAGGAGTGGGCACAGTGACCACGGTTGTCGGCGACGGGGCAGTCACCGGGCCGGGAGTAACTGGTTCGGGGGCAGGCGTGCGCTCCTTCATCCACCACCAGGCACCCACAGCCAAAGCAAGCACCACCACGGTTCCGACAGCTGCGAGCAGGATTTTTTGTTGGCGGGTCATACCTGGGTGCGTTCATCAGCCATTTGTTCTTGGAATTCCTTCTTGGCCTGTTCAATTTCGAGGAGTTGACGCGGATCGGAGGTGATAATTTGGTCTTCGGCATAGGAGGCCACCACCTTGATGGCCGCATGCTTGTTGCCAGCAAAGAAGATGCCTTCCCCCACCCCGCTTTCTAAGAGCAGATATTTTTCCCCTTGGGTCAGCAAGAAGGTCTTTTGGATCAAATCGATTGAGGCCGGTGACTGCTTCATGAGGAGCTGCAAAGACGAGTTGGTGACAATGGCCTGGCCATACGGCGAGGTCAAAAAGTCGTTCACATCTTGGGTGATGGTGGTGACACCCAGATAGTATTTGCGGCAACGCTTGACCAGGGCAAAAATGAACTTGGCCGAATCCTCGTGCTGCATCAGCCACCAGGCTTCGTCAATGACCAGGATGCGCTTCTTGCGCTCGCTCCGCACCACGTTCCAGATGAAGTTGACGATGCTGTAGATGGCCAAGGGCCGCAATTCGTCTTCCAGATCACGGACCGAGAACACGACGAGCGGGTTGCGGATGTCGACCGTGGTCGGCGAATTGAACAAGCCGGCAAACGTGCCTTCCGTATACTTCTTAATGCGCTCCACCAAATCCCCTGCCCCTTCCATGCCCGAAAGGATGTCTTGGAAGTCCTGGAAGATGGGTGGCTCCACCGTCGTCAGGTCAGCGCCCGGCACAATGTCCTTCTTGGCGTAGGTTTCCAAAAGCGCGCGGTCGATAATCGAATCCTCGGCCGTGGTAATGTGCCCACCCAACATCAAGCGCACCAGGCCCTTAATGGTAATGACCGCGCTGCGGATGATGTCTTCGACCGACACTTTCTCCCCGGTCGGGCGAGGCAGTTCAAACGGGTTGATTTTGGAATCCGAAGCCAGCGAGATGTTGATGTAGGTGCCACCCACCGCATCGCACAGGTGCTTATATTCCATCTCCGGGTCGATGATCAGTACTTCGGTGCCGAGCATGAGGGATCGCAACACTTCCAGCTTCACGGTGTACGATTTGCCAGCACCGGAAGTGGCAAACACAACGGCGTTGGCGTTCTGCAAGGAGAAACGGTCAAACAGGATGAGCGAATTGTTGTGGCGGTTCACGCCATACAGGATGCCGTTGTCGGATGTGAGGTCTGCCGAAGTGAACGGGAAGCTCGAGGCAATGGGCGAGCTGTTCATGTTAAAAGTGATCATCAGCTCGTCCATACCCAGGGGCAGTGTGGAATTGAAGCCCTGCTCAGCCTGGTAGAACACCTTTTTGGTGTAAATCAGCTTGGAGCCGAAGATGTTTTCGATGTCTTCAGTAATTTTGTCCAATTCCTCCTTGGACTTGGCGTAAATGGACACATACAGTGCGAACTGGAAGAAGTGCTCAATCCCCTGGGTCAAATCATCACGCAGCTTTTCAATGTCGCGGAGCGCGGTTTCCCGCAACGGGTCACGCGGCGCGCCTTTTTCCGAATCCGAAATGATCTGGGCCTCCAGGTTCCCGACCTTGTTTTTCATCTGCTTCAATATCACGTGGGACTTCACGGGATAGAAGAACATGGAAATGTCCAAGGTCAGGCTCAAATTGAGGATGGGCGTAAACCAGCCCACGGCTACATACCGCGGGTAGGTGACCACAAAAATCGTCCGGATGTGGGTGTCGCCCAAGAGCACATACGACGGCTCCACCTTCATGGCAGCCGGGGCAATGATGTCGCGGATGGCCACGGTGCCGGCCCGATAGACGCGCTCCTCCTCCAGCGTCTGTTTTTCTTCAGCCAGGCGCTTCTTTTCTTCCTCTGTGGTGCGGACAGCGCCAATGACCTTAGGCAGCCGGCGTTTGGGCGTGGCTTGTTCTGGGGAAATGGCCATATCAATCTTCCAAACGGAGCTTGCCTACGTCCGTGAGCTTCTGCCCCTCGCTCGTGTCGGGGTTGAAAGCCGTGTAATAGAGCTCGATGAGTGATTGGGTGTCCAGAACCACGGCATTCACGCTCATGGAACCCAGGTTAGAGACAATGTGATCCACCCGGCCCATCAGCTCCCCGCGCTGCTGCTGGAACCGTTCCTCGCGCAGCTTAATGGCCACGGCCGGGGTGAGCGCTTCCTGCAACATCTTAAAGAACCCCTTGCGCGAGTTGGTGAGCGGATCATACGGCACCACGCAATAGAAGCGCTTGCTCATGATTTGCCCCAGGCCCACAAGCTCACCCACGAACTGGCGGTAGTCGGCAATCTGGGCCCGTAACAAGTCGTTGGTTTGTTCCTTTTCGGCCTGCGCCAGGCGAAGCAGATATTCGTCCACGTTCAGCTTGCGGCTCTGGACAATAATCTGGATGGGGTATTCCAGCGCGTTTAGGAACGCCACGTAGGCAGAAATAATGGCGTCCTGCTCTTCTTCGGACTTCAGCGCGAAGTTGATGGACGAACAAAGCAAGACGGCGCGCATGCTGCCATCCTTCAAAACCACCACATCCTCTTTAATTTCAGCAATCTCCACATACTGCTGGGTGGAGGGTGGGCCGGCCTTCTTCTTGGTGTCAGCGGTGGCCATAGCCTAGGGTTCCGGACGATAAACGCCGCCGGTGTTCACAATGAGTGCCAGTTCGGCCAGTTTGTTCGTGGCCAGCGCCTCCTTGCGGATCTTCACAATGGGCGCGGGCGGCGGCGGGCGGCGGACAATAGCCTTGAGCTGGGCTAGGGACAGCGTCTTGTTCCAGGTCCGAAGCCGCGGCCGGCGCTGGGTCTGCAGGATGTTCAGCAGGAAAAAATGGAAGGGCATGCCGTTGATCTTCACAAAAGCCAGGACCATGCCAGCAATAAAGAGCGGGACGCCGGTGGGTAGGAACAGAGCGAGATCCAGCAAGCGGTATAAAAGGAATGTGCCGCCAAAAGAAATCAGAAGGATCACGAACTGGCGGGTCGTGATGGGACCGATGATCTTATCTTCCACGTCAATGAATTGTGGGACGACGAATTGTTGGGGCATGCCTCCAATAAGAACGTTACACGCGTAACGATTCCTGCAAACGCATTATAGCATTGTATTCCTCTATCGTCAGGCGCGGGGTTTTTTGTGGGTTGTCGGCGGCCAATATGGCTTCGGCCGTAACTCCCTCTTCCAGCATGCGGCCGGTCAAAGCCACGTACAACCGGAACGGTTCGGACTGCTGCCAGGCCGAAATGGCCAAGGCCCGCTGGCGGTAATCCTCTTCTTCCAACAGTTTGACCTTCTCCAAGATCCGCTTCGTGGATTCATCCGGCGTCTTGGCCAAGCGGCGGAAATCAACCAGCGTCATGGCTGCCAGTTCCTCAATGGGGCCAAGGAGTTTGGTGGGCTTGGGCACCACGTCCTGCATGAGCCCGCGGGGCGCAACGGGTGCGGTAACGGCGGATGGAGCTGGAGGCTGGTCTGCTGCGGCCCGGCCCGAGAGCTTCCCTTCCAACCACTTGGACTGCGCAAAATCAGCTAAGGCGCCCGACTGCTCGCGGCGCGCCTCTTCCTTGCGTTCCGTCTTATTGAGGGACGTCACGATATCCTGTTTTTTCACTGCAGCGAGTTCGGCCTGGAGTTTGCTGGTCTGTGCTTCAATACCATCGGCTAGCCGGCTGGCTTCGTCCTTCGGCAACCCAATGCCACCCTCTGCCACCGGCCGCACCAGGTGCACCAGTAATTCCGTTTTGTCGCGCACGTCCCTGAGGCGCGTCACCACCAACGCCTCCAACCGGGGACGCAGATCAGTGCTTGCAAGCACCGGCTTCAAATCATCCACCATGTCCTTGGCCAGAGTAGCAAATACATCTTGGCGTTTCATGCCGGAAAAATCAGTTGTTGGAGCGGGTGCAACTCGTTTTGGTTTGATTGGTGATGCCGGCGGAGCAACCACCGGTGCGGTGTTGGTGGCCGGCGCGGCCTGCCCTTCACCGGCTACGGGCAACCGGCCTTTGCGGCGCTCCGGAATGGGCCGGTTAAAACGCACGGCCTGCATTGCATCCATGAACCAGGCCGCATCGTCGCTGGCCATACCAATGCCTGCCTGGCTCTCCGGGCGCTCCACCATTTCCCGCGTCTCCTGCAATTCCCGCTCCCCGGCCAGATAGGCTGCCACCATGTTCCGCAGCCGAGCCGTTTGCACACCGGAAAGCCCCATCGGCCGGGCTAATTCCAGCACTTGGTTAACCCGCAAGGCCTGGGTGCCGCTCGTAGCCTGGGTCGGCGTTTTCCCACCATTCCCACCAATGTCTGCCAGCACCATCTTGCCATCAGCCTCCCGCACCGGAACAACAAAATCAGCATGCGGATGGTTTTGGGTTCCAGGGGTTGGGGGTTGGGAGGTATTTGCTGGCATATTTGGCTGTGTTGTGATGATTTCCAGGATGTCAGGCTTGACAAAAAGGCAATTTTCTGGTATATTCCCCGGTCTTATGGAGGAAAGCGTTTCGCTCGGGATACACCCGCCTCCCTCTAAGATGTGGCCTCTAACCGGGAGGTACATATGCGCTCGGTGGAAGAACTGGCTGCGTATTTTTCGCAGCCACGGACGGCCTGCCCGTCGTGCAACCTCCGGTTGCCGGCAGGCGCCCAGTGCCCGCGCTGCTTCTCGTGCATCTGGCACGGCCTCCACAAAGAGGCCCGCTGCCAGAAGTGCGCGGCCGAAGCGCGCGAGGCGGCTGAGTCCACGGGAAAGGTGAAGAACGGGGCAACCTGGATCTTCATCGTGATCCCGTGGTTCGCCGTCTGGGCCACGATGAGTCTGGTCCTCTATGGCGCGTTCAAGGCCATCGAGGTGCCGGCTCTGACCTGGCTCTACGACGGTGGGGCGAAGACGGAGGCTCTGATCCTGTTCTTCGCCCTCCCGGTTCTCCTCCTCGGAGGAGCGATTCTCGTCTGGATCATTAATTGGCTGACGAAATAGCCGGTTGAGGGATTCGGACGGAAGGGGTCGGTGCTTCGGCGCTAACCCCTTTTCTTATTTCTGAATTGTTTTTCGCAGTGGGGTTTTCCAGGCGAAGACCCGCTGCGCATCGTCAAAGAACGCAATTTCCATGAGCGACTGGTCGCCCTTTTTCCGCAAAATGTTAGCCAGCTGCAAGGCCTCGCGCGCCGCATCGTGTTCTGGCAAGCCCAACCGTTCCTGGAAGATAAGCTGTACTAGGAGTCCGGCAAACTGTGGCGCGCCCGGGAAGACTTTAAAGGTATCCAAATCAACCGTCCGTTTTTCCTTTTCCAAGAAACCGCGAACCAGGTCGAGAATCGGCCGCTCAGTAAGCAATTGTTTCAACTCCGCTTTGGCAGCAAAAGCCCGGAGCAGGCCTACCACTTCTTCCCGCACCGGCTTTTTTCCGGTTCCAACTACCGCAGCAACTACCGCCCGTTGCAATTTTTGGGCATCCCCGCCACTTTCCTGTTCCACGCGCGCTGCAGCCTCGCGCACCGCCGCCGCATATTCCGGCGGATCCACAAAAGCCGTTCGCAACGCTTCCTGGCGGGACTTCATGGCCTGCTCCTTTATTCCCGACCGGAAGGCGCGGACATCTTCCGTATCCAAATCCTCCAACGTCCCGTTTGCGTACATCACCACGCTTCCATCCACATCCATGAGGCGGCCGCCCTCAAACCCCCGATTTGTTTGCGATGATTGCCGCGTATATTCGACAATCGAAAACAGACGTCGGAGAAATTCTTGGTCATCTTTCTTTTGTTTGGCAAAGTCCGTTTCTGCGGCAAACCTGGCCTGGAGCAGCGCATTATCAACCTCCGGCCCCATGAATGAGAGGTATTCCGACACCCAATCGCCAACCGTCCCTTTTTTTTGCAATTTATTCGCGACTGCGACGAATGGTGGCGTAATGACCTCCTTATTCTGTACAAGCGCGTCACGAATTTTGTTCTTGCGCGCATCGCGATCACGCACGTCGACACCCTTCATATGGTCTTTCAGCGTGTCGAGCAGGTCGAAATCAGGAAGGGACTTTAACCACCCCATCTGGCTGCCGAACATGGAAACAACATCCTTTTCATCGGCTAGAAGTGGTAGGGCAACCCACCGGGCTTTTTGATAGATATCATTGTAGGCCGCTGCCATGTCTGGCTTCTCCAAAGGAAACGTGGGGTTATCAGCAAGGAACCCCTCGTAAAACATGCAAAAATCATCGGCCTCGGCCGATTCATAGCCGTTAATGGCGCGTGTTAAAGCAGCCTTGAAGGTATCCAATGCGTCCTGGGTATCAATTGGGACGGTGTACGCCATAGACTAAGTGGTCGGGGGGGTTGGCGGGGCTGAACTGCCACCAAAAGATCCGCCAGTACCACCCAATGGAGCTGTTGAAGGCGGTGGCGTACTGGGAGGCGCCACGGTCGTCGGCCGTGTTGGACGTGCCGGAGCCGGGGAACCAGAAACTGGTGCTGGTGCAGAACCGCCCCCTCCCCCGCCACCCCCTGACCGGGGCGCGGCCGCAGTGGGCATCGATTTCCGAAAACGGGTGAGTGCGTCGCTGAACGAATCTCCGACTTCAAAACTATTAAGGGCCTTCCGCAGTTCAGCGAGCCTGTTCTCCAATGCTGCCGTATCCCCGTCGGGCACCGCTTTGCGCATCTGTTTAGCAATTTCCTCGAAACTCTTCTTCAGCACAGCCACGTCCAGAGCAGGAACCTGCTGCTTGTCTAGCTTATCGATCAGTTTCCGCATGTTCGCAGCATTCGCCATAGCCACGGCTCCGGCTGCATCCAATTGCAATACGCCGTTTTCATCTTTTGACCCGACTTGCTTGGTAAGCCCTTTGCGGATTGCCTGGGAGAAGTTTTCTCCTTTATCCAAATCCTTGTTGCGCGCAGTCTGGAACTCGTCCTCGGAGGACCAGCGCTTCACGCCCGCCGCACCTGTTACGACCTGGTTGCTATAATTAAAGTCCTTGTATTTATTATTTGCCGAAGCCTCATCGGCAGCAGCCAAGGTTTGTTGCGGTGCCAGGCCCGCGTCTTGGCCTACTTTGTTCCAAATATTCTTGAAGTTCTGTTGCACATCAACGCCAATTTCAACACCCAAGTTCTTTGCGAGCTCATCCGCCTCTCCGTCCGCAAATGCCCGCTTTACTACGCGCACCATCTCGTCCCCGTTCTTTTGTTCTTTGGCAATATTGTAATATCCGGCCAACTCAGCACCAGACAGCCCGTGCTTGGCGAACTCGGCGGGCACTTTCCCTCCGGCCGCTCGAGAACGGATTGCCTTGTCGTTAAACTTCGCTGCGAGTTTTTGTTCCTTGGCAATGTCCACATCATACTGCTCCATGTCCACAGTGGCATTCAACGCCCCTTGGATCCGCTTCTGTGAATCCGAATCCTTTGGCGCCTTGAGCATCTGGTCCGCCAGTTTTTTTCGATCGTCATCATTCAATTCCTCGTTTCGGTCGAGCTTATCTAAGGATCCACGCAAAACTTCAGCCCGTTCACGGGCGGCCGTCCGCTCCGCCATCGGCAGGCGGTCGTCAGCCATGGCCATCTCGCTGGACTCAAGCTCCTGAGTCAATCCTTGTTTACGAGATTTTTCAGCTTCACGCCGCTTCGTTTGGAGACCAGCAGCTTTTACCCGACTTTGCTCTGCTAAACCAGCATAGTTCTCCCAACCACCTGCAGCATAAGCCCACGGTTTCGTGAGTCGTACGGAATCAAGCGCATTCTTCACAAAACCCATTTCTCCAGTTCCTTCTGCATCTCCAAAGAATCGACGTACGCCAGCCATCGCTCCCCCCTGCTGGATACGGCCCTGGATAGTTTTTTGCGCATCGGCTTGGGCGGTAGCCACCCGTTTGTCCATGCCTTTCTTCCAACCAGTTGTGTAATGCCCGAATCCGGGCAAGTGGACGCCGGTTGATTTTGCAATCTTTGCCTCTGCTAATTTTGCATAGCTCCCCGCGGTACCCGCTGCAAATCCAAGTGGTTTGGTAATGGCATCACGTCCTTTTTGCTGGAACCACTGGGCAGTGCTTGCCATCATACTGCCGCCGGCCGTGCCGAATTGGGAAGCCAAGGTCATGCCGCCTAGGAGCATGGCCGTACCAATGATGAAGGAAATGAGGACGGGTGTGGTCCCACCCTGGCTGGTGAAAAGCGAAATGCTGTTTGCGCCCGTGGTGCCGGACGAAACCAAACCCTGGGTGGCTGCCAAATCCCCGGTCCCAGCCACAGCCAAAGAAAGCCACAAGAAGAAAGCAACGAATGGACCGACAATCACGTAGTTGCCGAAGAGTTCCCACCATTTGGCATAGGCCGAGGCTGCCTTGCCTTTGGGGAAGGCCGAAAGGAAGAAGGCAAGCGGCGACATAACAACCAACAACCAGAGCATCACAATACGGAACACCAGCATGAGGGTGAGAATTGCCACCACTGCCACCGAAATAAGCATCATGATTGCTGCCAAACCCATGGATGCGACGTTGGCCCACAGGCTTGAGCGGTTGTTGACGGCCGCTTGCACGGAAGTCGCATCGGGCGTGAGGAAATGAGTCACCTTAAAGAGCGTGAGGAAGTTCCCGGCAGCAATGGCCGAAAAACCGTCCACAAAGGTGATCATCACTACTTGGGAAAAATCAATCATCAAGCCGCAAATGAGCTTGGAGAAGTTGATGACCACGGCCATAATCAGGAGCCGCGGCAGCATGCGCTTGTAGCTGTACTCTTCCAGGCCCAAGACCGTACCAAAGGCAATCACCAGCATGACCACAATGAAGAACATGTTGGTGAGGTCGCGGACAATGACCCAGCCGCGTTCCACGGCTGGCGAAGTGACGAACGAATTGTATTCTGCGACCTTAATCAACACGTTCACGGCCATGAGCAGCACCTGGGTAATAGCCCAACCCAGGAAGGCCAAGATGGCGCCAATCAGCTGGGCAACATCTTCTTCCAACGGCACGAGTGCGTCGGATGGTGTGGCCACGAGCAAGATGCCTGCGCCCACAAAAACAAAAGCAAAAACCGCCATCTGCCAATGCGGCAAGCGGGTAAACCAACGCATGCTCCTCACTGCGAATGTATGCATGGGAAACACGCCCAGTATACTAAAGAAAAAAGGCCTGCACCAGAGGAAAACTCTTGCACAGGCCACGGCTTCTGTTCGTTACGGGCAGTCTCCACCTAGGCAGAACCGGAAGACGGCTTCCGGACCCGTTATGGCGGGGTCCGCGACGGGAAAGAGCGGCACTTCCACGCCATCCACCGTTACCCGCGGCAGCGATGGGCCGGCGACGACCGTCCCGTCCGGACGACGGTAGACCAGCCACGATGGCGTGCTGTCGGGGAAGTGGATGTTGGCCCGGACCCAGCCGGGGCAGACATTGGTGTAGAGCATGTCGTTCAACCCAGTTTGGGCTGGCCACCAGTAGAGGTCGGGGAAGCGTTCCCCTCCCCCGCTTATGTCGGTACCAAAGCTCCAACGGGCGGCATCGTAGGTCCAGACCATTGCCACCCGGTGCGTGCAGGCCGATGGGGGCGGCGAGCAGACCGTTGCTTCGTCTACGAGGCCGTCACAATCGTCGTCTACGCCGTTGCAGGTTTCGGGTCCGGTGGGGGCGCAGGCCTCTGTACACCGCCCGTCGAGACACACCCAACCTGCCGCACAGGTGTTTGCGCAGCTTCCGCAGTGGGTGGGGTCGTTGAGGAAATCGAATCCCTCGTCTACCCCGCCATTGCAGGTATCGTCTTGTCCGTTGCACCGTTCGGTTGCCCGCGGAGAAACGGACGCGTTGTGGTCGTCACAGTCCCGTCCGCCACAAGTAGCGTTCGGTTCGCCGTCGTGGTCGGCGTCACATTCGATGACTGGACAGACACCTCCTTCATCTACGCTGCCGTCGCAATCATCGTCGTAGGTGTTGCAGACTTCGGGTGGCGGGGCAGTTGGCATGCAGGCAGTGAGCTCACCGGTGAGGCAGGTTTGTCGGCCCTCACCGCATGCGCCGCTACACGGGAGCACGTACCCATCCACGACACCATCGTAATCGTCATCGCGGTTGTTGCACCCGGTAGCCGCTTCGTTTTGTGGTCGCGGCCGGCATGCCCCGTTGTGGCATTCGTCGTTCGCGGGATTGCAGCGGTTACCGCAGGACCCGCAGTTTTGCATGTCGTCCTGGAAGGTGAAGCCGTTGTCGGGCACCCCGTCGCAGTCTTCGTCAACGCCATTACACAACTCGGCTGTTGGTATGCAGGCGGGTGGGCCGGCATCGGTGCTAGCCTCTGGTACGGGATCTCTTCCGGCGTCCTCACCTGCGTCTGGAGGATCTTCGGGTGGCGGTGAGGCATCAGGCGGCGCAGGTTCCGGTTCGGGTGGCGGTGGCGGGGTCGGTGGCGGTTCGGGCGTTCCACCACCAGCACCATTTACTGAAGGTGCAGGTGACGTCGGTGCACCACCACTGAAGGACGGCATGCCGCACCCAGCAAGCTCGAGGTATGGGATACCTGGAGAACGCGTATCCAACCCAAGTGTCAGCACGTCCATGCTCCCCGTAGGAATATCGACAATATCTGCTGCATCGTATCCTAAGTCATTCAGGAGCGTTTGGCTGATGCTGTGGGCATGTGATGCCAGATCCACATACCAGTACGTACCGTTCCCTGTGTCGCGCAAGATCGTGCCACCGCGAACATACAAGGAAGATGTTTGCTCTTGGTACGAACAACTGGCATGCCGGTCGACGACTTCAGACATCCGGAATCCCCACGATCGGACGAGTACGCTCTGCATGTCCGATCCTGAAGTGCCGGGAATCCACCAACGCGCCCGTACGCCCCGGTCGTCTATGGTCAGATAAAGCCGATCGTCAGCGCATCTGGTGACGCGCATGGTGATTGGCCAATCCAGCGTCTCACCCATTGGATAGCAACTGAACTGCTCCTCTGAGATGGGGAGAGCAAGACCAAACGGATCTCCATGATCCCGGTACAACCTCCGAGAACGCAGGTCGTCTTCGGTTTTTAGCCAGCGCAACCGTCCCTCCGGATCAATCCAATAGATTTCTGGGTGGCCCATGCGCTGGACGAGCATGCCCGGCAAATGGCGGAGAACCAGGGCATTATCGCTCCGCAGGTTGTCGTAGAGGAGCGACTCGAGATTGTTGTACCCGGAAATCGGCTCTGGAAGAACTGCTACGCCGTTGCATACCACCTTGAAGTGGACGTGTGATCCGGGGTGGGCCGGGCAAGAACTCCCGGTCACATGACCCGTATTCCCTTCACGGCCAACTTCCTGGCCCCGCACCATATGCAGTCCTTCTGAGACAGATATGGAATTAAGATGTGCATATTGGCTGTAACACCCGTTTCCATGGTTGAGGACGACGTTGTTGCCATACCCATGGTCACCATGGAACTCAACCACTCCCGGAGCCGCCGCCAAGACGGGCCGATTCCATGAGTCGCAGCCGCCGGCCGTGAGGTCGATGGCATACCGATCGTCGTAGAACCACCCGCCTCCGTGATTCACATGCGTTGCTGTGTTGTAGGCGCGGGTGAGCACACGCTCCTCCCCCGCCGTGAATGGAAGACGGAGGTCGAGACCGAAGTCCCCCGCACGCGACGCAGTTGCAGTCGATGACGAGGAGATGCTGTCGGATGCGATATCCTCGCTCGCACTGCACCCAACCAACGCACAAACCTGCACGAAAACCGCGGCAATACCAACATGCTTTTTCATCATTACCTCCCGAGGTTGTTCAGGAACTGACTCCTCTCCTCGACCCGATATGCTGGTGCGAAGCCAGCCGAGTCGATAAGGGGAGATTATTTCGCCTGTACGCTGGTCAAAATATCCAAAGTTTCCTGTTTTTAAGGAATCACCCGCGCCTTTAATGCTTCCTCAGACGTAAGATTGAATTGAAGTGACTTAAATATATCGTCAATTATTGTATTATTTTGATTGGTTAACTCATAAGAAAACCGAAGAAAAGTTGGATACATAAAGTCATCAACAAGGGCACCGTACGCAGAAAGGGTGCGGCCATCTTCTTTCCGCAGTTCAAAATCTACTCCATCAATATTTACCTTCCCTATCATGATCGAATCCTTAAGAGGGTTTCCATTCGATCCACCCGCTTGTACCCAAGCATCGAAGGATTCGGTTCCGCTCCCAGAAAAGATGAGAATTGTTGCGTCCGGGTCGGTCTTTCCCAGTGACGTGAGCTGAACGAGACTGATCCCTCCAGCATCCGCCTGTGAGACACGCCAATCTTCCGGAACACGAATAGAAAAATCATTCTTGGTTGTCCGCCAAACGGTCTCCCCTTTTTCCCCACCTTCAACGTTCGTATTCGTATTCGTATTTGTGTTTGTGTTTGTGTTTAAAACACTGGGCACCATGTTCGTTGGAGCCTTCGCAACACCGCAGCCCGATCCGAAGAACAGCAGGAGTGCTGCCGATGTGCCGACCGTCTTGAAAAATGTTGGGTTCATACCCATATATGTTGGCATCATCCTCCAGGGACCCATGCAAAATGGCGATCTTTCGTTTCACGGGTCCCCGCCATCTCCTCAACGTACATTCAGTACGTCTCGGAAGATGGCTGCCTCGTTCAACGAAATCTCATCCATTTTTCAAGGATCCCACTATAATTAGGAAGGACCCGCCGTACTTCGGCGACACACGTCTGGATCGCATCATCCGCAACTCCCCGAACGTATGCCGCCGACCTATC
>CAZQBA010000016.1:0-1225 GCA_964591635.1 uncultured Gammaproteobacteria bacterium | reverse complement strand
CGAGTGGGATCCGAGGCCAGGCCGAGGTTGCCGTCCGCGGTCCCCATCCATGGAGACAAAGTCACGGGTTGGGCGCTCGCGCCGGGCCAGATACACCGCTCAGGAAAAGTACGTCGTCCGCATCAACCATGCAGGGAATGCATCCGTGCCCGCGGTTCGTTGGCTGCCGACTAGCGACAGTCTCCCCGTGAGGTCTGGTGTTCGCACCTTCCACCACACCTGGACGCGATTCCGTGCTTCTGTTTCCAATGTACGCGACTTGCAGGGTGCGTCAATTTTTCAAAATCGTCCGAAAACAGTAGACAAAATCAGCACGCATTCCTTCTTTTATTGTCCTCTTTTTGCAAAATTCGTCTGCCGTTTCCGACACTTTTACGAAAAGTTATCCACAGGTTATAAATAACCGAATTTCATGCCTGCGGCCATATTTATTGACGAGTCCTTTAACCAATACTACCCTTCAAAATATGAAATTTGTGCTTATCCGCCACTGCCTGACCGACTGGAATGAGCAAAGACGCTGGCAAGGCAGAACCGACATACCATTGAATGATACGGGACGCTCCCAGGCCCGTCATTTCTCCACGATCCTCAAAGAAAGATCTCTTTCTCACATCGTCTCATCACCACTCCAGAGAGCATTTGAGACGGCTTCGATTATTGGATCACATTTATCCCTCCCTATTTCCATTGAGGACGGGTTGATTGAATGCTCCTTCGGTCGACTTGAGGGGCTCAATACTGACCAGATCACTGCGGTGCTTGGACATGCCGTGCCGGGCGACCAAGACCCCTATGATTTTCGACCGCATGCCGGTGAAGATCATGTGAGTGTCCGTGACAGGCACCTGTCTGCCTTGCAAAAGATCTCCTCGCTTTCAACTGGACCCGTGCTTATTGTTGGTCATGGACGCGGCCTCAACACGCTCCTCGCCCACTTCGGAGCTGGAAAAATTCACCGGGAAAAGAATCCGATTGTTGAACTTCAGTTCAAAAATTAGTTCAAAAAAATCCTAATACCTAGCACCCCAAACTTCTCCTCATCTTCCTTGCTATAAAATTGATAAATCTGATCTTCCAGCTCCTGCACTGACGTACCGCCAAATTCTTCTGGAGAGAAGGCGCGGAATAATTCAGAAAATGTTTTTGCAGGATGCAATTTTTTAACAACCGTGGTCACACAATCCTCAGGGCTCTCTATATTACAAAAACGAATTTGGTCACC
>CAZQBA010000015.1:0-18447 GCA_964591635.1 uncultured Gammaproteobacteria bacterium | reverse complement strand
ACATGACTTCCTATCCCACACATATGCGTCTACTTATTCTTTCCACCACCCTCTTTCTTTTTGGTGCCAGCTGCGTAACCACATCCCCAACAAACAACCTGCCCACCACCCCACCAGCTCCCCCAGCCGAGACCAGTGCCGAGACCCCGGCCAACGCGCCAACCCCACAAGCAGGAAACCCGCCCGCACCTGTTGACCGCAGTACGTACCTGGCCTACACACCCGAAGGATTCAATACGGTGTTCGGCAAGCAGCCGGTCGTCCTGTATTTTTGGGCCTCCTGGTGCCCCATCTGCCGGGCGGAAGAACCGAAGATCCAAGCGCTCATTGAACGGAGCGAACTCGCTGTGACTGGCTTCCGCGTCAACTTCGACACGGAATCGGCCATGAAGGAACGCTACCGCGTGCCCTACCAGCACACCACTATTATCCTCAACTCCAAAGGGGAAGAAGCCACCCGTTTCACCGGCCCGGTTTCGGACGACGTGTTGGCCAAAGCCATCAGCGACGCCGCTCTGTAGCCTTATGACCCTCTTCTTCCTCGCCATCGCTGCCGGCTTCCTCACCGTCCTTGCCCCCTGCATTCTCCCACTCCTACCGCTCATTGTGGGTACGGCCGGCCACCGCAAGAGCCGGCCGCTTGTTATTGTCCTCGGATTTATTTTGTCGTTCTCTTTGTTTGGCGCCTTCTTTGCCACGGCCGGCACCTTCTTTGGTCTGTCGAACGAACTGTTCCGCATGGTTGCGGTCATCGTCCTCACCTTGTTCGGCCTGGCCCTCATGTTTGAACGCAGCTACCAACGCCTTACGGCAACCGCAAGCGCCCGGCTCCAAGGATTTGGCACGCGCATTGCCCAAGCGGGCCGCGGGCATGGAGAAACGGTTTCAGCCCTCTTAGTTGGCCTATCACTCGGTTTCATTTGGACGCCATGTGCCGGCCCCATTCTCGGAACCATTATCACCCTTGCCTCCCAAACCAAAGACACGCTCACCACCGGACTCTTGTTTGCGGCCTATGCCGTCGGCGCCAGCATTCCCATGTTGGCCATTGGCTACGGCGGCCAGGCCGTCTTGGCCCGATTCCGAAAACTTGGCAGCCATGCACACACCATAAACGTGATCATGGGGGTACTCATTCTAGCAACGGCCTTGGCGATATTCATGGGTTGGGACCGAGACATCCAAACCCTCCTGCTCCCGCTTTACCCCGCAACGTTATTTGGCCTATGACCCCAAAAACGCGCAACTGGATTATTGGCGCAGCAGGCCTTGGCCTTTTCTTTTTTGCTGGTGCCTTCATCACGCAGCGTGCCCTGCCGGTAAACATGCCATCACCTTTTGCACCGCGGGCCGCAAACACCACGCCGGCTGAGATCCGATTGCCGGGCATCACCCAGTGGTTCAACACCCAAAACGGCCAGCCCATCACTGCCGCGGACATGCGGGGCAAGGTGGTGCTCGTTGATTTTTGGACCTACTCCTGCATCAACTGCATCCGAACCTTGCCGTACATCACGGACTGGCAAAAAAAATACGCAGATAAAGGCCTCCTGATCATTGGCATCCACACGCCGGAATTCGCCTTTGAAAAAGTACCGGCGAATGTGGCCAACGCCCTTACAAAATACGACATCACGTATCCGGTGGGCTTAGACAATGACTTCGCCACCTGGAATGCCTTTGACAACCACTACTGGCCGGCCAAGTACCTATTTGATTCCTCGGGCACCTTGGTCTACACCCACTTTGGAGAAGGTGAGTACAATGTCACGGAAAAAAAGATCCAGGAGTTGTTGGCGGATACATCGGATATGCCGCTCACGCAGGTGTCTGGGGGGCCGGACTTTAGAAGTATTGGCACGCCCGAAACCTATTTGGGATACAGCCGAGCTGAAGCCTACGCCCACCCCATCACGCCAGATGAGAACTCGGTCTACCTACCCACCCCACCGGAAAAAAATAAAGTCGTTTTAGAAGGCATGTGGCGCGTGGAAGACGAACGAGTGGTGAGCACCGGAGCGGGCGGGAAGATGCGCATGCAATTTTCGGCCAGCGCAGTTCACCTTGTCATGGGCACACCCAATGGGTTGGCTACGGTCGAGGTCCTCCTCAACGGTCAACCAGTACCCCCCGAAGCCCGGCCGGCCGACATGCGGGAAGAAAACGGACGCACCATCTTGGACGTGCGTGACAAAGACCTGTACACGCTCATCGACCGACATGGAGCATACGCTGCAGGCTTGCTTGAACTGCGCTGGGACGGCCCCGTGGAATGCTACGCCTTTACCTTCGGATAGCAGAGCCAATGTGATACACTGGGCGGGAATTGTACGCGCATGCCCCGCTCCCGCGCCAAAAAAACATCTCTCTTTTCCCGCGCCGGTGCCGCGGTGCGCGCCCATGCCCGGGACCACTTCATCCCGCACGAGGGAAACAACCACGTGCCGCATGTGCTCAAGCACCGCGCCTTGTTTGGCTACGGTGTTTTCTTAATCCTGCTCAAGCTGTTGGTCCTGGTCGTGACTGTGGCACTCCCCGCGCGCAGCCTGCTTTCCAGTGCCATCACGGCCGCGAACATTGTGGACCTCACCAACGCCGCCCGCCGCTCACTCGGCATTGCCGAACTGCGTGCCAACCCCGTGCTGTCCCAAGCAGCCACGGCCAAGGCCGAGGACATGGTGCTCGACCAATACTTCGCGCACAACAGCCCGGACGGAAAAACGCCGTGGAGCTGGATCAAAGGCGCAGGGTACGACTACCGGTATGCCGGGGAAAATTTGGCCGTGCACTTTACCACGGCCGAAGGCGTCACCGAGGGTTGGCTCGCCTCGCCCACCCACCGCGAAAATATCGCCAGCGCCAAATTCACCGAAGTTGGCATTGGCATTGCTCGTGGCACCTACCAGGGCGTTGATTCCACCTTTGTCGTCCAAATGTTCGGCACGCCGCAAGAAACAACCGCGACTGCATCCGCACCCACCGCCAGCGAACCCACACCAACCGGAACCGAACCAACGCCGGCCCTAGAGGCACCAAGTGTGGCCGCAGCCAGCCCCCCAGAACCCGCACCCATCGTCACCCAAAGCACCGTCACCCCCGTTCCGGGCGGCTATTCGGTGGTCGTGACCGTGCCTGAGGCAAAACCCGTGGCAGCCGCGGTTGGCACCCTCATGGTTCCCCTCACCCCGGCCCCGGCCAAGGCCACCTATAGCGCCATCATCCCGTCCGAAGCAGCCCTCGGGGCGCCAGCCGGCGAGCCCATTCGGGTCCTGGCCGCCACGGAAAACGGCCAAAATACCTTGGAAACCATTGGTTGGCTGGCTCCCGAGGCCCAAACCCAGGATGTCTACGCCTACCCACCCCAACGAAAAACCCTGAAAATACTGGGCTTTATAAATGTAGACCAGCTTGACGACCAAGCCCGGAAATTCTACATTTATGTGGTCTTGTTCCTTTCCGGAGCCCTCCTCATTAGCCTCTTGGCCAAGGTCCGTATGCACCACCCGAAGGTAGTGGAGCACACCTTGTTCCTGGTGGGGTTGGCCCTGGTTCTATTCATCATCTAATCCCCTTATTTATTTCCCAACCGTGACGCCTGCGCGTCTGCGGCTGACGTGAAACGGACACTCATAACTGATGTATATGCAGACTCACCTTACCCAACGCGATAGTCGTGGACGTTTCACAAAAAAAATCAAAAAGACTTTCAATATACGTCGCACGTTTGCAACCGTTCTGACGTTTGCCACGCTCTTTGCCCAGGCATCAATCCCGACCGCTGCTTTGGCCTTACACAACCCGTCGCACTATAATGCGGAACCGTTTCGTCTTTCAGGTACATACACGGAAGTAGCAGGGCAGCCGACTGCTGGTGGTTCGTTTAGTAACGGAAATGTCTTGAACTATCCGGAAAACGCGTGCATCCCGGTGCACGTGGAAGCAATCAACCACGCCAACTCTGCCCAAGACGCGACGATCGATATCGTCTACAACTACGACAACGGCTCTGGTGTCATCGGCATCAGCGACTTGGAAACGATCGTTTCGGACACGGATCCGACTCTTCCGGGATCGTTTAATAATCTGGACGACTTCACCTTCCCGGGCACCGCACTCACCGCGACGACTGCCTACAACTGGCGCCGCATCCTGACCACCGGCACGGGATCGGCAACGGTCACCGGGCCCTTTTCCGGCACGTCAGGCACCGGAGCGGTGACCCCGACCGACTTCAATCGCCACTACACCATCTTCTTGGATAACATTCCGGCACGTTCGCTCGGCGTGAACACCACGGTGCACATGTACTTCTGCGGCCGCCTGAGCGACGAAGCCGGTGACTACGCCGACGACACGTCGCTTTCCATCCGTATCCCACAAGGCAACGAAAATATCGCGATCGGCGTAGATGCAGATGCTGAGGACCCGATGTTGACGGTCACCAAGATCGTGACCAACGATGACACCGGTGAAGCGGTCGTGAGCGACTTCCCACTCTTTGTGACGCCAGACGGTGGAGCCGCAGTAGGTGTAACCTCTGGCGCCACCAACTCCTTCCCGGCTGGAGACTACACGGTTTCGGAAACGTCTCTGGAAGGCTACACCGGCACCTTTGGCGGCGACTGCGCAGCCGACGGCAGCATCACTATGGAAGACGATGGCGTCTACACCTGCACCATTACCAATGATGACGCAGACGTGAGCCAAGTCACCATGTGTAAAGTGGATGATGAGCAGAATGCCCTGCCCGGCTGGACCCTGATGCTCCGCGGCGACAGTGTGGAAGACGTGGTTGTTCCAGCCAACGTCTCGGCCGGCGTGAACACGGTCAATTCGCTCGCAAACGGCCAATCCTACATTGCCACTGCCAGCGGCACCTGGTTTAACAACCGCGGTGACGTGAACGGCAACTACGTAGATGCCGAATATTCCACCAACTCCGCCCCCAGCTGGGACGTGGTCATGGACGGCTACACCGGGTTCCAAACCGACATCTTGGAACTCCAAGTAAACAGCTCCTTTGACCCCAACTCGGATTGGGGTGCCTACAACAGCTTGCACCGCTACGCTCAGTCCTTTGTGGGGACGGGTGCTGCTGCCAACCTGCGCATCTTTGATGGTACCGGAACCACCCAGAACGAAGGCTGGTTTGGCGACAACCAAGGTTCGCTCAATGTGAACATTTCCGAGGGCTACGCCGGCATCACTGGCCGGAACGGCTGCGTGACCTTCACCAACGTCCCCTACGGCACCTACACCGCAGACGAATTGCTCCAAGATGACTGGACCAACGTCTCCGGCTTGGGCTCTGTGACCGTGAACGACCCGACGGAAACCTTCACCATCGTCAACCACAACGACACCCCGGCTCCGGAAGGTGATGTGACGGTGACCAAAGTCGTAGTGAACGACAACGGCGGCACGGCCGTGGTTGCCAGCTTCACGCTGACCCTGACCAACACGGAAACAGATGAAGAATTTGAAGTCACGTCTGGCGAAGTGGAATCGCTCCCGGTCGGCACCTACACCCTGAGCGAAGAAGGGCCGAACGGCTACGCCATGGATGTAACCCAATGTGGCCAAAACGGCACGATCACGGTGGTAGAAGGCGAACCGGCCACCTGCACGGTCACCAACAACGACATCGCCCCACAACTCACCGTCATCAAGCACGTGGTGAACGACAATGGTGGCAATAACACGTCTGATGATTTCACCATGATCGTCCTGGGCACGGAGGTGTCTGATGCCGAATTCCCCGGTGATGAAGCAGGGACGGTGGTCACTATGGACGCCGGCGCCTATACCGTGGATGAACAGGACGACTTGGGATATGCCAAGAGCCGCTCCGAAGGCTGCACCGGTACCTTGGGCATTGGAGAAACCGCCACCTGCACTATTACAAACGACGATATCCCGCAGCAATGCGTCCTGTCCGAAAACCTCCTGTTGAATGGCGGCTTTGAAGTGCCCGATGTCACCACTGCGCAGAACTGGGACATCCTGCAGAACAACCCGGGTGTCGCCGGCTGGAACGTGGAGTGGGTCGCAGGCCAACCGACCTCCTACAACGATGAGGACCGCCCCGAAACGGCCATGATGGAGTTTGATGAGAATGTGAACGGCTGGACGGCTATTGAAGGCGACCAGTACACGGAGCTGGATTCCGACTGGGTCGGCCCGACAGGCGGTTTGAACGGCGAACCGGCTTTGGTGCGCATCTACCAGGATGTGGCCACAGTGGCCGGACGTGAGTACACGCTCACCTTCCAGTATTCACCACGCCCCAACGAACCAGCCGAAGATAACGCCTTCCATGTGGAAATCGAAGGTGCGGCTGAACCAACCATCAATGCTGGCGCGGGTGGCAGCAATACCAGCTGGACCACAGACACGGTCACCTTTACCGCAACTGATGGCACCACGCGGGTCGGTTTCGTGGGCGAAGGTCCTGGCAACTCCCTTGGTATCTTCTTGGATGATGTGGAACTGATCGAGGAAAACTGCCCAGCGCGCTCCACCATTACGGTCACCAAAGTGGTCGTGAACGACGACGGTGGTACGGCTGACGTCTTAGACTTCCCGTTGTTCGTCTCCAATGGCGACGTCACCTGGCCGGTCACGTCCGGTGCTGCCAACACCTACGACCCAGGCACCTACACGGCCAGTGAAAATAGCCAAGAATTCTACTCCGCCACCTACTCCGGAGACTGCAACCCGCAGGACGGGAGCATGACCATTCCGGAAGGCCAGGAGGTGCATCTGACCTGTACCATCACCAACAACGACACTGAGGACACGCCGACCACCGGCACGCTCGTTGTGGTCAAGGTCGTGGACAACGAAGAAGGCGGCGAGGCGGATGTGGAGGACTTCCCACTCTTCGTGGACGGCAACTCCGTCACGTCCGGCGTGCTGAATGTGGTCGCAGCCGGTGCTCACACCGTCACGGAAACCTCCCAGGAAGACTACGTCGCAAGCTGGAGCGAGAACTGTCCGGCTGGTGTGATCAGCGTCCCGGCTGGCCAAACCGTGACCTGTACCCTCACCAACACCTTTGATGACGAAGGGGGCGGCCAGGGCGGAAACGGTACGCTCACGGTCACCAAAATCGTGGTGGGCGGAGAACTGGGCGTGGCCAACTTCCCGCTCTTCGTGGATGGCACGCCTGTCACCTCTGGTTCGTCCACAGTGGTGAGCGCCGGGTCGCACACCGTGACGGAAACCAGTCAGTCCGGCTACATCGGCACCTTTGGCGGCAACTGCTCGAGCACGGGTATTGTCAACGTCCCGGCCGACGGTTCGGCGTCCTGCACCTTGACCAACATCTTCCAGACGTCCGGTGGGGAGGGTGATGTGGACATGCGCGTCACCAAAACAGTGAGCGACGCGGATGTGGAACGCGGCATCTTCTTCGACTTCACGGTGACGGTCACCAACCTGGGTCCGGAAGCAGCTACCGGCGTGCAGGTGGTGGACGCCTTGCCGAACCAACTCATCTTGCACACTGACAACCCCATCACGGTTTCCAAGGGAACCTATAATGATGAGACCGGGATCTGGACGATTGGCGACATGGCCGTCAACGAAACCCAGACCATTGCCTTCCACGTCCGCACCGAATCCGCATCAGGGACAGTCATCACCAATACCGCGGTAGTTACCGCCTTAGAAATTGATCCGGACTCGAGCAATAACACGGCCACGGCCACAGTGACTGTTCTGCCCTCAGGCGGAGGTGGTGGGAGCACCGGCGGTGGAGGCGGCTCCTCAGGCGGTGGTGGCACTTCCGGAGGTGGTGGCGGTTCCTCAGGCGGTGGTGGCACTTCCGGAGGTGGTGGGAGCACCGGCGGTGGTGGTTCGACGGGTGGCGGCGGAACAACGGGCGGTGGTGGCAGTGTCTTGGGCGACCAGACAGAAGCCCCGCCGGCTGACCCCGGCGCAGGCGCCGGAGCAACCGACCCAGCTGCCGAAGTCCTGGGCGTGAGCGATGAATTGCCACGCACTGGTCTCCCGGCAATTGCCTTCCTCATCCCGGCTTTGGCTGGCGCAGCCTGGATCACCAAGCGCCGCAAGTAAGCACAACCAGCAACACCAGTCCCATCCGGGGCTGGTGTTTTGTTTTGTGGCATGTTTTCATGGAGGCTATGTCTCGCCCTAAAAAACTTATTCTCGTCCTGCTTGGGCTGGTCCTCCTCTTTTTCCTGCTCAACCACCAGTTTTTCTGGATCCGTTTGCGCTTCCTCCTGTCGCCGCCACCTATGGTTGTCCAAGAACAACCATCCACCACGTCATCCCCGCCAGAAGTCATCCTGGGTACGCCGGACGAGCTCACTATTCCCTCTCTTGGTATTATCACGCCCGTCATCTACACCAGCGGCACCACAGAAACGGTGTGGCAGGAGGCGCTCAGAAGCGGCGTGGTCCACTACCCCACCACAGCCGACCCAGGCGAGCTCGGCAACATGTATATCTTCGGCCACTCCAGCAACTATCCCTGGGTCAAAAGCAAATACAACACCATCTTCGCCCTCCTCCCGAAAATCGACATAGGGGCCGACATCACCCTCGCTGACCACACTGGTCAGCTCTTCACCTACCGGGTTATCGAAAAGAAGGTCGTCAGCCCCAAAGACAAATCCGTCTTGGACCAACGCGGTTTTAAAAAGCGCCTACTGACCTTACAGACCTCCTACCCCATTGGCACCGCCCTCCAGCGCTACATCGTCGTGGCCGAGCTCGTGGTTGACACCAGTCCCTAAAACTGGTCGGATGCAGGCGGAGGAACGCATGGCACCGTCCATCCCGCCACCGGCCGCGCAAGCCTTCGGCCACCGGGTACGCCTGGCCCGCGAGCAGAGACAACGGACGCAGCGCCAGCTCGCCAAGGAGGCTGGCGTGAGCAACAAGTACCTGTCGCGCGTAGAGCAAGGAAAAGCCGACCCGTCCTTGTCTGTGGCCTTGCGGCTGGCACAGGCCCTTGGTATCTCCTTGGACGAGCTGGCCAACGCCAGCGGGGGCGAACACGCCGTCCTGGAATTCAAGGTGAAGATCCCGATCGGCCTGCCGAAGGATCTCCGCAAGTTTCATCGGGTCATCAAGGCCCTGAACAGCTGATCACTCCGTGTGGTCAGCCTTTTTTTGCCCGTCTACGACCCGCAGCAAGTACCACACCAGCACGCCGCCCAACCCAATGTCGTCCAGCCAGCCGACGAAGGGCACGTCCGGCAGCACATCGGCCGGCCACACCACGTACGCCAACACCAAGAGCGCGGCCGCTTTGGGTTTCCATCCGCTTTGCGCCGAAAATAAGGCGCGGCCGATCTTCTGCCAGGAGGTGAGGGAAACGGGAGTGGGCATAGAATGGAAGTGTAATGGAAGCCGTAAAAAAAGAAAAAGACGCTGCACGAATGCTATGCGTCTTTCTGGTGCGAATCCGATCCACGGATGATGGAGAGGTCGAAGAGCATCCCGCTGCCGGTCATGCCTTTATACCAGTCATGTATCAGCCGGGCGTGGTCAAACCCCAACCGCTCGGGGTGCGCTGCCACCTCTTCCACATCCCGCCAGGCTAAATGCATTTGCTCGTCGCTCTCCCGCAACTCGCCGGCCACCGCCACGCCCCAAAAGCAAACGGAAACGACGGGGCGGGTATCTGCAGGATCCTCCAACCGACGGATCCGATCGACACCTCCATCGAAGACATAGCGGTGCCGTTCCGGGCCGTAGATGCCCACCAAGCAGCGCGGCTGGACAATGAGCCCCGTCTCCTCCTCCACTTCGCGCATGGCGGCAGAAAGCGGGGACACGTCGGGTGGGTCCAAGAACCCGCCAAAACTGGCCGACATGGAGCCCTTCCATGGCTCATCCTGGCGGATGCCAGTGAGGATGCGCTGGTTGTCATCGAACGCGGTGACGATCATTTCCCCCACCACGTACGCGTGCGGGTACTTGAGCTTGGGAAAATCGCCAAAATCCATGGCTCCTCCGCCGCCTCTATAGCATATGAACTCTCGGCAGGTCAACGGTTCACCAAATAAATCCGTGCCGGTACAACTCATACCCTTTCGCGCGCATCCCTGTTGGATCAACATCAAAGCTTTCTGTCGACGTACTAGCTGATGTTCTGATAGTGAGTATTCCGGTTTGTTTCCGGAGACGCTGCAGTTCGTATACCGGAAGAGCAACCAGCTCCCGTCCCAATGAATACACATCTCGCGGTTCAACATACCGGGCAAAGGAGTGGCCACGCTGCTGAATACCAGCCGCCGCAAACGTCCGATCGGCACGCAGGAGATGGAAGAATTGGGAAACCAGTATGACGGATGAAGCCTGTGTTGATTCCAATAGAAGAGAAGTGTTTTTTGCAGTCGCCTCAGTATCAACACCCTGCGCATCTTGAAGAATCCGTTCTTCTGGAACGCCTCGCTGCATGGCATAACTCTTCATGGCAGCTGACTCTTCGACTCCCTCTTTTCCTAAAGCACCACTCACCAGAAGATAATCGCCCATACCTGCAAAGAACAGCTCAATCCCCCGATCCATCCGCGCTTGGAGACGGGCCGAGAGTGAGCCGTCCGGATAAACCGTATTCCCAAAAACAACAATCACATCTGCTTTGTGAATGTCATCTTGTACTCCAAAAAGAATAATCACAATCAGGAGACAGACCACCCCTGCCGCAACAAGAAACAATGACCATTTCAGATGCTCGAGCATACCACCCTACTGTAGACGAAACTGCGATAATCTAAAAATGGACAAGTCACCCCTATTTTGGTGAGCTATGCACTAAGGAGGATCCATGCTCTTTCGCATTGCGGTAACCGGGGGCTGGATTGCCCTCACGCTCGGTCTTTTTGTAGTCGTCGCCCTCAGCTGTGCCCGCCTGCCCCACCACCCGTTTGGGGTCCGCCTGTACCGGCTGGCCCGGGGCACGGTGTCGCGGCCGCACCGCTACGCCTGGTTCGGGGCGCTCTTCATTGGCTGCCTCATGGTGCTCACGGTTGGCATATACGCCGGTGTCGCCATCGTGGACCATACCGGCCACTGGCAGCACATCGGCACCTGCCTGGCCGTTGCAGCCGCCAGCTACAGCAGCTACGTGCTCTGGCCGCGCAGCACGGGAGAAAAGCGCTGGAAGATCATGCCCCTTCTCCTTGCCCTCAACGCCGCGGGTATCCTGGCCAGCGCCTTTGTCTGGCTGCCCGGCTGGGTCGTGAACCACATCGGCGGGCTCATCATCGCCGTGCCAGTGCTCATCTGGTTCCGATCACTCCGGGTGCGCACCGCGGCCTGCCTGGCCCTGGCCTTTGCCGTACATGACGGCATCCACGTATTCGGCACCGACCTCATGGACCGCTTCATGGCCCCCTTCAACCACACCCCGTTCATCCTGTACCTGCCGCGGGATACGGCGCTCTGGCCGCTTGCCTCTCTGGGCCATGGCGACGTAGTGGTGCCCGGCATCCTGGTGGTGGTGGCCGGTCGCATGGCTGCCCGCCGGGCCGAACCCCGGCTCCTGTGGGGCACCTGCCTGGGCGTGGCCATCGGGTTTGCCGCGAGCTTTGCTTGGACGGGCATCCTGGGCGGGTCGTTCCCCATGCTCGTCACCCTCGTTCCGGGCGGGCTCCTCGGTTACGCCATTGCGACCTTAAAGCCGAACGTAAAAACGCCACATCTCGAGCCAGCCGCCGCCGTGCAAACACCCAAGACCTTCTAACATCTTGGGTCTTTTTTATGAAGACCATCACAAATAAAAAAGCCCGCCGGGTGCGGACTAGGCCTGGGTGATCTCCACCTCTCGACCATCAGGATCAACGAACAGCAGTGAGGTCTCGGAAACACCCGTCCGGCGGTAGCGGGCGTTCATGGCCGCCAATGCACGATCCATATCCGGCACGGCAATGCCCAGGCGGCGCGGCCCCGGACACGGCGGTTCTCCCCGCCTCCGCGGATAGAGCTCGAGCACCGTAGACAAATGCGTGGCCGCGAAGTGTACGGCACCGCGCTTCCCGTGCTGCTCTAAGGCAAACCGCAACCCCAGCAACTCGTAAAAACTTCGGGTGTCGCTCGTGTTTGCGCAGGTCAACACGATGTATGCCAGCCCCACCTGTTTAGGGGCTGCACGTTTGAAGGTTCGACGGACTCCCACCGGACCGCAACCAGCAATCTTCAAGGGTTTTACGGCCTCAACCGTCACTCCCTGGATACGCGGATGGTGGAAGCAGAGCTGGGCCACATGTTGGACCAACCACTCCATACTCACGAACGACGACTCCCCCAACAACTGCCGGACATCGGCCTCGATGGTCCGGTAGTTCACGGTTGCAGTAAGGTCGTCGGCCGGCACCTCCGGATCAGTCAGGCACATGGTCAGATGCAAGACCACAGGCTGCTCACTCGTCCGCTCCTCGCGATGCTCCCCGATGCGACATTCCACGTGCATGTCGCGTACCAAAACTTCAGTTTCCGTGCATTCAATACCCTGCACCACACCCTCCTTCTCCCGCAGAGCGGGAACCCGAACCTACCAGACTCCCCAAAAAATGTCACGCCCCGGGCAACCGGGAAAGATCGCCATCTAAAATCACGGGTCGCAAACCAAACACTTCCTCTTTTATTATGCAGGCGTCACTCACCGGATTGAGCAGGTAGATGGGTTTCTTGTGTTGGTAGGCAACCAGCATTTCCATGAGCACAGCTCCGCCCACATAGCCGTCTATCCCGTTCTTGGTGTAGTTCAAAACGAGCGTGATGTCGCCCTCCACCACTTTGGCAAAATGCGCTTCCATGAGCCGTGTTTTCTCGTGGTAGTCCTCTGGGTTCGCGTACCACGTCTTCACCGCCGCCACGTCAAAATTACCGCGCTCACGCATCTTCTCTGCGGTTTCCGGAACGAACACCGTATAACCACGGGACGTCAGCTGATCTGCCACATCCACCACTTGCTTATAAAAAGCAGCACTGGAACATAAAGTCAGGGAAGGCATAGTTAGGGTTGCGCCGCTCTCACCATCATGTCTCCATATACCATCCGGGAAATATGCTGGATAATCTCTGCCAGCGCGTCCATGTCGGCACCCCGCGTCATCACGCAGACAAAGTACGGATGGTTCGGAGCGTATACAATGCCGCAATCGTGCAGGAAATGGGTCTTCCCCCCATCCGTCTCGCGGTGGCCGAATTTATGGGAGAGCGTCACTTCCCTGGGCAGCCCGGCCACCAATCCATCCTTGTAGGTGGTTTTGCTGAGGAGTTGGAGGGCTTGCTCCGAAATGCTCCAGGGAAGGTAGGAAGCATTGTAGAGGACGCGGAAAAAAATAGAGTACTGCCGGGGCGAAATGGAAGTCTCTGTTCCTGCCTGTTCCTTCTGGACAACACCGAGGTCAGAAAAAGTATCCTGCAGCACGATACTATTTACTTCCCGCTGCAGGGTCTCCGTCGCATCATTATCTGAATGAATGATCATACGCCGTACCAGATCATCTATGGAATAGAGCTCGCCTGGAATCAAAGGGTCTGGCGACGTATTGGTTGCATCTCGAACCTCGGTGGAGCTCTCTTGTTGGAAAACGACCTTTTTTGTAAACAGCTGGGGATCGGTAACCGCTTGGCGCAGAAGGGCGATCATGAGGATGACCTTGCTGATGCTGGCAGGAATATAGGTTTCATTCTCCTTCACTCCGGCCCACGCTCCGGTCGTCAGGTCGCGCACATACACTGATGCCTCGGCCAATCCCCCGCCGCGCTTCCGCCCATCGATATACTCTCCCGCCTGCTGTTCTATGTGATCCAGCACCCGGAGTTCCGGATCATCTTCCAGCTCTAGGAGCGGCCGGACGAAAAAAAAGGCGTGCTGCTTGTCTTGGAGGGTGCGGGCCCGTTCGGGCATGTTTCCCGTTTGCCACTTCTTTCCAAACATCTTGCTCCCGCCCACCAGGAACCCGGACACGAACAGCGCCACGCAAAAAAATACGGCACCCAAAACAAGTGCGGAGATGCGCGACATCGGCCAAGCCGTCTTCTCTTCCATAGCCCCCCTATCCTAAACCAAAAACCGACCCTTGGTAAGGTCGGTAGACTGGGCGTCGTTGACTTTTTCCTAGGCGATTGGTATGGGAGAAGGAGGAAACAAAAAGAAAGGACATGCCGATGACCATGCCCATAGACTTGGTGCTGGTACGCCACGGGCAATCAGAGGGGAACGTGGCTGCACATAAATCAAGGGAAGGAAACCACGACTGCTACACCAGCGCTTTCCGTGAACGCCACGGATCGCAGTGGCGGCTGAGCGATAAGGGGGTGCAGGACGCGGAGCGAGCCGGTGCCTGGCTGCGCAAAAACCTTCCGCGCTTCGATCGCTGCTACACCAGCGAATACACTCGCGCCTTAGAGACCGCTGCGCGTTTGGGCCTCGAAGACGCGTTATGGTACCGCGAGCCGCAACTACGTGAGCGTGACCACGGCCACTTGGAGTCCATACCGCACCCGGAGTTGCGCACCCGCTTTGCTGAAGAGATCGAACGTCGGGCCCGCGGTGGATTGTTCTGGCGGCCGCCAGGCGGAGAATCCATGACCGACGTCTGCACGCGCGTGGACCGTTTCTTCGATACGCTCCACCGAGAATGCAGCGACAAGCGGGTCATCGTGGTCGTCCATGGCGAAGTGATGTGGGCCTTCCGGCTCCGCCTCGAGCGTATGCCCCAAGAACGGTGGTTGGAGCTAGACGCGTCTTCAGACCTCGCCGACCGCATCTTCAACGGGCAGATCATCCACTACACACGGCGTGATCCGGAAACGAACGTGGATGCCCCGCACCTGAACTGGATGCGCATGGTCCGCGCCGACGATCCCACCTTCCCCAGAGGTTGGCGTCCGATCGTCCGGCCCAAGTTCAGCAATCAAGAGCTCCTGAATGTGGTGGAGCGCACCGAACGACTGATCGTCGGTTAGAACCAGGTATACCCGCTCGTTGGGCAACCCGCTGTTCAACGAGTTTTTTATTTTGAACGAATACCTTAAACACCTTCCTGACCGAGAAAGTGTCGCATCTGCTTTTTGAGAAAACACCACCCACTTCCACTCTTTAAAAACCGTTCTCTCCCAATCGCGTCCAACTTTTCCAAGTATGCCTCGTAGTAAATAAGTCGCAGCGGTCTCTTGTAGCGAATCGAGGCCGTGTCCCCACGAAGATGTTCTTGCAATCTTCGCCTCAGATCTCCCGTGAAACCTATGTACCAACTTTTATCTTTTTGTGACTCTAATACATAGACATAGTACATACGCAAGCATGGTACCCGAAGGAGATCTGAGGGTTTGTCAAGCATGGCCAGCCACGTGAACCGCGCCTCTGTAGTGTTGGCCGCGTAAAGCACTTCGCTTTGCTCAGTGCCACGCGGCGCACGTAAAAACCGCGCTTTGAAGCGCGGTTTTTACGTGGGGTGGCCAATGGGGATCGAACCCATACTAGCGGGACCACAACCCGCTGTGATAACCATTTCACCATGGCCACCGTATCCGGGCAGGGCCCGGGGAAAGTTTATGCGGGTTCGGCGCCGAAATCGAGTTTGGCACCTTCCAGTTCGGTTTCCAATTCTTCCACCGCCACTTCGTCTTCATTCACGCCGCTGGCCCGTTTGGCTTCCACGTCCAGAAAGGCATGGACGCTGGTGGCAAATTCGCCCGTCACGTCGCCGCGGTCCTGAAGCACGGCCATGACTTTGGAAAGCAGGGCCCGTTCGTTGCCATAGGTCGCGGTTTCTTCGCGAATGTGGGTAACGAACGATTCCGGGTCGTCCTGATCAATGTATTCCGGCAGCATGGACACGACCTTTTGGGCCTGTTCATCCAGCTCCTCGCCTTCGGCCACACCGGCCTCATTTAAAATTTCGTCTAATGAGACTTCAGCTTCTTCGCGCATAGCGCACACACAAAGGTTATTTCTTTTGGTGTTCGTAGGAACGCTCTCTGGTATACCCCATCCACCAAATGCGGTCAAGGGAGGAAATTGTGGATGCACGCCAGGCGCCAGGATTTGAGGATTGGCGCCCCCAGAAGGAATCGAACCTCCATAAAGGCCTTAGAAGAGCCCTGCTCTATCCGTTGAGCTATGGGGGCGTGTGCTTCCTATATAGATGACGGACGCGACTTGGTCAACGCGCGGCCGGTGGCCCGCCACGTCTCCGGGCATGGAAGGCCTTATGGACTTCCTTGAGCTGCTGGTTGGTCACGTGGGTGTAGATTTGGGTGGTGGTAATGGACGAATGACCGAGTAGGGTTTGCACACTGCGAATGTCAGCCCCATTCATCAATAAATCGGTGGCAAAGGTGTGGCGCAGGGAGTGCGGGGTAATGTGCTTGGGAATGCCCGCGGCCATGGCATGCCGGGCGACAATGCGTTCCACCGTGCGTGGCGTGAGCCCTAGGGTATCATCCCGTCCTTTTTGGGCGCGGTCGTGGGAAACGAACAAGAAGGGCGACACATCGCGGCGCTTCTTCAGATACTCGGCAATCCAAAACTTAGACTGCTCGGAAAGAAAGACCACGCGCACCTTCCCGCCCTTGCCGCGCACGCTAAACTCATCCCGTTTCAAAGGCACGTCTTCCATTTTTAACCCCGCCAGTTCAGACACGCGCAGGCCGGTAGAAAACAACAATTCCAGAATGGACTTGTCCCGCAGCCGGATCAAATCCACGTTTGGCCCGTTGGGATATTCCGCCTTCATGGGCGAATCCAAGAGTCGCTCTAGGTCGGTCGGCAGCAAGAAGGCCACTTGGCGGTCTGGCATTTTGCCCAGCTCAATCCGCTCAGGTGCCAACGAAGACACGTTGCGCTTGGCCAGATACTTAAGGAAGGCCCTGAGGGCAATAAGGTGGTAGTTCTGGGTGTTCTTTTTGAGCTCCTCGCCATGCTGGGTCAAAAGCCGGTTCAGCCACAGACGGTATTCGCGCACCCGATCATCCGTAATACCGGAGGGCGGGATGTCTTTCCCCTTGTTCTCTGATTTTGCCCAGTCCAAAAACCGGGTCAAATAGAACGCGTAATTCTCCCGGGTCCGCAAAGACCGGTTCTTTTCGATTTCCGTGTAATCCAGGAAGTCACCCAGGAGTTGTCGCAAGTTGCCTGCTGCCATACGGAAATATTGTACGACATTTGGACAAAGCGCGCGACGGGTTGACGTGAGGTTTGAATGGTGTTATACCTCGGAACAGGAGGAGTTATGACTGAACTGAAGGAGCGCGTTTCTCCGTGGGCGCAGTTCTCGGAGCAACGGCGGGCCTCGGCCCGGAAGTACAACGATCTCAGGAACCAGCTCGGGCTGGCCTTCCGTCCGGCCCAGCAGGAAGCTGCCGAGCAGTGGGAGGGGCTGCAGGAACAATTGGAGAGAGACGACACCAATCCTCACCCCACCGAGTAAGTCCCTCGCATGGGATACGTCACACCGCACCCGGAAGGCTCGCCCCCTTCCGGATTTCTTTTTGCCCGTTGACAATCGGTATCCGTCGTGTCGGGTACGATGGGTATATGGAACATCACCGCCAATCCATCGCCTGCCCGGATTCGACTACGCCTCGCCCGGTGCCTATTTTGTGACGATCGTCACCCAGAACCGGGAATGCCTGTTTGGTGATGTGGTGGATGGGGTGATGTGTTTGAATGAATTGGGACGGATTGTGGAACGTGAATGGCATCGTTCATCGCAACTACGACGTGAAATTGCACTTGATACGTTTGTGGTCATGCCCAATCACGTACACGGAATCATCTGGATCACGCCGACCAAACCATTGGATCCCGTAGGGGCGCACGGCCGTGCGCCCCTACATCGCCAATCACGATCGCTATCATCATTCGTTGCTGGATACAAATCTGCAGTGACCTCCAAAATCAACACAATCAGGCACATGCCCGGCACCCCGGTGTGGCAACGCAATTATTGGGAACGCATTGTGCGGGGTGACGCGGAATTAAACCGGATCCGGCAATACATCATCGATAATCCCAAAAATTGGGAAACGGACCCGGAACGACCACTCGCTCGTTGACCATTTCCTGTGGTTCTGCTATAGTCCACCCGTTCATTCATCTTTCTTTAGGACCGCTTGGCCGCACCTTTTGTCCCGCGAACGGGACTTGCGTGCTGGGCGCTCCCGTATCTTTCCACCTATGTTGGACAAGGCCAAAAAAGAGCGGATTATTGAGAAGTTCAAGACCCACGCCAAGGACACCGGGTCCCCCCAGGTCCAGATTGCCATCATCACCTCGGAAATCGAGGAATTGGCCGGCCACCTGAAGAGCCACAAAAAGGACCACAGCTCCCGGCGCGGGTTGCTCAAGAAAGTCGGCGAACGGCACCGCCTCTTAAAGTACCTCCAGCGCGAGGACAACAAGGGCTACCTGGATTTGGTAGACAAGCTGAAGTTGAAGGAACTGAAGGGATAAGC
>CAZQBA010000014.1:0-18771 GCA_964591635.1 uncultured Gammaproteobacteria bacterium | reverse complement strand
CACTCCGCTCGGCTTGAAAAAGAAGCGATTTTCCGCTATGATCCGCCTATGATTTCCAAACCTTTCTTTGCCGCACTCCGTAAGCGCTGGACGAGTTACGACCAGGAACGGCGGACCATTATGCACCTTTCGGGTGACGTGTTGGCCAACTCCAAGCAGGCGATTTTTGCTTTCCACCGAGACGACGCGGTGGCTGCCAAAAAATTACTGGCCGAGGCCGACGTGCGCCTGTCCGCACTGAGCAAGCATTTCAAAAAAACACACGGCCTTTCAGATGAAGGTTCGTATCGCGCGGCCTTGGAAGAATATGCCGAGGCCCGGTACTTTGAAGCGTTCCTGATGAAGAAGCCGCTCGCTGCGGTGGAAGCACCGGCTATTGATGACGATGCGCTCGTTGGCGGTATTCTGGATTTTACTGGCGAAGCCGTGCGCTATGCAGTGAAGGCCGCGACCAACGGCAATGACGCGGAAGTGAAACGGGCCCACGCCGTGGTGGAGGCCGTGGCCGGGGAAATGATGCAGATGAACCTCACAGGTAGTGCCCGCCAGAAATACGACCAGCTCAAGACCAACCTGCGCAAGCTGGAAGAAATGCTCTACGACTTGTCGCTCCGCTCCCCGCGGCGCTCCGCCTGAATGCAGGTGCCTGTTGCTGCCATTGTCCCGGCTTACAACGAAGCGCCGACCATCGGTGAGGTGGTGCGGGCCTTGAAGGCCTCGCCGCTCCTCACTGAAGTGATTGTCATATCCGACGGCTCAACCGACGGAACGGCCGATGCTGCCCGGGCCGCAGGCGCAACCCTGGTCCACGAATTGCCGGTGCGGGGTGGCAAAGGCAAGGCCGTCCAACATGGGGTCACGCACACCGACGCGCCCATCCTCTTTTTTAGCGATGCGGATCTCATTGGCCTCACGCCCGACCACGTGCGGCGTGTGGTCCAGCCGGTGATTACCGGCGGGTATGCCATGTGCGTTGGCCTGCGCGACCGTGGCCGGTTTATGACAGCATTGGAGCGCCATCTGCCCTTGATTGGCGGGGAGCGGGCCTTGCATCGCAGTATTTTCACGGCTATCCCGGAGCGGTTCATCCAGGGGTTCATGCTGGAAACCGCGCTCAATTATGCCTGCCGCAGTCGGGGGTTGGCCTACGGCAGCGTGGTCTTGCCCAAGCTCAGCATGCGGCGCAAGATGCAAAAAGTCGGGTTTTGGAAGGGCGGCGGGCAATATCTTGGCATGGGGTGGGAAATGGCCCGGGCCATGGCCTTGGTCCGCTGGCACCGCTATTTTGGCAAAGCACGCACATGATACAAAAACACGTTTTGATACTTGGGCTCGGTCAGTACCCGAACGGCTCCGGCATTTCGGCCGCTCTTTTTTTTGCACGGCAGGGGGCGCAGGTGACGGTCACCGATAAAAAGCCGGCAGCGATGCTCGGCCCGAACGCTCGCCGCCTGCGGCGCTTGAAGAACGTGAAGCTGGTGCTTGGCACGCACACGGGCGTATCAGTGAAGGACATACAGGTGGTTGTCCGTAATCCGGGTGTACCCAACAACCATCCACTTCTTGTGGCTGCCCGGAAAAAGGGAATTGCCATTGAGTCAGACATCACGCTTTTTATGAAGCAGTGCCCGGCGCCTATTGTCGGGATCACTGGCACGCGCGGCAAGAGTACGACGTCTGCTTTGGTTGCTGACATGCTGAAGCGCTCCAAGAAGACCGTGTGGCTGGGCGGGAACATGAAGGTTTCGCCGCTGACTTTTCTCTCCCGCGTGAAAAAAACGCACCTCGTGGTGCTGGAACTGTCCAGCTGGATGGTGGAGACCATGGAAGAGCGCAAGCGCGCGCCACACGTGGGGCTCATCACCAACCTGCTCACCGACCACTTGAACGTATACCGCAACATGAAGGCCTATGCCCGGGCCAAGGAAGGGTTGTTCGCCTTCCAAAAGAAGCGCGACGTGGGCATCTTCAACCGCGACCAAAAGGAAACGCGGGCCATGGGCAAGCGCGCGCCCGGCCAGCGCTGGTGGTGGTCCACCAAACGGTTTGCTGAAGAGAACGGCGCATTTGCAGTGGGGGAGAAGATGGTGGTGCGTCGCGACGGCAAGGAACAGGTGATTGCAACGCGGAAAGGTGTGCGTCTGCAGGGCGAACATAATTGGGTCAACGCCATTGCCGCGACGAGTGCGGCAGTTGCGGCTGGAGCCACAGTTTTGGGTATGCGCTCCGCCCTCAAATCGTTCGGCGGCCTGCCGGATCGCCAGGAAGAAGTCGCCGTCAAAAACAAGGTACGCTTTATCAATGATACTACCGCGACCACACCCGATGGATTGATGGCCGCGCTTGCTGCATTCGGTGGCAAACAAAAACAGATTGTTCTGATTGCTGGTGGGTCAGATAAGCAACTGCCGTTTACGGCGTTGGCAGCTCCGGTTAAAAAACACGTGCGGGCTTTGGTGCTGCTTCCGGGTGCTGGTACTGACCGATTGGAAAAGGTTTTGAAAAAAACGCGCGTTCCTACGGTGCATGCCAAAGACATGAAGGCAGCAGTCCGGGCCGCTGCGGCCCAAGCGCGGCCGGGCGAAGTCGTCCTCTTGTCTCCGGCCTGTGCCAGCTTTGGCCTGTTCAAGAACGAATTTGATCGCGGTGAACAGTTCCGCAAAGCGGTCCGCGATCTATGATCGGTCACCTCAAATCGCTCGTCCGACCGTTCGTGCCCAAAGGCGCGCTTTCTTGGTACCACCGCATGATGGCCGTCGTGGCTGCCTGGTGGTACGGCAACCCCTCCGAGCAGATGATTGTGATTGGCGTGACTGGCACCAAAGGGAAGACCACGACCAGTTACTTGATTGCTAAGATGCTGGAGGCGACGGGTGCCAAAGTCGGCCTGACCTCGACCGCCTTTTTTCAGGTAGGGGAGCGGGAGTGGTTGAACACCTACAAGATGACCATGCTTGGCCGTTTTGCCTTGCAGCGCCTGTTGAAGCAGATGGTGGATGCCGGGTGCACCTATGCCGTGGTGGAAACGTCGTCTGAAGGCATTGTCCAACACCGCCACCGCGGAGTTGCCTACGACGTGGCCGTGCTCACCAATCTCACACTTGAACACATTGAATCCCACGGCAGTTTTGAAAACTATCGGGCTGCGAAAGGTCAACTCTTTCAGCTCCTCGGTCGTCTCCCCAAGAAGCATTTCCATAACGCGCCGGAAAAAACCGCGATCATCAACGCTGCCGCAACCGATGCGCCATACTTTTTGGATATCATGGTGCCAAAGCAAGTGACATTTGCTTTTGCGCCGACCGAGGCCAACCTGCAAGGGCGTGAACTGGAAGTGCGGCAGCAGGGCAGCGCCTTTTGGATTGGTGAGCGGCCAGTCACCTTACAATTACCAGGTGCGGCCAATGCGTGGAATGTACTGGCAGCAGTTGCAGCTTGTCAGGCGGTCGGCGTCGATGTCGGGCAAGCCGTTGCGGCAGCCGAAAAGATTGCGGTTGTGCCCGGTCGGTTTGAAAAGGTTGATGCCGGACAACCATTCACGGCTATTGTGGATTACGCCTATGAACCGGAATCCCTGCGCCAGCTGTTCGCCACAGTGAAACTCCTGCCGCACCAGCGCATCATCCACGTCTTTGGCGCCACAGGCGGCGGCCGCGACAGTTGGCGACGCCCGGTGATGGGTGAGGTGTCTGCGTCCGAAGCGCATATTTCGATAGTGACGACAGATGATCCGTATGATGATGATCCGGCTGAGTTAAACAAAGCAGTGATTGCTGGCATGAAAGGCCGCACATCAGGGGAGACCGTGTTTGATATCGTCGACCGTCGCGCTGCCATCGCCAAGGCAGTTTCTTTGGCGCAACCAGGTGACCTGGTGCTCGTCACAGGAAAAGGCAATGAACAGGTGATGGCCCTCGCTCACGGCAGCAAAATTCCCTGGGATGATAGAATAGTGGTGGCTGAAGAGATCAGTAAACGAATATCGAATTTCGAATATCGGGATTCGAAGACTCGTAACTAGGCTTCCATATTCCACATTCGAAATTCCAATCCCCATGGAACGTTACCAATTGCGACCGAATGAAAAAGTGTTAGAAGTCGCCCGTCGGCACATCTTCATGCTGGTGGCACCATTGTCGTTCCTGTTTCTCCTTCTCCTTCTGGACTTCTTTTTCATGCCCCAGCTGTTCCGTGGCGGGACAGTAGGCATGGTTTTCTTTTTTTCTGTCATCGCAGTGGTCGGCTTGGCGGCCGGGCGTATCTATGTGGTGTGGGGTTCTACGCACATGATCCTCACTTCTCTGCGGGTGATTGATGTGGACCGGGCCGGTTTTTTTTCTTGGACCATTTCCGAAGCCGAGCTTGATCGCATTCAAGATGTGACGGTGGAACGCCATGGTCTTATGGATATGATCTTGCGCACGGGGTCGCTCACCATTCAAAGCACTGGCAGTTCGGTTCGATTGGAGTTGACGCGCGTCTCTCGGCCGATGGCTATGCGCGCCGCTATGACGGAAGCGCAGGACAAACTCACCGGCCGCCATGCCGAAGACGATGATGGTGTGGATGTGAAATTAAAAGACCTGCCAGAAAAAGAACAGCGCGTGGTCAAAAAGTACGTGGACCATCTCCGGAGCAAGCGCGCGCTCCAGGAATTTTCCGAACAAAAAGAGGATTGAGCCGGAACAGAGCGGCTGCTATACTCAACGCCTATGCGACGAGACCCCCGCCCGCTCTGGCGCCGCCTCTTTACCAAGAAGGCGCTGTTGGTATTAGCGGCCTTGGCAGTATTTGCGGTGGGGAGCGGGCTCATTCAGCTCGTCATCCGTCGCCGCTCGGTAGATGCCGACATTGCCCGGTTAGAAGCCGAAGCGCGCGAGTTGGAAGGCAAGAACGGGGAAATGACCACACTCATCCAGCGTTTCCAGACCACGGCCTTTTTGGAACGTGAAGCGCGTCTCAAATTGAACATGCAAAAGCCGGGCGAAGAAGTGATTGTGATTGAACGCAACGACACTGCAACGCCAACTGCGCTCACGGCAGTGGTAGGCGCACAGACGCCTAACTGGAAACGTTGGTGGTGGTACTTTTTTGACCGTGAACAGCTCGCCAAAGCCGATTAGCATGACTGCATCCCTCCCCACCACATCTGCTCCCGCACCGGCACGTTTTCCCGTGCTTCTTTTTTTGGCAATCGTCGTGTCCGCAATCGTCGTGTTGGTTGGCGGTTCGGGTGCCTGGGTCTATGGCCGGCGTGGGCACGACATGCTGGCGCGCGCCTTGGTCACCGTGATCCCGTTTCCTGCGGCAATCGTAGATGGTCGGCCGGTCTGGTTGCGCCATGTCTTTGCTGAAACAAATGGTTTCGTATCTTGGTCACAGAAGCGGCCAGCAGCTGAAGCCACACAGCCCAATTGGAACACCATTGCTGCTGATGTGCTGTTACGCAAAATAGAAACAGCCAAGCTCCAAGCCCTGGCCCGGGAACGGGGGATTGTGGTGACCGAGGCTGAAGTGGAAGCAGAGTATGGCAAGAAGACGGCCGAAGTGGATGCCATGCGCAAAGAGTTGGGCTGGAGCGAAAAAGAGTTCCGCCAGGAAGTGGTGGCTGTCTATTTGTTGGAACAAAAACTGCGGCAGACCTTAGGTCCGGACGCCTTAGAACGGGAGCTGATGAGCAACGAAGGGGTCTGGCGGTTGTGGGCGGTGGAGTAGTTTTTGAAGCAAAGTGTTTTTGTATTGACGCACGGGCATGAGCGGCGCATAATCGTGGCTCGGAGGGAAATGCATGGGAAAGAGTTTGGCGCCGACCCGGTCGCGTCTCTGGGAAGGAATCGTGGTGGTTGGGGTGTGCACCGCAGTCTGGACTGCCTGGTGCCTGATCGACCACGTGACCGCGCTCGCCGGTATCGTGCTGGCAATGGTCGGCGTGTTCCACACGTCAAAAACAATCGAACGTTGGCTCGACCGGGCCCTTTCACGGGTCGAGCGGTGGATTGCTCCGAGCAATGCCGGGCCACCAGGCAGGGCAAACAGCGGCTCCTGAATCGCAGAGGCCGTTTTCTTTTACGCAAAAAACTCCCCGGTATGGGGAGTTTTTTGCACATAGCCACCTCCGGGATTCCTTCTCCCCCGCGTCGCGCTGGCGGCAGAGCCGCATCGCGCTCCGCTCCTCCGAAGCACGGGCGTTTCAAAACGCAAAGCAGTTTGCGTTTTGAAACTGCCCTTCGAATCCCTCCGGTGGCTTAGCTTTGAAATTCAGAAAGCCCGCCAAACATGGCGGGCGTTTCATTTGGTGCTAAGCCACCTCCGGGATTCGAACCCGGGACCTCTGCTTTACGAAAGCATTGCTCTACCAGCTGAGCTAAGGTGGCCCGTGGAGCGGGCAACGAGAATCGGACTCGTGACTACTGCTTGGGAAGCAGTCGTTTTACCACTAAACTATGCCCGCGTGCCCGTTCCTATTTGAGTGTGTGCTATAATAACAGCCGTCTATGAAGACCGCAAGATTCCTTGGGTTTTGGATTTTCCTGCTGCTTGCCGGGGCGGTGTTTGCTGGAAAACCGGCTCTTGCCGCTATTGCCGATGTGCGGGTCACGGATTTTGCACCGTCACAGGGAGAAGCAGAACTCACCTCGTATGACCGGCGTTTTACCCTAACATTGCCGGCCAGCGCCATCACCCAGCCGGTGCGTGCCGAAGTCACCACCCATACGTCGGACAGTTTACCAGTTCCAGCTGGGTACCGCGTGCTCGGTGGTGTGTACCAATTCCGTGTCCACCAAACGCTCGCCAATGCGCCTGCTGAATACCCCGTGCGCATTTCTTGGACGGAAACGGACGATGTTGGTGCTGACTTGTTTTACTGGGATGCCGGCAAAGAAGTCTGGAAACAGCTGTACGGTTTTGGATTGACCGGTTCACATCAACTCCAAAGCGTGCTGCCGAGCGGGTTCAGCCAGATTGCCGTGATGGTGCCGCCGCCGGTGATGATGCAAGGCCAAGCCAGTTGGTACGCTTATAAAAATTGTGACTGTGCTGCTTCGCCTGATTACGCGAAGGGGAGCAAGCTCCGTGTTTCGCGCATTGACGACCCCACGCGTTTTGTCATTGTTACCGTGAACGACTTTGGCCCGGAACGCGATAAGCACCCCGACCGCGTGATTGATCTCGACCTGGTCGCTTTCAAGAAGATCGCCAATCCGCGCGGCGGCCTCGTGGAGGTTCGCGTTGACCCGCTCTAGTATGGCCAACGCAATGATCCACTTCCAAGACGTCACCAAGACCTACCCGCCAGACATCATTGGCGTGGCCGGGGTCAATGTGCGTATCAAGGCCGGGGAGTTCGTTTCCATTGTCGGCCAAAGCGGCACGGGCAAAACAACACTAGTGAAATTGCTGATTGCCGACGAAAAGCCGAACCGCGGGAAGATTGCCGTCGGTGGCTGGGACATTTCCAACATCCGCGGCCGGGACATTCCGGTCCTGCGCCGGCAAATTGGTGTGGTCTTCCAAGATTTCAAGCTCTTGCCGCAAAAAACCGTGTACGAAAATATTGCCTTTGCTTTGGAAGTATCGGGCTCGTCGCCTAGCCGCATTAAAACAGTGGTTCCCCAAGTGCTCAAGATCGTGAACTTGGAAGAGAAGGGCAACCGCTACCCCAAGCAGATTTCTGGCGGCGAGCAGCAGCGCGTGGTGATTGCCCGAGCCTTGGTGCATCGCCCCAAGATTTTGGTAGCAGACGAACCCACCGGCAACTTGGACACCATCAACACCACGGAAATCATCGACCTCCTGCAGAAAATAAACCAGTTCGGCACCACCGTCCTTCTGGTCACCCATAACCGCGAAGTGGTCAACGCCTTGCGCCGCCGGGTGATCACCATTGACCGCGGCCAAGTAGTGTCCGACCAGGAAGTCGGTAAATACCTCCTCTAACATGTTCATTTCCGTCTACCGCGTTGCCAAGGCAGCAATCCAGGACTTCTGGCGGAATTTCTGGTTATCGCTTGTCACCACCAGTATTTTGGTCCTCGCTTTGGTGTCGGTGAACATCTTGATCGTGTTGAACATGCTCGGAACCGTGGCCCTGAAGTCGGTGGAAGAAAAGATTGCCGTATCCGTGTATCTGAAGCCTGGGACGAGCAATGAAGTGGTGGCTAGCATTCGTTCTTATTTGTTCAGCCAACCGCTCGTGGCAGACGTCAAAGTCACCTCGGCCGACGCCGCACTCGTCCGTTTGCAGGAACGGAATCCGGGCAACGCCGCCATCCAGGGCGCAGTGGAGGAATTGGGGGAGAACCCGCTGGGGCCATCGCTCGCCATCCGCGCCAAGAACACGTCCGACTACCCGGCCATCATGCAGTCGCTGGACAATCCGACAGTCGCGCCGTACGTGGAAGAGAAGAATTTTGAAGACCACCAGACGCTCATCAACCGCATTCGGACCATCGCCAACAAAGGGCAGCGCTCGGCCATGCTGGTTTCGGCCGTGTTCGTGGTGATCTCGCTCCTCATCGTCTGGAACTCCATCCGCATCATTATCTACACCCACCGCGAAGAAATCGGCATCATGCGGCTCGTCGGTGCCTCCAGCTGGTTTATCCGCATGCCGTACGTACTGGAAGCCGTGATGTACGCCTTTTTGGCCACGGTCGTGACCGCAGCCATCGTTTTGCCGGCCACCGGCGCCATTGGCCCCTCCATCCGGAATTTCTTTGATGGTTCCCAGTTCGACCTGCTCGGCTTTTACCAACACAACGCCTTCCGTATTTTCGGTCTGGAATTCTTAGCCGCCGCCATCCTCACCATGCTGACGAGTGGCTTGGCAGTGGGCAGATATCTGAAAAAATAATTCTTTTCTAATTTTTTATGCCGTCCTTTGATCCGACGAAAACAGGAATCGTCTCTGCCGCCCTGTTTGGTGGCTGGCACGCCTTCTGGGCGCTCCTTGTGGCCGTGGGGGTGGCCCAACCGCTTCTTGATTTCATCTTCCGGCTGCACATGATTACGCCGCCGTACACCGTGATGCCGTTCCGGCCCGGTTCGGCCGTCCTCCTTATTGCCGTCACGGCCGTCATCGGTTTCGTGGTCGGATACGTGAGTGCCGTGGTGTGGAACGCCATGGCGAAGAAGTAGAAGCAGGATTTTCAAGGCGAAAAACGTCCTGCTGTGAAGCAGGGCGTTTTATGTGTGTAAGACGGAGCGTTGCTTAGCCGATGATGGCATGTCATGATGACCCGCAAGGAGGGTGGAATGAAGGAGCATGTCTGCGTCGTTGGATGGTTGCAGCCGGGTATTGGCGGGCTGGGCCCGGAGGATTTTGGCCGGATCTGCGATTTGTATCGCCAATTTACCCTGGCCGCGCACGCACCGGAGCTGTCAATACAGCAGGTAGCGCGCGCAGCAGCGCACGAGCATCTGGCTGTCGCGCGTCGCGGGGAACGCACAAGGGCGGGCACACCGCGGATTGTTGGCATGGGGACGCTTTACGCGCTGCATGCGATTGATCGGGATGTGGGGCGGATCGGCCAGTTCGTGGTTGACGAAGAGGAGCGTGGGAAAGGGGTCGGGGCCGCGATCGTCGAGTTCCTGGTGGCCGAGGCACACAAGCTGGGGCTTCGAGAGCTGGGGCTGACGAGCGACCGTCGTCGTCCGCAGGCGCACGCCTTCTGGGAGAAGGTCGGCTTCTCGTACAAGGAGTCGGTGGTGATGCGGATGCAGCTCTAGGCAGTCGTGCCTGGGCTTTTTTATAACACCGAGTCAGGAGAAATTGCCAAAAAGTGTTGGATACACTATATTTCCGCATATTCCGGGGTCGTCTAATGGTAGGACATGGGACTTTGAATCCCAGTATCTTGGTTCGAGCCCAAGCCCCGGAGAAAAACACACTTCGACAGAAGTGTGTTTTTGCTTGGGCGAGAACAGAGGGGGGTCGGAGAAAAAGTCTCCCCGGGCAGAGGTATGCCAAGACTTCAACCGGAAGTAGACCCTGATGAGCATGTTTGACATCGGCTCTGAATATCTTGCAACAAGGACGGGGGTATTATAAAATTTGGCCATGGAAAAAGAATCCCATTCTCTTGAGGCTAACCGGATTCCGGAGGCTAAGGAAACGGAGTTACCCGAGATCACTTCACACGAGTCGTACGTGGAGGCGTTGAGGGAATCTGAACGCCGCGAGATCGCGTCATTTGAGCGAAACGTCGAAGAGATCGTCAAACGCCTCCAGGTCGACGAACGATTCGATCGACTCGGCTCGGCCATGGATGAGCTGGAAGAATTTCTGCAGGAGGATACAGAACCCCTGGACGAGGCCAGGATCGAACAGTATCTCGAGGAGTTCGGCGATCTGGAGGGGCGATTCAAGAAAGGGATGTTTCCCCAGTTTCAGTCGTGGTTACGGGAAGAAATACGCAATGAAAAATCTCCTTTACGGAGAGAAGCGGAGACCTGGTCCGCCCAACAGACCACGAAGGCGTGGTGGGATACCATGGCTCGCGGCTTCGCCAGTTCCCATCTCTTATCAGAGACGAGAAAGCACGCGATCAATAGTTCTGTCGTGAAACGGTTGCAAGCGCTGCATGATCTTGTTGAGAGTGCTCGTCAGCCGACCCCTATTCGCGTAGAGGATATCTTTCGGCATTACCTTCAGACCACCGCGGCCGACCGAGCAGCGAATCCGGGATGGACGAAGAAGCTCTTTGGTACGTCCGCAAAGAAAGAGCACGAGAGCCTGCTTCGTGAGGTATTGAATCCGGATTGGGCGCAGGCCACACAAGCCTCCAGTATCTCCAACGCTGAGGAGTTGAAAATTTCGGGGTCATTCAACGCAGAAGGTCATTTAAAGAAGGATGCGCTTCGCTGGAAGCCGTTGAATTTTGGTTTGGAAAATGAACGGAAACGGTTGAAGGAAGCTCGTGCGCTTGCGTTTGAGGAGTCGGACTTGGAGTCGCCAATATCCGAGCCGACGTTAGAAGACTGGTCCGAGTATCGCAATAAAACAGGATTACCCGAATCGTCGGATGAAGTGATTCGGTCACTCAAACCCTTGTTGGGCAGAAATAAACTCGTCTCCAAAGTCAAATTTGAACTGGAGTCCGAACAGGTCGAGTCAGGACACGCCGCCGGGTCTTATAACAGTAAGGATCATGTGATACGGATGTATCCCGGCGCCGCTTACAATCCTACTGAGTTCGCCCGTGTTCTGGCTCACGAGAGCGGGCACGCCATGCAGCTCGAAGAAAATCTGTCCCTTGCGCAGGCGCTCCGGTTCGGGATTGAAATGAATGCCTCCGTCGTTCAAGAAGGCTATGTCTCCCGTTACAGCAAGGAAGCACAGCGGCATTATATGGAACGTATGGGAACGACGATGACACGAAGCCATTTGATGAACCAATGGGAGATGAAGAAGTTCGCTGACTTTATTTCCGATGCTAGCATTCATGAGGAGTGGGCAGAGATGATGGCGTTCTCCATTACTCCCTCTGTTTTCAACCGTGTGTCGCCGGTCAAGGCAGCGCTGGTAAAAAAATATGCGAGCAAGTTCGGCCTCGACGTGGACCAAGCAAGGGAACGAGTGGCTGCGGCCAACCCCGTTGGGACGTTTAGGCCGGATCATCCGTCGACCTGGGGTCCCATCATTCAAACAATGACCCACGGTCCTCGTGCCGAAGGGGGAGAAGCGCTCACCTGACCTATGCGCTATCATATAACCTTCAACGGAAAACAGATTGGAACGCTCGCATTGCGCGCGGATGGATTTTCGGTCGATACGATCACAGTCACCTCTCATCGCAAGGCCCTCCAGCAGATCCTCGAAGCCTGTTATGCCCAGGGATTGAGTGGTGGCATTGAACGTGATGGAGAGCGGGAAGAAGCGTTAAAACCAGAAGATCCGCGTTTTCCTATTGAATTGTCCCTGCGTTTGCACACGTTGGGATACGTGCTGGCCTGATTGGACGACGCGACTACTGTTCGGAGAAAAACACCTCGCTTCAGGCGGGGTGTTTTTGTGTGCCTTCCTTTCTCTAGGTATCCATTATATACTCACCTCCTATGACATCTATGAAACGCTTTGTTGGTTTGGGAGGAGCCGTGTTGCTTGGTTCGTTGGCCCTTTCGGCTGCGGCTGGGACGGACGGCGCATCGGCCCGGTATTTCATCCATTCCAGCAATCCGGCACTGAAGGCGGTGGTGGGCGAGCGCTGGGGTTTTGAAAACGGTTTTAGCACGGAACTCACGGGTGGCCAGGCCAAGGCACTGGAGCAATTGGTCAAGCATTTTGGCGTAGATGTGGAGCCGCTTACGGAATATACGATTTCCAAACCGCCGCAGGGCGGAGGTGGGGGAGGAACCACTGGACGGGTGAGTGTGCCGAGCGACCGTACGCCCTGGGGGATTGAAATGATGTATGGCGATACGGCGGTTGCGGCCACGAATGGCGGGGCCGGCGTGCGCGTGGCCGTGCTTGATACGGGAACGATGCGCAGCCATGTGGATTTGGCGCGTCGGATAGCGGAATGCAAGAACTTTACCCGCCGGGGCATCCAGGACGGGTGCACTGATGGCAACGGGCATGGCACGCACGTGGCCGGGACGATTTTAGCCGATGGCGCGGCCGACAACCTGGGCGTGTACGGCATGGCACCTGAAGCGAGCCTTTTGGCCTACAAAGTGTGCGGTGACAGCGGGCGGTGCTGGTCGGACGACATTGCTGCGGCTATCCGCCACGCTGCCGACCAAGGCGCGCAGATCATTTCCATGAGCCTGGGCAGCAACAGCGAAAGCTCCCTGGAACGCGATGCCATAGCCTACGCCGTATCCCAGGGCGTCCTGGTGGTTGCTGCAGCTGGCAACGACGGCCCGAATGACGGATCGATCGATTACCCAGGGGCCAACCCGCAAGTAGTGGCGGTGGGCGCGCTCGACAGTGCGGTCCAAGTACCCAGCTGGTCTTCCCGTGGCGTGAACGATGGCGATGGGGTGATTGAAGCGCGTGAAGTGGAATTCGCAGCACCGGGAGTTTCCGTAATGTCCACCTGGAATGATGGCGGGTATCGTTCGATCTCCGGCACATCTATGGCCACGCCACACATTGCTGGTTTGGCTGCCAAGCTTTGGCAGGGAAATGCCGGCGCCACCCGCGCCTACCTGCAATCCTTGGCCGGGGATGTGTGGACGGCGGGTGAAGACACAGCCACCGGACTCGGATTGCCGTTGGTTCCGTAACTCTGATTCTGAAGCGCCCAACGCGGGGCGCTTTTGTTTTTTGTTTGCCTGCCGTGCGGTATGCTGCTGCCATGAAAAAGATACGCTCTGCCATGATTCAACGACGGCTTTTGTCTTGGTATGGCAAGAACGGTCGGGTGTTGCCGTGGAGAGGGGAGACGGACCCGTACAAAATACTGGTGTCCGAGGTGATGCTCCAGCAAACGCAGGTGGACCGGGTGATTCCGTTTTATGAGCGGTTCTTGAAGCGATTTCCGACGGCAAAAAAGTTGGCTGCGGCCGGAGCGGCCGATGTGATCCGCTTGTGGGGCGGTTTGGGATATAACCGGCGGGCGCTTTTTTTGCAGAAGACGGCCCAGGCCGTGGTGGCCCGCGGTGGTTGGCCAAAAGACATTGAGACGTTGCAAAAATTACCGGGTATTGGGCCCTACACCAGCCGGGCCCTGGCTGTTTTTTCGTTCGGAGCCACGGTTTCGGTATTGGACGTGAATGTGCGGCGCTGGGTAGAGCGGTTGTGCTTTGGGCCGGAGCAGAAGCGGGGAAAGACAGACGAGGTGCTCCAAACCGCAGCCGATCTCCTGGTTCCGCATAACCGAGCCTATGACTGGAACCAAGCCGTCATGGATTTTGGGGCGTCCATTTGTACCGCCAAGAGACCGAAATGCGTTGTTTGTCCCTTTGCCAGTATCTGTCCCTCAAAACCGTTTTTCACTTCGAACTCCATCTCCCAACCCTCCCGTAAGCCCAAAACAGTGCCGTTTAAGGACTCGAATCGTTTTGTTCGTGGCCGGATTGTCGACCTGCTCCGTAAGAAGAAAAGGTTGCGGCTCGACGCCCTAGTGCAGGCGATTACCGCGGAGCATAGCCATATTCCGCTGCCGCGGCTGACGTCTGCCTTGGCCGGGTTGGCCCGGGACGGTTTGGTAGAGGTTTCCCGCGGTTCCGTGTCATTGCCGGGCTGATATTGACTTTTTTCCCGTTTTGTGATTTACTGTGGTCAATCGGAAGCGTGGAACCGCGACTATCGTTTCGATGGGTCAGCAGGGGACAAACGATCCGAGGAAAAGGTCGTTTATTCATAATGGAGTAATAGTGTCCTCTATGGCCTACGACAACGCGGGCGGACCCCGGCAAATGGTAGACGTCTCTTCAATGGGACTCTCCTGCGCCGGCTGCGGTGCGGCAATCACGGAACTTCCGTTCATGCCGTCCTCAGATCGCCCTGTGTACTGCCGCGACTGCAATGCCAAGCGCCGTGAAAGCGCTGGTGGTGCAGGCGGCGGGATGGGTGCTTCACGCGCCCCGCGCCAAATGGTAGATGTCTCTTCAATGGGACTCTCCTGCGCAAGCTGCGGCACGTCGATCACGGAACTTCCGTTCCAACCGTCGGCGGATCGCCCGGTCTACTGCCGCGATTGCAACCGCAATCGCCGCGGCTAACCAAGCCCTCGAACCCCTCGCTCTGCGGGGGGTTTTTGGTTTGCTCCACGGGTGCTATAGTGTTGCCGACCTATGGCCTTGCTTGAGTTCTACGGAAAGGAGTGCCCGCACTGCGTGAACATGAAACCGTTGGTGGCCCGCCTCAAAAAAGAGGAAGGCGTAACCGTGGAATCCTTGGAAGTTTGGCATAATGAGGAAAACCAGGAACGGATGTCTCAATACGACAAACAGATGTGCGGCGGAGTGCCGTACTTCTTCAATACCAAGACCAAGGAATTCTTGTGCGGTGAGGTGCCGTATGAAGCATTGCGGGCTTGGGCCCTCAAATAGTATGCGACGGATGCGTTGGCTTGCAGGGATGGGGTTGGCGGTGACGGCCGTGCCGCAGGCCGCTTGGGCTCATGAACGGTGGTTCGTGGCGGCAACCCAAACCGGCGCAGCTCCGGAATTCTTCCGGTCGTTCCACTGGCTGCAGGTGGTGGCCGTGTTCGTGATTATCGCGGCGCTCGTTGGCGCCCGTTTTTTGGATAAAACCCTACGCACTTTCCGGTTTGCCGGTGGCCTGACCCGGCTCATCGCCCGCTTATCGCCCTGGATGCCCACGTTGGTTGGTGTGGCCACGGGTATCACCCTCATCCTGGCTGGTTTGGACCGGACCATTCTTGCCGCGCACCTGGTGGCCCCGGATACCCTTTTGGGAACGGTCTTGGTGGTTGCTGAATTGCTGGCCGGAGTGGCTTTGGTGCTCGGTTTTGGCACGCGGCTGGCGGCGGTGGCGGCCATCGGGCTCGTGGTCTGGGGCGTGGCCCATTTTGGTTTGCGCGGCGTGGAAAGTGTGGCCTATGTAGGCGTGGCCTGTTTCCTCCTGGTCTGGGGCCGCGGCCGGCTGTCTTTGGGCAGCATTTTTTCGCGCATCATGTTTGCCCTGGACACCGCGCATATCAAACCCGTGGCCCTGTCCATCATGCGCATCTTGTGCGGCGTGGCCCTGGTATGGGGAGCGCTTGATAAGGTTATCCACCCCGAATTCCACATGGCCCTGCTTGGCTTGTTTGAAAATAACCCGTATGCGTTTGCCCAACTCCTCCTGCCATCCCTGAGCCAAGAGGTGTACCTGCTTATCATGGCCAGTGTGGAAATGACGCTCGGCCTCCTCCTGGTGACCGGCTGGATGCTCCGGGCCACCGCCCTCCTCTTGGCCATGACCTTCGTGGGATTCGTCACTATGTTCGGCTGGGCAGACTTGGTCGGCCACCTACCTTATATTGCCGCCTTCTTGACCTTTGCCGTTTTAGGAAAAACCGTGGAACGCCACGAACAGCTTTAGGAAAAATCCCGTTCCCGCGTCTTTTTTAATATCCGGAAGGCCTCGTCGATATCTTCCACGATGGTGTAGATGTCTAGGTCCTTTTCATCTATAGCGTGGTGCTGCTTCAACACATGGTGCCGGATCCAGGCGTCCAGTCCGCTCCAGTAGTCTTTTCCCACGCAGATGATCTTAATGGGTTCTAGTTTTTTAGTTTGAACGAGCATGACCAACTCAAAGAATTCGTCCAACGTGCCAAAACCGCCCGGGAAGAAGATGTAGGCTTGCGATGAAATGGAGAGCATCACCTTACGCACGAAGAAGTAGTGGAAGGTGGCTGATTGGCTGACGTACGGGTTGACGCGTTGCTCGTTGGGCAGGTCGATGTTGAGCCCGATGGACGCGCCATCACCTTCCGTTGCCCCGCGGTTGGCCGCTTCCATAATGCCGGGGCCACCTCCGGTAATCACCGTGAACCCTTCGCCGGCCAAACGCCGGGCCAGTTGGCGTGCTTCCTGGTAGTGGTAGTTGCTTTCCTTGAAGCGCGTGGAGCCAAACACCGTCACTTCTTTCTTCAAATCGTAGAGGAAGTTAAACCCCTCGACGAATTCCGACATGATACGGAAAATCCGCCAGGAAAATTCATGGCGGAAGTCGATTGCCGGCCGGCTGTGCGGGGCAACGATGCGGGAAAATGCGCGCAGGTCACTGGCCCGCTCGCTTTGCTTTTTTTTCTTTGCTCCTCCCGTAGCCATACCGCGAACAGTATAGCACGCTTCGCGCTGCTACGCTCCCAGGCGGCGAGCCCAATCCGGGTCCACTTCCACTTCTAATTCCAAAAAGACTTTGCAATTGAGGATTTGTTCCAACTCCTTGCGCGCGGCCCAACCGATCTCCTTGATCTTGCGGGCGCCAGCACCGATAATCATTCTTTTATATTGCGTGTCAGAAGTCAGGATACGAGCCTTGATGTAGCGGAGGGGCGTGCCTTCCTTGGTGGTCCGGTCTTCCATCTCGTCCACTTCTACGGCCGTGGAGTAGGGGAGTTCTTGGGAGAGCTGGATGAACACCTTTTCGCGGATGTGTTCGGAGATCCAGAAGCGGTGGTCCATGTTGGAGAATTGGTACTCCGGGTAGAACGGTTCTCCTTCCGGCAGTTTTTCGAACAAGGTGTCCACGAGCGGCTTCAGTCCGCGCTGGCGCAAGGCAGAGATGTCCAAGACCACGTCAAAACGGTCGGCTAGTGCCCGATACTCGGCCACATAAGGCAGGTTCTTCAAGTCAGTCTTGTTGATGGCTAGGATCTTGGGCGCGGTAACGTGTTCCATGAGGCGCAGGGTCATGTGTTCTTCGTTGCCAATCGCCCGGGTGGGGTCGGCCACGTAGACCACGGCGTCCACGCCTTCCAACGACTGTTTGACTGTGGCGTTCAGCTGCTTGGTGAGCGTGTCGCGGCCTTTTTCAAAAATACCCGGCGTGTCCACAAACACAATTTGGCCACGGCGATCATGGATGATGCCTTGGATAGCATTACGCGTGGTTTGCGGCTTAGGCGTGGTAATGGCCACCTTGGTGCCAACGAGCGCATTCAACAACGTGGACTTGCCCACGTTGGAACGGCCAATCAGGGCCACAAAACCGGATTTCTTTTGTGGAGTGCTCATGTACCGCTTTGTGATACTACATTTTCTCCAAAAGGACAACGGTCTCGACGTGCGGTGTATGTGGGAACAGGTCGAATAGCTGGATAGTGCTCAGTTTGTAGGTGGTGAGGAGCCGCGGCAGTTCGCGGGCCAGAGCACGGTAGTTGCAGGACACATAGGCGAGGACCGGTGGGGGATTGGCCACAATCGTTTCCAATACCCGGGGGTGGAGCCCGGCTCGCGGTGGATCCAAAACCACCACGTCCGCAGCCTTGAGGGCGTCCGCCAAAAGTGCGCCCGGGCGGGTGACGAGCTCTTCTACTTTAGCAGCCGTGAACGTGGCGTTCTGCACGTTGTTGGTTTGTGCGTTGTGTTTTGCTAACGGAACGGCCAAAGCATCGGCTTCCACGCCGTGCACACTCACAAATTGGTCGGCTAAGGAAAGGCCGATGGTGCCCACGCCGCAATATAAATCGAGGAGGCGTTTACCAGCATAAGGGGCGAGAAGCGTTTTGAGATGCGCGAGGAGCAGCTCCGTACCTTTGCTATTGGTTTGGAAGAAGCTGTTGGGATGGATGGCAAAGCTGAGACCATTCAGTTTTTCTTCGAAGGTGAGACAGCCATGCAACACTTGGAATGATTCGGCGAGCGAAAGATCCGTGATGCTGGGTTGGGTGCCGTGGACGATGTGGGTGGCGAATGGTGCGAGACGTGCCACCAGATCGGTCCACATATCAGCTGGTAGGGGTAATTCATGAATTACCCCTACGCCCGACGTCACGATGTTCACCAGCCGTTGGTTTGTGTTCTTGCCTTCGCGGATCATCACATAACGCAACAGCCCGGAAGCGGTCTTCTGGTTCCAATACGTCAGCCCATGGTGTGCTGCCCAGACTCGTATTTCAGCCAAGATGCGTGGCGTTTCTGGAGAGAGGAGGTAGCAGTCTGTGAGGTCCAAAACACTCCACCACTTCTCCGGTTCTTTCAACCCGAGTTTTCCATCGGTGCCGAACACATAGTCCATCCGGTTGCGGTAATAAAACTGGTCGGGGCTGCTGGTTATTGCCAATGTATCGCGGGTCCTGCCGCTACGCACCCCCATGGTGCTCACTTCGTTCCGCGCCACGGGGGACCCCCGCTCCGCGTCACCCG
>CAZQBA010000013.1:13231-19079 GCA_964591635.1 uncultured Gammaproteobacteria bacterium | reverse complement strand
GCCTCAGTTGCCGACGCTATGGTGGTGGGCGGCCAAAAGGCCGCGAGCCGTTGATTTTTTCCCCAGAGGCAGGTAGCTTGGCCGCCATGCGCCCCTAGCTCAACGGATAGAGCACTGGTCTTCGGAACCAGTGATGGGGGTTCGATTCCCTCGGGGCGCAAGCCGAAAATGTATCTATTGAAAATAATTGCGCCCCAGGGAATCGAACGGGCGACCGGACGACTGCGTTGAAGCGCAGTCGGACGGAGCCCCGGGTTTGCGGGAGCAAACCGATTCCCTCGTGGCGCAAAAAGCGTCTTACATGTTTTGGATATGACAAAGCGAGTCTATATTGTTCATGGTTGGGGAGGATACCCGGAAGAGGGCTGGTTCCCCTGGCTCAAGAAAGAATTAGAATCACATGGTTATGTTGTTGTCGTACCACAGTTACCCGACTCAGACCATCCGCATATTGAAAAGTGGATGCCAGCTTTAGCGGAAGCCGTCGGTGCTCCAAATGAACACACCTTTTTCGTCGGTCATAGTATGGGATGTCAGGCGATCGCTCGATATCTCGAAACTTTACCCAACGGCGTCTCTGTCGGCGGTGCAGTCTTTGTGGCTGGTTTTTTTAAAGGGTTGACGAACTTGGAAGATGAACCGGATGTTCCAAAAATTGCTGCGCATTGGCTAGAGACCCCACTTGATTTAAGAGTAGTTAAATCCCATCTTCCTAAAAGTGTTGCTATTTTCTCCGATGACGACCCGTTTGTTCCGTTAGACAATCAGGATGATTATCGTGACCTGTTGGGTGCCAAAATCATCGTTGAACACGCTCGTGGGCACTTCAGTGGTTCAGATGGTGTGACTGAACTTCAGACAGCGCTTCAAGCGGTGTTGGAGATCGCGCAATAAAGCAAAATAAAAACACCTCACGTCATGTGAGGTGTTTTTGGTGCAGCGGCTGGGGATCGAACCCAGGACCTTGGGCTTAAGAGGCCCCTGCTCTACCAGCTGAGCTACCGCTGCACAGTGATCAAGGCAGGAAAATTGTAAGGTCGGAACACGCAAACGTCAAGCCGATATACCCCCGCACCCCGTGACAAGCGGGCTCTTTTACGGTAACATCTGGCCCACGCTTTTTTATGGCCAAAATCACCTTTGGGTACGACACGTTTGAGCTCCCAGAAGGCCCCCTCCAAAAGGGGCCTGAAATAGGGCATAAAACCCCCAAACCCTTGACAAAATGGGCATTTTCTGCTATAGTGCGCGGTTTTCCAATAATGGGAAAACCACTCTCTATGAACACTATCACCAAGAATCTGACCATGCAGGCCCTGGCCGTGCTCTCACTGGCCAGCATCGTGGTGGACGTTTCCCCGCAGGCCGCTTTGGCTGCCCAGGAAGCGGTTCAAACCCCGGTGGTTCTCCAGTCCCAGGCCGACACCTTTGTGCCGTCCGGGGACACGGAGCCCAAGCGCACCTATGTGCGCGTGCCCATGACGGCTTACTCTTCCACGCCGGACCAGACCGACGATACGCCGTTCATTACGGCGTCCGGTACCCACGTCCGCGACGGTATCTTGGCAGCCAACTTCTTGCCGATTGGTACCCGCGTGAAGATCCCGTCCCACTATGGCGACAAGATCTTCGTGGTTGAGGACCGTATGAATGCCCGCTATAACATCCGCGCTGACATCTGGATGGAATCGCGCGATGCAGCCAAGCAGTGGGGCATTAAGTATGTGACCCTTGAGGTCTACCCGAAGTAAACGAAGTCGAGGAATTCCTACGTATCCTGAGCGGCCCTTCACCGGGCCGCTCTTGACTTTTTGGTTTTTCTGTGATATTTTTAGCGTCGTTTTCAGCAGGGGATGTTCCTTTGCAGGAAGCCGATCTCGGGCGCAGGAGGTCTGCGCGCTGTCCAAAAAGGTGAATCTGCCGGTTGCCGGGCCGTGCCCGGTGTCTGGCAGTCTGCCTAGGATGGGGATGTCATGGGAAAGAACATGACCATGGATCAGATCTGCGAGTTGTGGCAGATCAACAAGCGGCGCGGGGGGATCCGTGCCGAGGTGCAAGACTTGATCCTGCGGTTGAACGCAGTGGACAAGTCGAAAAAGAAGAAGGCCGTCACACCGCCGGTCGCTGCGGTAACCACGGCCACCCCCAACCTCGACCACTACTTCGGCCGTGAGGTGGCGATGTACGTCCGCATCCGCGAGACGTACGGGGTCAATCTCACTTGGCCGCTTGACCAATTCGCGGCCACGCTCCAGAAGATCGGCGCCGAGCGCATCGCGCTTTGGGAAGGGAAGTACGGCTTGCGTATCGGGACGATTCCCGATTACGCGATCACCCCGGAGGCGGCATTCCCGCCTGTGAAGCCGCGGGCCTGGTTTTACGATCAGGTCGCAGCGGGCAAGGTGGGTCAGCTCACGGGTGACGTATTCGTCCCGAACACCGAGGCCTTCCGCCTGCGTCCGGCGGTGGTGCTGTTCGACCCGCGTCAGAAGCCGGCGTACAAGGACGGCAAGCAGATGTGGGTGGGGGACGAGCAGTTCCTGGGCGGAGTCATCACGCGGCTTCGCCAAGCGGGCACGCTCCAATCGTTCAAGTGGTGCTCGCCCGGATCGCGGTTTGGCATCTCCCCGAACGATTGGGAACAGGTGGTGAAGCCTGCACTCACCGGTCTCGAGGATTTTGTCGGAGCTGCCTGGCAGCTGGAACCGGCAGCGGTCTGGAGCTTTCTCTCTCAGGCGCACCCTGATCTCCCTCGCGTTCGTGACGGAGAGACCAGCACGTGGGTGTTCTTCGAGGAATATTTCGAGGGCGCTCACAGCCGGCTCAGCGGCGGCAGCAGTGACCACGGCGGCCTTGCGAGCGTGTTCTGGGACGCTGCTGACTTCCGCCTTGTCGACTGGTCTCCTCGCCCTCTGGGAGTCCTGGCCTAGGCCTGGACGATTGGGCCGATTGGACGATTGGATCGGCCGACGTTGGCCCGGAACCTTACGTAAGGTTCCGGGCCGTTTCTTTTTTTGGTACACTTTTTTTGTTTGGCAGTGGGCCCGTATGTACGCATGCGGGTCGCCGACGCTCTTTGCGGGTTGCGCCAGAGTTCCCTGTTTTTTTGTGAGCAGGCAAGCGTGCGGATCGCAAAAGAGTCCCGTGTACTCCTTCCTTGGCCTTCGATACCGGTGAGCCGTGCCCTGCGGAGCATGGCTGTGCATTCTGGATGGGGTTGGGGAATATTTCGAGGGCGCTCACAACCGGCTCAACGGCGGCAACAGTGACAACGGCGGCCTTGCGAACGTGAACTGGAACAATGCTGACAACCGCAATGACAACTGGTCTCCTCGCCCTCTGGGAGTCACGAAAGGCGCTCATGTGGGCGCCTTTACGTTTTTGATCCAGCCACCAACCATCTTGCCGATTTCCTGAAGCAAGCCGGCTAAGAGGAGATAGTGTTTTTGGTCGAGCAAGCGCAGTTCAAACGAGAGGCGGACAAGCACTTTAAGCAGGTCGGTTTGAGTGCTGGCTTCTTCCAGCTGGCGCAACCGTTCCGTACCGGATTGGATGCCGGCACGGATAACCGTTTCAAGGATAGTCAGGCCGTGTGACTTCAACCGTTCGCCTAAGGTGAACTTCTCGGTGCGTGGGAATTTTTGAATGAGCGTGTGGAGGGTCTTGTATAGGTCGAAGCTCTTTTGGAACAGGGGCGTATCTTCAAAACGCATGGGCATATTTGATGGGATCACCTCATTAAAGAATATTTTCGCTTCGTGGTTTGAATTCCGGCAGGGCAAGCGGCAACGCAAGGACGTGCAGCACTTCGCACGCCATTTGGAGGAAGAGCTGTTCTCGCTCCAAGCCGACCTTCGGAGCGGCCAGTACCGACATGGCCCATATGAGATGTTCCGCATCCACGACCCCAAGCCGCGTGTCATCCACAAAGCCACGGTCCGCGACCGCGTCGTCCACCGCGCCATCCATCGCGTGCTGTATCCGTTGTTCGACCGACGCTTTATTTTTGATTCGTATTCCTGCCGCGTGGGAAAGGGAACGCATGCCGGTGTACGCCGCGTGCAAGAGATGATCCGCGCGGTAACGCACAACTACGTCCGACCGGGGTTTGTCCTGAAGTGCGACATCCGGCGTTTCTTTGACTCCGTAGACCACGCCACATTACTTGGTTTGCTGGCGCGTCGGATCGCGGATCCGGCGGCGCTCCGGCTGGTTGCCGAGGTCGTAAACAGCTTTTCGCTCGCCAAAATTCAAGAGAGAGAGAGAGAGAGCTCAAGGATTGCCGCTCGGTAACCTGACGTCGCAGTTGTTTGCCAATGTGTATTTGCATGAGTTAGATTGGTTTGTAAAAAACGAATTGCGCGCACCATGCTACATGCGATACGCCGACGATTTCCTGCTTGTTCACGCAGATGTCGCGGTGCTACGCGGATGGTTGGAACGCATTGAGTCTTTTCTTCATACGCATCTCTTCCTGGATATCCACCCGAAGAAAGTAAGCATCCAATCCGCGTACCGCGGTGTGGACACGCTCGGGTATGTCATTTTGCCTGGCCATATGGTGTTGCGCACGCGTACCAAGCACCGGGCACAGTCGGGCATTGCCCGGGCGGCGCAAGAAATGAACAACGGTGCCATTTCAGAAACCACAGTGCACCAAGTCACCCAGTCATATCTCGGCATGCTCCATCATGCCTCGGCACAGCGCTTGGCGGACGATTGGAAAAATTTGGCCTGGTTTGCCACGCATGAGTGAGTACTGGTGCGTGTCCGGACAGGTCGGTCCTTCGTCTCTTGATTATTCCCGAGGAGCCGGGTATGATCCAGCCGCTGATGCCCTGTGGGGCATCTTTTATCACCCGCATGGATCTTCGCAACGTCGCCATCATCGCCCACGTCGACCACGGCAAAACCACATTGGTGGATGCATTGCTCAAGCAATCCAACACCTTCCGGAACGCCGAGGCCATGGGCACCACCATCATGGATTCCAACCCGCTCGAACGTGAGCGGGGTATTACGATTTTTGCCAAGAACGCGGCTATTGTCTGGAAGGACGTGAAGGTCAACATTGTGGACACGCCGGGCCACGCCGACTTTGGTGGCGAAGTGGAGCGCATCATGACTATGGTGGATGGCTGCCTCCTCCTTGTGGACGCCAAAGAAGGTCCCATGCCTCAAACCAAGTTTGTTTTGAAAAAGGCCATCCAGGCTGGCCACAAGATTGTGGTCGTTATCAACAAGATTGATAAGAAGGACGCCCGGCCGGACTGGGTCTTGAACAAGACCTTTGATTTGTTCGTGGAGCTGGGCGCGACCGATGAGCAGGCCGACTTTCCGGTCTTGTACGCTTCGGCTATTAACGGCATTGCCGGCTTGGAAGCAGACGCCGCAGCCATGAAGGACATCACTCCGGTGTTGGACATGATCGTGGCCAAGATTCCGGCTGCGACCGGCAACCCGGCGGCCCCGCTCCAAATGTCCGTCGTGAACGTAGGCTACGACAACTACAAGGGCAAGCTGGCGATTGGCCGCATCATGAACGGCAAGATGTCCGTGGCCATGCCCGTCGTGCACATTGATCGCAATGGCGTGCAGAAGCCGGGCAAAGTCACGGCCCTGATGATCTTCGTTGGGTTGGACCGCGTGGAAGCCGCAGAAGCCCAGGCCGGGGAAATCGTGTGCGTGGCAGGAGTCGCCGACATCCAGATTGGCGAAACCATTGCTGATCCCACCTCGCCCGTGGCCCTGCCCGTGATTGCCGTGGAAGAGCCCACCGTGAAAATGAACTTTTCCGTGAACACCTCGCCGTTCTCCGGCAAGGAAGGCCAATACTCCACGTCCCGCA
>CAZQBA010000013.1:9057-13131 GCA_964591635.1 uncultured Gammaproteobacteria bacterium | reverse complement strand
TCCGTGAACACCTCGCCGTTCTCCGGCAAGGAAGGCCAATACTCCACGTCCCGCAACATCAAGGAGCGCTTGGACAAGGAACTGATGACGGACGTGGCCCTGCGCGTGGAAGGCGGGGAGAGCGCCGATACCTTTATTGTTTCCGGCCGGGGCGAACTGCACCTTTCCATTCTGATTGAAAAGATGCGCCGTGAAGGCTACGAGTTCCAGGTCTCCCGCCCGCAAGTGATTATGAAGGATGTGGACGGCCAGAAGATGGAACCGTTTGAAGCCGTGACTATTGAGTGCCCGGAAAACGCTGCTGGTTCGGTGATTGAAAAGATGGGCAAACGCAAAGGCGAGATGAAGGACATGCGCGTGGAGTCCGGCCACTCGTACATGGAATTTGATATTCCGACCCGTGGCCTGATTGGTTACCGGAGCGAATTTTTAACCGATACTAAGGGCCTCGGTATCATCAACAGCTTGTTTGCCGGCTACCGCCCGAGCGTAGGGAGTTTGGAAGGCGGCGTCCATGGATCGCTCATTGCCTTTGAGCCGGGTACGTCCACCTCCTATGGTTTGGCAGCAGCTCAGGAGCGCGGCCAAATGTTTATTGGTCCGGGTGTGGAAGTCTATGCGGGTATGGTGATTGGCCAGAACGCCAAGCCCGAAGATTTGGAAGTGAATGTGGCCAAGGAAAAACGCCTCACCAACATGCGCTCCAAGGGCGACGGCGACGGCATCCGCCTGGACACGCCGCGCGACATGTCGCTCGAAGACGCCCTGGAATACCTGGGTGACGACGAACTGCTGGAAGTCACGCCCAAGAGCCTGCGGCTGCGGAAGACCATGCTTGATGCGAATGATCGCAAGCGCGTAAAACGCAGCGCTGAATAAGTATGACGAACTCGGCCCCGCCGTTGGCGGGGCCGTTTTTGTTTGTTACCGTTCTGGGCGTATGCAGATGCCTGATTGGATTGGCAGGAACCGCCAGGTATTCACCGCAGGGGTGTTCATTATGGTTCTTGCGGGCGTGCTCTTGTTCTGGGGCCTGGGCCGGATGCCGCTGGAAGATTATGACGAAGCCACGTACGCCGACGTGGCACGGAACGTGATCAACCGCGTGGCTGAACCGCCCTACGCCTTTTTCCGATTGGTGGACGACGCGGCCGGTGTGCGCGTGGTCCGGCCGTGGTTTGAAAAGCCGCCGCTCCTCTTATGGCTGATGGCCGGGAGCATGGTTGTGGGGAACATGGCCGAGTGGTCGGTCCGTCTGCCGTCTGCCTTTTTTGGTTGGTTGGTTGTGTTGGTGACGTTGGTGTTCGGCTATCGCGTTTCAGGCCGTTGGCAGGTGGGTGCACTGGCCGCCGGCGTGCTCATGCTTACACAGCCCTTTATTGCTTTTAGCCGGGAAGGACGTTTGGATTCGGCGGTGATGTTTTTTGTGGTGCTGTGCATGTGGAGCATTTGGGAGTGGCGGCAGTCCCGCCGTTCGGGCTGGCTTCTCTTGTTTTGGGCCAGCATCGCATTCGGGTTTTTGAGTAAGCATGTGATTGGCCTTTTGCCGCTCGGGCTGATCCCGCTCAGTCTCCTGCTGTTCGACCGTCGAGCGCTTCTCACCCTGCTTCACCCGAAGCGGCATGTGCTGGGGTTGCTTGTTGCGACCGCTCTCCTCCTGCCCTGGCACCTCCTGATGTGGCGGACGTACGGTGACGCCTTCCTCCAGTATTATTTTTTTGGCACGACCGTCGCTCGGGCTGGCACGAACGTGATTGGCGGGAGCGACAAGGCTTGGGGCTACTATGCGGCATACCTGTGGGAGCAAGCCCGTCCAGCGGTCGTGCTTTTGGGGTGTGCTGTCCTGACGGTGCTGGGTTGGGCGGTCCTTCAAGGGAAGGCCATGCTTAAACGCATCTGGCGGTCAGGAGCCACCGCTTTCTATCTCCTGCCTGCGGTCTGCATGTTCGTTTTTTTCTCCCTGGCTCAAACCAAGTTGGCCGCCTATCTTTTGCCGGCCTATCCGTTTGCAGCATTGGGTCTGTCCGTTGCTTTGGTCGCCGTATACCGTTCGACCGATCGCCTGCCAGGTGCATGGACGCATCGTCTCCGCGTCTCAATTGTTGTGCTGCTCTGTTTGTGGGTTGCCTGGGCCGGTTATGACACGGTGGTGGCTGGCTGGAAAATCCAACGGCACACTCCCTGGCAGGTCACGGAGAATGTGAATGATGCATATGAAGACGAGCGGGCGGTGGGCGAAGTCTTGCGCCAGCATCCGGAGCCGGCCTACATCTACCGTTGGTCAAACCTGGAATCCATCACCTACTACGCTGGGCGCACGGTCCAGTTTCTGCCCCGCGAAGAAGACATCCAAGTGCCGATTGGTTCACTCCTCATCCTGCCGCAGACCTACGTGCAGTCGAGCGGGTTTGGGGAGCAGGATATTGTCTACCAAGGCAAGGTGTTGGCGGTAGTTTGGGTGCGGTAGGGCAGCGGATGATGGTTGACAGTATTCGTTTTGTGTGGCATCTTCCGCGGTTCACTCGCGATCGGTTAGGTCCGATGCGGAGTGGCGAGGAGGAGATATGTGGCGATATGCATTCGTCGGGTTCGTCATGATGAGTGGGTGCGCATACCCCGAGGCTGACATGGCGGCATATGCCGTACCTGCGGATGGGGGGCTCTTCGAACCGGCTGCCACCATTGTGGTGCCTGCCGGGGAGCCGCCCACCTTTCGTTCCGCCCCGATCGGAGTCGAGGCAATCGACTTGTTTGCAGACACGATTGCACCGGAGGTGGGTGCGGTTATGGCCGAGGCGGTCATGCACGTCGGGCAGCATGTGGAGGTCGCGGTGCCCGTCCACGACAACGTCGGCGTCACCCGTTGTGAGCTGTGGCTGAACGATACGTCCTGGTCCATGCGGGTCACTGACGGTGTGGCTGAACGCTCCCATTATTGGGACCGCGACGGCCATGTTCTGGCGCGGGTTGCCTGTGGCGACGCAGCAGGAAATTTAGGTGTCGGGCCAGAGACAACAATCATCATTACCTACCCGTGGCATCCGTGCCGGCTGTTCGTGGAGCTGGACGAGACACGGTTGCCGACGAGTCTCTTGTATCCGGGAGACGGGGAGGAGCTGTTTCTCGGCGCACTGGTTGCCCGGACCCAGTGCTCCACCGAGTTCCGGTATGTCACTGTCTATGACTGGGATCGGGCCTTGGAAGGGCTTGGTGCACGTCTCGTGGTTCGCGATGGTTCGGGGACGCAACTGACGGCCGAGGTCTGGGAACCGTTTGCTGCAAGTCATGGGGAGGTGCTCGACTTCCTGTATGACACGCCGCTGTCGCGTGACGTGCCTGCCTGGATCGGTATCTACATCCGGCTCCATGTCTTGCCCGGGCACGACCGGGTCAGCGCGACGCGCCTTGCGGCAACGGTGGCGGTAGAAACAGAGGATGCCGCTGTGCTCGTGGCTGGTGACGACCTGCCGGCAGAAACGATTGTCTATCCCAGTGAGTGACAAATGGGCCATGCCTCGGGTAAGGTGCGGCCAAGGAGGAGACGATGGGGCTCATGAAAGTGGTGTTGGTGGGGGCGTGGACGGCCATTCACCGTGGAGGGAGCAATGCCCAGCTCATGTTCTGGCTCAGGCTCGTCAAAATAGGCATGAACACCAGTCCGCGGTTGGTCGGGCGCGCCTCGGACGAGCTGTATGAGACGTTCAAGAAGCTCGGAGTGAGACCGTGAGGTTGCTTCTGCCGTGGATCCTGCTGCTCGTCGGTGGGTGCGCACCCCAGCAGCACCCCACCGACCCATTCTGGGCCGAGGTGGACAGCCACCGGCTGCGGGCGCCGCTGTCGGCCGAGTACGAGGCCCAAGTCGGGTGCCTCACCGCCACGGTGGTGCTGATCTGGCAGTGCGACGACCATGGCTGCCAGGCAGTGTACGACTGCCCGAATAGGCAACGGTAGGACGAGGGTTGGATCCGGTTTCCGCCCTCGTTTTTTGTTTGACAGCCGGGGATGCTTTGGGGAAGATGGCAGGAGTCGGCGGTCGTGCACCCTGAGGAAGGAGGAGGTCATGGTGAAGCACGG
>CAZQBA010000013.1:0-8957 GCA_964591635.1 uncultured Gammaproteobacteria bacterium | reverse complement strand
GGCTGGGCCAGGCGGCTCCGTGCAGAAGCGCTCCACCAGGCGCTACCCGCATCGGACGCGGCGACTGCAGCGGTTCGGATCGGTTGGCAGACGCCATCGGGTCGGCGGCTCATCTTGCGCAGTCCGTGGCTCATGGCCCTGCCGGTGGAACGGCGCACCACCCTTCCAAGCCCGGCCATCTCGGAAGAGGCTAGCCTGACATTGAACGGCATGCTTTTTCCGCCGGATGTCGAATTAGTGGAGTTCCCGCTCGTCGGTTGGGTGTCTGTGGCCGTTCAGGTAAGAATCGGCCCGGCAGATCTCCAGTACGAATTGGGCGACGACGGATAGCGCGTACGGCATGCCCGGCGCGCTTCTTTTTTATGACCGAGCATGTTAGGATTTTGGACGTTATGCGCTACTCCGAACTTTTTGGGAAGACCGTAAAGCAAGTGCCGCACGATGCGGATTCGGTGAACGCTCAGCTCCTGACGCAGGGCGGGTTTGTGCGCCAGCTCATGGCTGGGGTCTACAGCTATTTGCCGTTGGGCCAGCGGGTCTTGGAAAAGATCAACCGGGTGGTTCGGGAAGAGATGGCGGCGATTGGTGCCCAGGAAATACTGATGCCTGCTTTGCACCCCAAAGAGCCGTGGGCCACAACGGGTCGTTGGACGGATCCCGGACCAGAAGTGATGTTCCAGTTTTTAGGTCGGGGAGAGAAGGAGATGGGGCTTGGCTGGACGCATGAGGAAATTGTCACTCCACTCGCGGCCGGCTTTATTCGTTCCTACAAAGACCTGCCGTTTGCCGTCTACCAAATCCAAACCAAGTTCCGCAATGAACCGCGGGCGAAGTCTGGCGTGCTGCGGGGCCGTGAGTTTGTGATGAAGGACCTCTACAGCTTCCATGCCTCAGCCGAAGATTTGGAAGCCTACTACCTGAAGGTGCAAGGCGCATACGCCACCATCTTTATGCGCCTGGGGCTAGACGCGCTCATGGCCGAAGCATCGGGTGGCGCCTTTTCCAAGTACAGCCACGAATATCAAGTGCTTACGGAAAGTGGCGAAGACATCATTTTTTACTGCGCAGCCTGCCGCTACGCCCAGAACAAGGAAGTGGCCGAAGTGAAGAGCGGGGACACCTGCCCGAAGTGCGGCAAAGGAACCATTGCGGAGGGCAAAGCCATTGAAGTGGGCAACATCTTCCGGCTCCACACCCGCTTCACCGACGCCTTTGGTGTGACGTTTACCGATGAAGCCGGCAGCCGCCAACCGGTGCTCATGGGATGCTATGGCTTGGGACCATCTCGTGTTTTAGGGGCGATTGTAGAAGTGCATCACGATGAACGCGGGATCATGTGGCCGAAAGAGGTGGCACCGTTTGATGTGCATGTGGTGTCGCTTTCTGGCAAAGAGGGGACAGCCGCAGAAGAGGCAGCGGCAAAACTGGTGGCCGAACTGGAAGCAGCCGGACTTCAGGTGTTGTGGGACGACCGGCCGGATGCCCGGGCCGGTGAAAAGTTTGCTGATGCGGATTTGATTGGCATCCCCACCCGGTTGGTGATTTCGGAAAAGACGCTGGCTCAGGATGCAGTGGAGCTGAAAGAACGGAACCAAGAAGCGGCCGTGATGGTGCCGCGAGCCGAAGTGGTCCAGCGAGTCATAAGCTAAACAAAAAATCCCCCGCTGAGCGGGGGATTTTTTATGCGGGAGGCTGTTCCTTGAGGGCCTTTTTGAGGTTGATGCCAGCTTTGAATTTAGGCACCGTCACTTCACCAATTTGGATTTTCTCAGTTGGGTTGCGCGGGTTCACTCCGGTCCGGCCGGCCCGCTTCTTGGCCAGGAAGGCGCCAAAGCCGGCAATCGTCACCTCGCCGCCGCCCTTGAGTGTCTCCGTAACGGTTTCGGCAAACAGCTCAATCATGGCTTCGGCCTGGGTTTTGGGGATGTGCATTTTTTCGGCAATCACCCCGGCAAGTTCAGTCTTGTTCATAGGCGTCGTTTAGGAAACGTGCGTGTAGTGTTGGATGCGTTCAACCTTCGTGGCTTTACCGCTCGCCTCATCAATCGTCAGGAGGAGGGCGTTCAACACCACATTACCACCTTCGGGAATTTCTTTTTTCGGTGGCAGGCCGGTGAGGAAGCCCTGGATGGGACCTTCTTTTTCTACGCCGATCACCCCGTCGGCAAAGCCCGTCATGCCCACATCGGTTTGGAAGGCGGTGCCACCGGGCAACACCCGTTCATCGGCCGTGGGCACATGGGTGTGCGTTCCCCACACAGCAGCGGCCCGACCGTCCACGTACCAGCCAAAGGCGTTCCGTTCCGAGCTCACTTCCCCATGCAGGTCCACCAGCATGATGGCCTTCGGGTACGCGGCACGGATGCGGTCAAAGGTCCGGAAGGGGTCTTCCACATCTTCCACCCCGTTCATATAGACCCGGCACAGCAAGCTTAGCACAACGACTTCCTGGGAACCAACCATCCGCTGGGCCGTGCCTTGGCCGGGTATGGTGGCCGGGTAGTTGGCCGGGCGCAGGAGTTTGCCGCGGTAGGTAGGGTCGTCCAAGAGCGTGTTGCCGTGCGCTTCAAAGATGTGGTTGCCGCCAGTCAGCACATCCACGCCTGCTCCATACACTTCGGCCAAGGTGGAGGTGGTCACGCCTTTGCCGTGGGCCAGGTTTTCCCCGTTGGCAATGACGAGGTCCGGGGCGTGTTCTTTTTTGAGGCGCGGCAGGACGTGGGCCACGGCTTTGCGGCCGGGTTTGCCCATGATGTCCCCCAGGACCAAGATCTTCATCTTAGCGGGCCACTTCCATGACCCGGGTTTCGCGGATCACGGTCACCCGGATTTCGCCCGGGTACTTGAGCTCAGCCTCAATGCGGCTGGCAATGTCCTTGGCCATGCGGTAGGCGGCAAAGTCGTCCACCGCCTTGGGGGAGACGAAGACGCGCAAGTCGCGGCCGGCCTGAATAGCGTAGGCTTTTTCCACGCCCGGGAAAGAGGTGGCCACATTCTCCAGTTCTTCCAAGCGGCGGACGTATTCTTCCAAGGTGTCCTTGCGGGCACCGGGTCGGGCACCAGAAATGGCATCGGCTGCTTTCACAATGATGCCTTCCAAGGTCTTCGGCTTGTCTTCGTGATGGCCGATGGATTGGTAGCACAGCTCTTCGCTAAAGCCGAACTTCTTCATGATGTTGTAGCCGATCTCCGGATGGGTGCCTTGGATGTCGTGGTCGACGGCCTTGCCGATATCGTGGAAGAGCCCGCCCTTGCGGCAGACCGTGACATCTGCGCCCAGCTCTTCGGCCAGGAGGGTGGCAATCTGGGCCACTTCCATGGAGTGCATGAGCACGTTCTGGCCGTAGGAAGTGCGGAACTTGAGGCGGCCCAAAATCTGGACGAGCTTGGGGTCAACGCCGGTAATGCCCAATTCGTAGAGCGCTTCTTCGCCGGCCTTCTTCATGTCGTTGTTTAATTCTTTCTTGGCCTCTTCTACGGCTTCCTCAATGCGGCCGGGGTGGATGCGCCCGTCGGCCAGGAGCTTGTCCAAACTGCGCTTGGCAATTTGGCGGCGGACCGGGGAAAAGCCGGACACCGTAATAATGCCCGGGGTGTCGTCCACGATGATTTCGCAACCCGTCAGGTTTTCGATGGCCTTGATGTTGCGGCCTTCTTTGCCGATGATCCGGCCCTTCATGTCTTCGGAGGGGAGCTGGACGTTGGAGGTGGTGGTTTCCATGGCGTGGGACGAGGCCATGCGTTGGACCGTAACGGCCAGCAACCGTTTGGCGCGGGAGTCCAGTTCCTCAGCTGTGATTTGTTCCACCTTGCGGATGCGGGAGAGCAATTCTTCCTTGCCGGATTCCTCTACCAAGCGCATCAACTCTTCTTTTGCTTGCTCGGTGGTAAGCGCAGCCACGGCCTGCAACTTCTGCATTTCCTCTTCTTTGATTTTGGTCACTTCCGCCCGTTCGTTTTCTACGGCCGCTGCCTTTTCCTGCAGCTTGCCGGCCTTGTCCTGGAGCTCCAGGAGCTTTTGGTCAAACAGGGCTTCGCGCTTTTCAATGCGCTTTTGCATTTCTTGGACTTCCGCCCGGCGGGCATTGGCATCGCGCTTGGCGTCCTCAATCAGTTTGAGGGTCTTGTCGTTGGTTTCCAAAATGACTTCCTGAGCCTTGCCTTTGGCCTCTTGGAGGATTTTTTCTGCTTTGGCTTCTGCCGAATTCACCTTCCCAGCCGAAAGTAGCTGGCGCAGGGCAAAACCAATTCCGGCTCCGGCAGCCAGGGCGGCCAGGCCAACAAGAATGAGAATGAGTGCGTTCATACGGGGTCAGGCAGCTGGCGCCCACACCCTGTACGCAAAACAGCCGAAGTTATGGCAAAAACGAGCTGATATGGGCAGCTCGGGACGGTTCGCTGAGGTTCGGAAGCGGCGTCATGCGCATGAAAGTCGGATGGAGGGTACAGGGCCTTGGTCAATCCAGGTCTGCGGAAATGATAAGGCTCTGGCCAGACAGTAGCATGCCGGGTTGACGAAAGGCAACTTTTCTGCTATGGTATGCCGTTTTGCTGGCCCCGGATTCATTAGGGATTCCGTGGGTTTTGCAGGACATCCACTCGTTGAAAATCAGGGCCTTTTTGGCCCGAAGGAGTTTGCCATGTTCCAGAAGATCATCCTGCCCTTCGGGGCCGACCTGTTGATGTGGACCGTGGCCTACTTGCTGCGGACCAATCCCAAGCTCAGAGAGAGCTGCCCCTTGCCAGGCGGACCGGAAGTCGGGCATGTGCCTGGCGACCGCTACGACTGGCGGGCGCATCTGCCAGGAGTGACGGACGAGATGAAGACGGTTCGTCAGGCCGAGGAAGCGCTCCAATGCGTCTTCGTCGGCGTGGACGACGGCACCGGCATTCTCCACCTCCGTGAGGATGCGGCCGGGAACCAGCTGCCCCCACGGCTCCTGCCCAACATGCAGGACGTGGTGGACGGCATTGCCGACGACCTCACCACCTCGGAGAAGCGACTCATCGCGCTCGTCCAGGAGCCGGCGGCCTTCATGGCCGACCCGTCCTTCCCAGCAGTCGACGGATCGCTTGCTGCAACAGTCCGTCGGCTGGAACGGCGGCGGGCAGAAGGCAACCTCACGGAAGCTCAAACCGCCGACCTCATCTGCCGGATGCTCAGTCTGGCGCACCAGCGCATCAAGGCCAAGGCCGCGGATGTGATTCAGAACCTGGCACCAGACGCGCTTAACGTCTGGGCTCAGGAGTGTGGTCACAGCGGCCTCACGGACGAACAGTCCAACGTGCTCAATCAGAGCAGGCTCTCGGCCGACGATGACGTCGTGGAGGCGGTGGCGGATCTCAAGCTGGCCACGTTCACGGTGGTGCCACCCGGCGCTGCGCCAGACAACGCTCTGTGTATTGTGGTGATGGACGAAAGCCAATCACCAGAGTTCTTGAGCCAAGCCTTCCAAGACCATCCGGGTCCGCGGGTGGTCGTCCAACACAATGGCGGCCGGTGGCTCATTGCCACGCGCGGCGTCAACATCCTGCCCATTGTCTCCCGGCTCCGCGAACGCGTGGCCGAGGAGCCGGTGGCAGACGACGAACAGCCGCACCTCACCGACATCGGGCGACCGATGGTCGGCGGCGTGCGCACCCCCATCTTCTTGGACGCCAAGAAGCGCACCTGCGGGAACCTGTCTGCCCAGAACCCGTTTCTGGAGCCGATCTGGATCACGCCGGAGCACATGCAGCGCCTCATTGTGGAGGCGCTTGCACCCACCCCGTAACTCCCGGCGACTCTGTCGCCATTCGCGCCCAGTACGCTGGGAGGAAGGAGGCCGCATGGGCCTCAAAGACAGAATGAAGTCCCGGCCGCAAGCCGGGCCGGACCCCGAACCGGTTCGCAAGAAGGAAGCGGGCAAGTCCCGCTTCGCTCGTGACATGGCTGCGGCTAGTCGGGACGTGAAGGTTCCGACCTTCCAGCCGGCAGCCGTACCGATCAGCACCACGGGCCCCTCGGTCCGCGGCAAGCTCCCGGGATTGCCCGTGGAGCCGGACGCGGCCGACCAAGCGCTCGTCGCAGACAAAACCAAGATGCATGGCGCCGGCCTAGCCGAAGTCATGTTGGCCCTGGCCATGATGATGTTGGATCCGGTGTGGGCCATGGCGCAGTACGAAGTGCTGCGTGCCTGGCTCGCGTCGTTCCCCAACCTCTTCAGGGTGGTCTGGAGCCACACCAACCCAGATCTCGAATTCGTGGCCATGAGTTGGCTGCACACTCGGTTTTCGGAGGTGCGACGGCTCCTGGGCATTCACCCGTATCCGACCTTCGTGGCGGATCGGTTGCCCAAACCCACACAGTCGCCACTCAACCAAGTTCCGGATGAAATCCTGAACGGCGACAAGCCGGGATTGGCAGGATACCTCGGGCGGTTCCTCCGCTGCATCGGTTTCGACGTTGGTGGCGGACCATTCGATCAGCATGGTCGTCCGGAGAACACGCAGAGTTCGCGTGTTTCCTCGCTCGACATGATGATGGTGGCGCTCCTCACGGAGATCCAGGCCTTCCTGGCGGCGGTGGTCATGCTCTCGGTCATCAGCTTGAACGACCGGGTGGCTACTCAAGTGGCTGCTCCTGGCCGCGACGCTGATGACCAACCCATCCCCAACGTCCGCGATGTCTTGAAGGCGCTTTCGCGCATGGGTTTGCCGCTCCAGCAGTACCTGGAGTTCGGGTGGATCATGTTGGATGCGGCCTATGAATACTTGTGCACAGAGTTCGAGCGACTGCTCGAAGAACTCGGCGGACAATCGCTCGCCGCCTTCCGCGCTTTGTACGAAGGCCCGTGCCGGCGACTGGCACTGCGCTGGGACACCATCCTGGCGCATCTGCCCGAGCAGGTGACCGACGCCAAGGCCAAGGCCACTGCCCGGGTCAAGGCCGAGGAGCTGGTAGCCGAAGCGCTCCGTACCGGCGAAGTCAGCGCCGCAATACCGGAACAGGTGGAGCGGTTCCGGAAGGAGCGGATCGCCGAATGCGAGGCCAAGGAATTGGCAGCGCGTGCGGCGTACCCGCAACTCCTTGCCGACTTCCATCGGCTCACTGCCGAAGCGATTGCCCGGCACGCAGCAGAGAAGCTGCGGGCTGATGCGCACATCGCCCAGGCGGAGACGATCATCCTGCCCAACGTCTGCTTTCGCCAGCAGGAGTACGATTGGGCCCAAGACCGCAAACGGGCCGGCAAAGCCTGGCGGGACCGGTGTGCGACCGTCACGGTCCACATCGTCGAGTCGGATTCGTACGCAGCTGGGGCAGCCAGCCGCCACGTGGCCGGCAAGGCGGAGCGGGAACGCATGGCCGAGCAACTCGCCGACCACTTCCAGGTGGACGGGAAATTGCTGCCCGGCATGGAGCGCATCATCAAGAACCGGGTGCGGCGTTTCCGGCCGGCGGTCATCACCGCCCAGATCCGCAATGTCCGGATGGTCGGCAACGAGACGTGGCTGAACTGCACGCTCGTTTCCTCCGGCATGGACATGACCGACGTCCAGGCTGCATTCACCCTGCGGCTGTGGGACGCGGTCTATCGCAAGCAGGGGTTCCTGCCGCCGGTCTCCTTGGGCGGACCCGGGGACCTCACCTTCGTCCATCCGGATGGGCGGCGCGTGATCTACGCCTACGCCCCGGAGTTCCGCACTGCGCCCGGCACCTGGCACGAAACCAGCCAGGACAAGCCAGGCGAGCCCATCACCATGCCCGAGTTCAAGACGACGTTGCTCGGGGCAATCCGGAAGGTCGACGCCCGCGTCCGCGAGGAGCGGGCCGGCGATCTGCCCGAGACCGACTTCTCCAAGCTCGCCCGCGCGGTGCGCCGAGATTGGTTGGCCGCCGACCGGGCCAAGCGCGGGAGAGCGGTGCGGGAACGTTCCCACCGCCGTCTCAAGACCAAGGCAGAGAAGCGGGCCGAGCGAGCCGAAGAGGAGCAAGCGAACGGGGAGTCGCCCGCTCCACTTGCTCGGCACGAAGGAGTCGCAAACCAACCCGCCTGAGCACGTTCGGTGTTCGGCGGCAGCCGCCTGTAGGACTTTCCTGCAGGCGGCTTTTTCATTATTGGACCTGCTTCCAGGCCACGATGCCGCCGATCACGAAACCAAAGAAGATGAGGTGGAGGTAGGAAAGTTCCATAGGTGTTCTTGCCAATTGTCCCGTGAAAGGTGGGAAAGGGGAAGGGCTTGGGCGACGGACACTTCGCCAATCGAGAGGCGGCGCAGGGCAGTGAGGTAGCCGCCGGTACCCAGAGCAGCGCCCACATCGCGGGCAATCGCGCGGATGTAGGTGCCAGACGCGCAGTGCACGGTGAAGGAAACGTCCGGCCAGGCAACGTGGGTGACATCGAGCGAGAAAATATGCACGGGCACAGGTTCTTGGACCACGGTCTTGCCAGCGCGGGCTAGTGAATACATTTTGTGTCCACCCTGTTTTTTTGCGGAGTAGGCCGGGGGCACCTGTTGGATGTCGCCGATCTGTTGGGCGAACGCCGATTCAATGGTCGTGTTTGATGGTGTCGCGTCCGTAGGGGCGTATTGCAATACGCCCCTACCAGGGGCGGGTTTTAAACCCGCCCCTACGCCGGTCACATCATCGGTGTCCGTCGCTCCATCAAATCGGGCGGTGGCTTCGTAGCGCTTATCGGTCTTGAGGAAGCGGTGGAGTTCTTTGGTGGCAGCGCGACCCACGCCCACAATCAAAAGGCCGGTAGCAAAGGGGTCGAGCGTGCCGGCATGGCCAACGGTCTTTATTTTGGTGATGCCGCGCAGTTTGGCCACCACGTCGTGCGAGGTCCAATCAACCGGCTTATCTATAAGAAGGAAGCCGGAGGTGGCTTGGGGAGTAGGTTGGAGGGTCATGGCAGGCAGTATAGCGGATTGACGCAGAGGCCCGGCAAGGGTAGAGTGCGAGCCATGAATAT
>CAZQBA010000012.1:6191-20574 GCA_964591635.1 uncultured Gammaproteobacteria bacterium | reverse complement strand
GACACCATTCGCCAACGCCTGGAATATGAGCTCGATATTATCGCCACAAAAGGGTACGCGACGTATTTTTTGGTGGTCGCTGATTATACCAACTGGGCACGCAACCAAGGCATCATTTCTACCACCCGTGGTTCAGCCGCAGGATCGCTCGTGCTCTACGCCATTGGGGTGACCACGGTAAACCCGCTCGACTACAAGCTGCCATTCGAGCGCTTTTTAAATCCGCTCCGCCCGTCTGCACCTGATATTGACATGGACTTTGCCGATGCCGACCGCGACAAGGTACTAGCGTATGTGAAGGAGCGATATGGCACGGATCGCGTGGCTCAGATCTGCACCTTCGGGACCATGGCGGCACGTGGTTCGGTGCGCGATGTGGCCCGTGGCCTGGGCTACCCCTACGGCTTTGCCGATCGCGTGGCCAAGATGATCCCGTTTGGCGCCCAAGGCTTCCACATGACCATCAAGCGGGCGTTGGAGGAAACGCCGGAATTGAAACAGGCATACGACACGGAACCAGACGTGAAGCGGGTCATGGACCTGGCCCAAAAAATCGAAGGCTGCGCCCGACACGTGTCGGTCCACGCTGCGGGCGTCGTGATTGCCCCCGCTCCGCTGACGGACTACATGCCGCTCCAGCGCGAAGCGGGCGGGGAAAACGTGATCACCCAGTACGACATGCACGCCTCCGAGCAGTCCGGCATTTTGAAGATGGACTTCCTTGGCATCCGCAACCTGTCTATTTTAGGCATGGCGGTGGAGATCGTCCGGAAAACAAAAAAAGTGGACGTTGATCTCCTGCATCTCCCGCTGGATGACGCGCCGACCTTCGCCCTTCTGGCGCGCGGGCAGACCACTGGCCTCTTCCAATTGGGTGGCGACGGCATGACCAAGTATTTGATGGAGCTCGAACCCTCCAGCATCTTTGATTTGATGGCCATGGTTGCCCTCTACCGCCCTGGCCCGATTGAATCCATTCCCGAATACATCCGCCGCAAACGCAACCCACGCCTCGTCCGCGTCCTTGACCCGCGCATGAAGGAGATCCTCTCCATGAGTTATGGCATCATCACGTACCAAGATGACGTCTTGCTCATCGCCATCCATCTTGCCGGATACGATTGGCTGGAAGCCGACAAGCTGCGGAAGGCCATGGGGAAGAAGATCCCCAAAGAGATGGCTGCGCAAAAGGAAAAATTCTTGGCCGGCTGCGCCAAGAACGGCCTGGCCGAAGACAAGGCCGTGGATTTATGGAAGCTCATCGAACCTTTCGCGGCCTATGGTTTTAATAAAGCGCATGCCGCGTCTTACGCTATTGTCGCGTACCAAACGGCCTACATGAAGGCCAATTACCCGGCCGAGTTCATGACCGCGGTCCTCACCTGCGAGTCCGGTGACCTGCCAACGGTGGCGGCGGCCGTGGCTGAATGCGGCAAGATGGGAATCCGTGTGTTGCCGCCAGACGTCAACAGCTCGCGGGCCAATTTCACCTATATTGATGACGCCAGCATCCGCTTCGGCCTGTCTGCCATCAAGAACTTGGGCGATGACACCGTGGCCGCGCTCATAGCCGAACGGGAGCGGGGCGGTCCGTTTGCTGACCTCACCGATTTTGCCAAGCGGATGCCGCACAAGGCCATGAACAAGAAGTCACTGGAAGCCCTGGCCAAGTCCGGTGCCTTGGACGCGTTGGGTGAACGCAATTCCGTTTTGGCCCACGTCGAAGAGCTTGTCCAATTCAATAAAGAGATTGCCGCCCGGGCGGCGAGCGGGCAATCCTCCTTGTTTGGCGGGGGTGGGGGAGGGATGGAAGAAAAGGTCCGCTTGCGCCCGGTACCACCGGCCACCAAAAAGGAAGTGCTCGGCTGGGAAAAGGAATTACTCGGCCTCTATGTGTCTGAACATCCATTTGGCGAAATCGCGCTCGCCGCCGGTCCGGAGCTCGTTTCCATAGCCAAGCTCACGGACATGAAGAAGGGGACGTTCTCCGTTATTGGCGGAGTGTTGCAAGCACCCAAGCGCATTACCACCAAGAACAATGAAACGATGTTGTTCGTGCGCGTGGAAGACACCTCGGGCAGTGTGGAGGTGGTGGTCTTCCCACGGGTCTTTGCTACGAGTGCGGCTCTGTGGCAGGAAGATCAGTTGGTGTGCGTGTCGGGCAAGATTTCCGACAAAGACGACGAGCTGCGTTTTTTGGCGAATAGTGTGGTGGCCGTGACCCCGCAGACGGTGAAGGTTGGCCTGCAAACACTCCTCTCTGGCGAAATGAGTGCACCGAGCCAACCGTTCCGCCGGTTTGGCCCGCGTGAAGAGCGATCCGCCCCCATTGCACCTCCACCACCCGCACCCGATGTGTCCCGTGCCCCGCGTCCGCTCCCAGATGCCGGCCCAGCCGTCACCATCAGTTTACCCGAAGCGCCCACACCCGAATTGGCCCAGGCCCTGCGCACCGTATTTTCTTCCAGTCCCGGAGTACACCGCGTCTTTTTAGAAATCGGCAGGCCTGATGCTGCGCCGAAACGCATTGAAACGCAGTTTCAGATTGCTTGGGATCCGGCCGTGGCCGGACGCATCTGTGCCATTCCGGGCATTGGCGAGGCGCGCATTGTGACGAACGGGAGCGCAGTGTGATATACTGCCGTGCGTTAGACGTTCCTTGAGGTTCGTCTCTTTGCGCAAACGGGGCGTATGGCCACCAAAAAAAAGCCGGCACGCAAAACCGTGCGCCGCATTCCGCCGCCGGCTGTGCCCGGCATCTCCATCCAAAGTTTGGACATTGACGCCGTGCCTGAGCGCCCGGTCAAACGCCTGCCTATTCGCGATATGAGCACCCTGCACGACTTGCCGATTGACCACGATGAAGACACGCCGCGCGGCGGCATGTTCTCCAGCTACGAAGCCAAAGTGGAATTGCCCAAGCCTGCTCCGCGGGTGGCGAAGGCTGCGCGTACTAAAGCGCGTCCTGCTCCCAAGGCTGGGGCCGGGCAGCGTAAGCCCGTCGTCCGGTTGTCGTTGTACCGCAAGCTCGCCACCACATTTATTGGGTTGGCCGTGCTGCTTTTGGGTTTTGTTATGTATGTGGCCTTTGCTCGTGCCACGGTCACGGTCACTCGCAAGGCCACGCCGGCCAACGCTCGATTTACCGTCACCGTCCGTCCCGAACCAAAGGCGGAGTCTGGCGAGGTGTCGGGAGCTGTTTTAGAAACCGTGGCCGAAGGAACCAAAACTATTTCCGCATCTGGAGAAAAGAAAACCGTGGAGGGCAAGGCCTGCGGTACGGTCACGGTGATCAATGGCCAGGGCAGCAGCCAGCCGCTCGTCGCCACCACGCGCCTGTTGTCTGAAAGCGGCGTCCTCTTCCGGTTAGCCGAAGCCATTACCGTGCCCGCCGGTGGCCGGGTGGACGCCCGGGCCTGTGCCGACCAGCCGGGGCCAGCCGGCGACATTGCCGCGTCCCGTTTCACCATTCCCGGATTAAACGCCGCCCTCCAGGAAAAAACGTATGCCGTTTCTACGGCGGCCATGACGGGCGGTGTGGTGGAAACGAGCGTCGTCACCCAAAAGGAAGTGGACGCTGCCGTGGAGGCCTATGCCAAGGAAGTGGCCGATGACGCGGCAAGCAAGCTCGTCGGCATGCTGGCCCGGGCAGACATGGGCACTGGACGGTTCGTCACCCACAACATCGTCCGGCGCGAAACTACGGCCCAAGTGGGCAAGGAGCAGGAAAAATACGATGTCACTGTGGCCGTGAGTGTGAGCGCCGTATTTTACGACCAAGCGGCCGTGGAGCGGACAGCCCGACAAAAGCTCACCGAGTCGCTCGGTGACGGGACGGAGCTGCAGTCCGTGGACCGCGACTCCTTTGGTGTTGATTTGAAGGAAAAGGACGTGGTTGGGAAATCCGCCACCCTGGACGTGTCCGTCACCGGCACCGGTGCCGTGAGCGAAGACAACCCGGCCTTTGACCGCAAAAAATTAGCGGGCATGTCGGTGGCCGATGCCCAAACCTACCTGGCCGGCATTGCCGGGGTGCAGACGAGCGATATCCAACTCTCACCGGCCTGGACCAAGCACCTGCCCAACCTGGCCGACCACATCACCCTCATCGTCAAATAGCCGTTGCAAAAACACCGCCTAAGGCGCATCATGGAAGCCGATTCCCTGATGCGTTTTTGATATGCCCGCCCCCTTCCCCATAGAGACTATTCGCCATTCCACCGCCCATTTGATGGCTGCGGCTATAAGCCAGCTTTTTCCGGAAACGAAGTTGGGCGTGGGGCCAGCTATTGAAAACGGTTTCTTCTACGACTTGGCCTTGCCGCGCGCCCTTACGCCACAGGATTTGCTCAAAATAGAAAAGCGGATGCGCGAGATTGTCTCCCGCAAGGAACCGTACGTGCGCGAAGACATGCCGATTGACCAGGCTATTGCTCTGTTTGCGGACATGGGCCAGACGTTTAAAGTTGAACTCTTGAAGGATTTGAAGGAGAAGGGGACCACCAAGGTCCGGCCGGAAGAAAGCGGGGACGTGGACGCTGCACATCCGGATACCGTGTCTGTCTATCGCACCGGCAAGTTTCTCGATTTGTGCCGCGGCCCGCACGTGGATACCACGAAGGATTTGGGTGTGTTCAAACTCACCAAGATTGCCGGCGCTTACTGGCGGGGGGATGAAAAGAACCCGCAACTGACCCGGGTCTATGGCTTGGTGTTTGCCACCCAAGAAGAGCTGGATGCACACCTGAAGATGCTGGAAGAAGCGGAGAAGCGGGACCACCGCAAACTCGGGGCAGAACTCGACCTCATTGCCTTTTCGCCGCTCATCGGTTCTGGTTTGCCGCTCTTTACACCCCGCGGCACCTTGCTGCGTCGGGCGCTGGAAGAGTTCGTGGAATCGCTCCAAACCAAATACGGTTTTGCCCGCGTCTGGATTCCCCACATCACCAAGAGCGACCTCTACAAGACCTCCGGCCATTGGGACAAGTTCGAAGACGACCTCTTTCACGTGTCTTCCAAGAAGTCGGAAGAGGAGTTCGTGTTGAAGCCCATGAACTGCCCGCACCACACCCAGATTTTTGCCTCCCGCCCGCGTAGCTACCGTGACCTGCCCATCCGCTACGCCGAAAACACCACCGTTTACCGCGACGAAAACACGGGCCAGCTGGCCGGTCTCACCCGCGTGCGTTGCATCACCCAGGATGATGCCCACATTTTTTGCACGATGGCAGAGGCCAAGAAGGAAATCCAGAACGTCTACCAAGTGATCAAAACCTTCTACAAAGGCTTTGGCATGCCGCTGCGCATCCGACTCTCGGTGCGCGACCCGCACAAGCCGGAAAAGTACCTGGGGGGCGATGCTGCTTGGAACCAGGCCGAAGCCGCGCTCAAAGAGATTTTGGCCGGCTACAAGCTTGATTACACGGTAGGAGAAGGGGAGGCGGCCTTCTATGGCCCGAAGCTCGACTTTATTGCCAAGGACGCGATTGGTCGGGAATGGCAGCTCGCCACCATCCAGCTCGACTTTAACCAGCCAGAACGTTTCCAATTGGAATACACAGACGCAGACGGCACCAAAAAACGGCCGGTGATGATCCATCGCGCCATCTTGGGTTCTGTAGAACGGTTCCTCGGCATCCTGATTGAACACTACGCTGGCGCCTTCCCAACTTGGCTTGCGCCCGTCCAAGTCGCCATTGTCCCGGTTGGGAAAGCACACGTCCGCCCTGGGATGAAACTGGAAAAGATGTTGCAGGCCGCCGGCATTCGCGCCGAATGCGATGGGGCCAATGAATCCGTCGGCTACAAGATCCGCAAGGCAGAGAAGGCCAAGGTGCCCTACATGCTGGTGGTCGGGGACAAAGAAAAGACCCTGAAGAAGCTCACCGTCCGGGCTCGCGGCTCAGAAAAGCAGTCGCTCATGTCACCCAAGTCTTTCATCACCCGCCTCCAAAAAGAAATTGCGGCCCACAAGAAATAGTCCAACTAAAAACCCCGCCAGTCGGCGGGGTTTTTGATTTGGTCTTAGTACTCGCGGATGGACGGGGAAGCCGTGGTGTATGTGGATTTTTCTATACCCAGCTCTTCCATGATGGCATCCATCTGTTTGAATTCGCTCCGTTCGGCACTGCTCATGATGTCCGCCTCCGGCCCCTTGCGGCCGAACAAGCGCCCGACTTTGCCAAAGAATGACGTGCTCTTTTTTGCTTGCGTGTAGGCAATGTCTTTGTTCAAGAGCGTCAGATACCGGTTGGCGAAGGATTCGGCGGAAAGCGTTTCCCAGCCGCTGCCGGTATGCACGCGCATCAGTTCCGCCGCATTCGGTGTTTCGCGCATCATTTTTTCCACCTGCTTCTTGAGTCGCGGCAGGGTCTGTTCCGCTCGATCCATGCGCTCCCGTTCGCCACGCTGCACCTGTTCGGGCTTCGCCCGCATCCCCTCAATGTTTTTGTTGAGGCGATACAGGTCTTCCCGTGACCACCCAGCATAATCAAGCGACCCTTCCCCGTTTTTGAGTTGGGATTGGACCTCGGCCTGCATTTCTTCCCGGCCCTCCGCGTCCAAGGTGAGGAAATAGTCTGTTTTTTCTTGGATGGCCGCCTGGGCCTGGGCTTCATTCCGGTATTCTGCATCTACCTGCGCGGTTTCGGTGTCCGGTGCAATTTCTTCCGCATCCGCCTTGCGGACTTCCAGCGGGATGGGTTCTTCTTTCCGGGCGGTCAGGGGGATCGGTTGGGGTTCATCTGTGATGTCTTCCACATCGTTTTCATCCAGCTCCACAGGCAAATTTTCTGGCGGCGGTGCCAGGCGCGCTTCGGCAATGCGGTCACGCACCTCCTCATCAGCTTCAGAAGGACCGGCAGGTTCCGGGGCCTGCCGCATACCTGCATCACCTACCACGTCTTGTGACCGCTTCACTTCGCGGAAAATGCCGGCAATTTCTTCACGGCTTTCGCTACGTTCCGCAATATCCTTTTGTAGGACATCCGTTTTTTCCTGGATGTCTGCAAACAGTAAGGCCGAATCTGTGACAAAATCCTTTGGGGGGAGTGTGCCGGCATCGTATGCCTTCCGGAGGGCATTCAGTTTTTTGCGCAGCCCGCTCACCATGCGCGTTTCTCCCACCTTTAATTCCGGGTCAGCAATGGACTTCATGAGCCCGCGGTCGACAGTGTCGAGGACGGTGCGTTGCTCCTGGGCGATGAGTCGGTCCGTTTCTTGTGATTCCGCGCTTTCATCAAAAGTCTCTGCCGTCGGTGGTTCAGGGATTTCTGCCAAGCGTTGGCCGCGGATGCGTTCCACCGCTTCCTCCATGGCGGCGATTTTGGCCTTGAGTTCGGTGCGCGTTCCTCCGCGGCTTCCCTTGAGTTGTTTCTTTAAATCCCCAATCTGGAGCTCCTCTGTATCTTCCATGGTCTCCGGCGCCTTTTCTGCCAAAAAAGAAACATCTGCCGCGATGTCTCCATCCAACTCTGCTTGTTTTTTGGGATCGGTCTCCGCCTGCCGCTTGGCGATTTTGTCGACCAGGGCTTCAAACGGGCTGCCAAAGGTTTCTATTTCTTGAGGTGCCTTTTTCCCCAGTTTCTTGTCCAGGGAATCGAGCAGTCCTTGCTCGATGGCTTCAGGTGGGGGAGTGGACCGTTCGCCTCTGGGCATACGATACAAAAAGAAAAGCGCAGGTAGTATACCACTTGCGGGTGGTTCCTGCGCCTAGGCGGACTGCGGTCGGGTGTGGACAAAGCTACGCTTGACCCGTTGTTCTTGTTTGGCGAGAGTGAACGTGGTGGCGTCCGTCAGTTGGGTGCGACGATAGGTGTCAACCCGCTCCTGGCCGAAGAGCCGAATTTCTTCCACGTTTGAGTCCTTTGCCGTGCTGCGCAGTCGGGCATCTGCTTGCCCATCCCACTTCGGCCAAAGAAGGTCGAGGTAGATGTTGACCTGTTCGACGCGCCTGGGGTATCCACATCCTTCTGCACGCCTCCGCCAGTAGGTGATTGGTGATTGTGCCACTGGTTCACCGTAGAGTCGGATTTGGATGATCTTGCCCGGGAGGACCTCATCGATTTCTTCGAACCGCATCGACCGTCCAGGAACCAGGAACAAGGTCCGTTGCCTGGGGTGTTCGGCCGGGATGACGAGTTTCAGACGATGCGGTTGTTCTGCCGCAGTTACAAGCCGCACGAGTTTCTCCTTCCTCCCAGGATATACCCGCTTTTTCCCTCCCAGTCAAGCGGTTTTGCTTGCTTGACACCGGCGGCCGGGGGGTATAGGAATAAGGAAGACAGGCCTTTTTTGGAGGGGTTTATTCATTGAAAGGCCGATTTTATATATATGAAGCAACTGACCACGTCGTTGTTCGTAGCAGCCCTCTTGGCCAGCTCCTTGGTGGGCATTCAGCCGGCCCAAGCTGGTGCCACACCGGTTAACAACGCCATCCGCGGTTCTGCGGATACGGTGTATTGGTACGCGTCGAACGGGAAGCGCTACGTGTTCCCGGACGCCCAGACCTACCTGTCCTGGTACCCGAATTTTAACAACGTCATCCGCACCACGGATTACGAATTGTCACTCATCCCGCTGGGTGGCAACGTCACCTACCGCCCGGGTGCGCGTCTGGTGAAAATCCAGAGCGACCCCAAGGTCTATGCGGTGTCCCGCTACGGTGTGTTGCGCTGGGTCACCGGCGAATCCCTGGCCAGTCAGCTCTACGGCGCCAACTGGGGGAGCGCGGTCCGCGACATTTCGGCTTCCTTCTTTACGAACTACACCATTGGCAGCCCCATCTGGACGTCGTCCGATTACAACGTGTCGAGCGAATACAACTCCGTGGCCACCCCGAACGATAATATTGGGGCCGGCACCGTGCTCGGCACCAACACCTTCGGTGGCTTTACCTCGGCCACCTACCTCACGGGCGGCGTCACCAGCCGTTCGACGTCTGGAAACACCGAAACTATCACCTTCACGGCCAACGTCTATAACGCCAACACGGACGTCGGCAACATCCGCATTGACTTGATGGACAACAGCAATAACTCCATCTTGCGCAGCTGCTCGGGCACCAACTACTGCTCGGTCAACGTGGCCAGCTCCCTCAACACCACCCGCACCTTCACGGCCCGGGCCTGGGACCAGTACAACCACCAGGTCTCGGCCAGCCCGATTGTCGTGAACTACGGCGGCGGTACGGGCAACACCACCAATGCCAACCTCACGGTGGACCGCACGGCCATTGTGTCCGGCGAATCCGTGACCTTGAATTTCACCATCACCAACGTCACGGTCTCCCCGAGCCGAATTGAAATCAAAGATACCCGCACCAACACCTTGGTGCGCACCTGCTTTACGAGCACCAGCTGCACGGTGACCACTCCGGTCTTCTCCACCAACAACCTGGTGGGAGAAGTGGTCCAATTCTCCGGCATTGCCTACGACTCCAACAACGCGGCCATCGCTTCGGCCAACGCTCCACTCGTAACCATTGGCAACGCCAACACCCAGTCGGGCACGGTCTTTGTTTCGGCCGACCGCACCACAGTGAACGGCGGCGACTCTGTGCAGTTCACAGCTACGGCCCAGAACGTGACCGGTTCCATCTCCAACCTGACCGTCCGTTTGTATGACGAACGCAACGGCAATTTGTTGAACACCTGCTACGGCACCACCACCTGCTCGTCCTGGGTCACCACCACAACGGGCAACCAGTACACCTTCCGGGTGTATGGCGAAGCGACCAATGCCAACGGCCAGACCTTTACCCGCGGCTACTCGCCCACCATCTTGGTGAACGGCGGCTCTCAGACCACGGGTACGCTTACGGTGTCTGCCAACCGCACTGTGGCCAACAATGGCGAAACAGTGGTGTTCACGGCCCAAGCAACCAATATCACCGGGAACATCGGCAACCTCACCATCCGCCTCACCGACGAACGCACGGGTAACGTGGTGAGCACCTGCTCCGGCGCCACCTCCTGCAGCGCCTCGGTCTACCCAACCAGCGGTTCTTACACCTTCCGGGTGTACGCCGACGTCACCTCCACCTCCAACGGTCAATCCTTCAGCCGGGCCTACTCGCCGATCGTTTCGGTGAATTCCGGTGGGTGCACTGGTAATTGCGGTGGTTCCTTCACGGGCACGCTCACCCTTTCGGCCGATCGCACTACGGTCCGCCTGGGCGAACGCGTCACCCTTACGTCCACCCTCTCGGGCGTGAACGTCTCCTACAACGACATCACCATCCGCTACTACGATTCCCGTACGGGCGCCCAGGTAGCCGAATGCCGCACTAATGGCGCCAACTGCTTCCCCAACCCGCTCATCACCGGGAACACGGGCACCATGCAGTTCTCGGCCATTGCCACCGACCCGCAGGGCCGGACCCTGCCCACGGCCTGGACGCAGACCATTACGGTCTTGCCCTAACCAGAGCCAGAAAAACCCGCCCAATAGGGCGGGTTTTTTGTTGTGGATAAGCAACCTATCGTTTTCATAACATTCTGCTAAGCTGTGGATGAGATTATTAAATCATACAGCTATGCATCCCGAGACCGGTTCATGGAGCCCGGAAGAATTACGATCAGAAATTGCTCTGTACAAAGAGATTTTAAAGACGGCGGATGAAAACTGGAGCGCGGTCATCTCTGATATGTCAGAAGGGGGAGAGCCGTCCGAAGAGCATTTGAAACAATTGGCTCAGGCTGAGAGCAATGCCAGCATGCGCATTAATGAGTTGAGGGACATGCTCGCAGGGAAGACCGCTGAGATGTTCAATACATGGTTGGAATTAGGGGTGCAGCAGCAGAACATCGTGCAGAAGTTGGAAAACGCAGAAGGTCAGGAAGCGAAAGACCTAGTGGAAGCGCTGAAAAAAGTGATCGATCAACGGCATGATTTGGGTGAGGGGTTGCGAAAGGAAATGGAGACTTCGATGGGAGAGGCGGCATGAGTAAAAAAAGAGCGGTTCGCCCTCACGCGGCGAGCCGCTTTTGTGTTCTCCGGAAACGTGCGTCCGGTCCCATGGCGAGCGTGATATCCACACCCGGGAAGCGGAAGTGGATGGCCGTCACTCCTAGACCATGTGCCTGCTCGTCCAGACGTGACTGGTCGAGGCGTCCGTTCCACGGCGTGTTGGGAAGGAGCGTCAGGTCCGCACTCTGGCCCAGGACTTCCACCGCAGCAACCCGGTAGCCGATGCCACGCGGTGCGCCAGCCGCCTCCAGCGTGATTGCGACCGGCCGCAGGAGGAACCAGTGCCACTCCTCCAGTCCTTCGCGCGAGATGGTCGCGGGCAGAGAGAGGTGCAGCATGCGTACCCCCCCCTTCGTGATGAAGAGATCGCCCTGTTGGACGATGCGATTCAGTATGTTTCGCATCCGTCCCTCCTTTCTATGCCGACCCTAGCGAATAAGAGCTGCCCTGTCAATCCCGCCATTCACGAACGGCGGGGCCAGCCCTTGACGGTCCGGCGGTTTTGGGTTAGGTTGCGGGGTCGCTGGAAGAGGGGTGCCAATTCGGGTATCCTATCTGGCGTATGCGCTTGTTCGTTCGGTTCTGGCAGTGGCTCAAAACCCCTGCTGAACAACTAAAGAAGGTGGCACCACGAACGGTGCAACCAAGGAGGAAACAAGTGCGCACACGGAAGTCCGCCACTGTGGTGGACATGGGCACGCATCCGTTGACGCTCGCCAAGAGTATGGGCGCGGCGCGGGTGTATCCCGCCTCGCACCACGATCCGGCGTTGATGGGACAGGTGATCGTATCGGTGGATGTTGGGAAGGCCGCCGAAGGTTCTCATGCGGCATGGGACCACTTGCAGCCCACCATGGAGCTTGCGGACGGCAAACAGATCGCTCTGACCTGCATCCGGCGGACACGCCAATCGGGTGACCGCATTCTCTGCTACGCCACACCAGAACAATCGGTCGATCACGAAGCGTTGAAGACAGTCCGGCGCATCATGGTCACACACCGCGGACGGCCGTATTACGCAAACTGCGGTTAGGCGGCAACAGTCGGTGCCAAAGGCCTCGTGGCCTTTTTCTTTTTGAATTTTTCTTGATCAAGTTTTTCCACATGTGGCTGGATCACCAGATGTGTCCCTTCTGAACGATCTTTGATGAAGGCAGAGATATCTGCTGGTTTCATGCCCGGTGAGCCCTTGATGTTCTGTGCGATATTTTTTTCCAATTGTTCAATGTCCTCTTTGAGTGGTCCGGTATCTTCATAACCTTCGTGAAGTACAATGACCCGGTCGTCTAGATTAAGATCAATTTCGTTCTGTATGAGTTTCTGTTCTTCCTGTGGTTGTGGTCGGATGACTGTTTCACGGCTGCCGTCCCCGTGGACAATGACCACTCGGATTTGGTCTTTTGGCTCACCATACATTTTGAGTACCCGTCGTTCGGTGAGTGTGTTGTAGGTGTGCTGGTTGATTAATTCTCGGTCCAAGAGTCGTCGAGCCACTGCTCGTTTCCCGGTAGCGGACAGAGATTGGAAATTCGTATCTTGAACAAGTTTATCGGCAAGTTCTGGGTGACTCCCAATTGATCGCAGAACGGCTTGTGCGGCAGATTCGTCTTTGGAAGGAATGACACCCTCCACAATGAAGGCCCCCTTTTCCTGGACCTGTTCTCTGGGGATAACCGGGGGGACAAGGAATAGGCGTCGTTCCAATCCTTTCGGGATTTTTATTTCTTCGCGAGTGAGTTCTTGGTAGAGCGCAGCACGTACATCTTGGGGGAGAGCTTCGACAATGGTTTCGCTTGCATTGAAAACGGATTCCTGTTCATCGGCAGGAAGTTTTTTTAATTTCGAGCTATTTTTCTTCATTTCTTCGACCGCGACCTCAAGAAGTTCTTGATTTTCCGGGGAGAGCTCGTCACGTACCCGCATGCCGATCAATTCTTCTGTAGGGAGTTGGTGTTGGGCTAGGGTATCACGCAAAATACGCCGTTCGCCCGTATCCAAAGAACGAAGTTCGTCGAGATTGGGTACATCCCGGAGGAACTGAGCAAAGGCCTCTGGTGATTGGGTAACTTGTGCTTTGCGGATATACCCTTCCGCTTGTCGGATGGTTCGTACCCGCTCCAGTTTCGGCTGGAGTTTCACCTCAGCATATCGGAGAGTTGCTGCTCGATCTTTTAGGCTATTTATGCTTTCCTGCGTTTTTTGGTGCAGGGCCGTGAGATTGGAGAGTCGCAACTTTTCCGCGCTCTTTCTTGTGTTCCTGGAAACCTTACCTGCTTGTTCTTCAATAAGAGATACCGTGTGGTTAAGTTGTGATTCTGCTTCAGCAATGTGCTCTGCGTTTAGGCGTTGTTCCTCGGTGAGAAGATTTTGTATCCGCTCGGTGTAGGACGTACCGGGCATTGCTGAAAGTTTTTTTTCCCAAGAAAAATTTTTTGATAAGTCGGTTGGGTCACGTGTGGCGTCAGCCAAAAGCCGCTCCGTTTGTCCTGCGTCATTCATGTATACCGCTCGAATTTCGGCAGCGCCGGATTCCTCCGTTTCTGGTAAAGATGTGCGTTCGGTATATACACGTCCTAGAAGGTAGGCGGTCGTGTCCGGATTTTTTTTCCCTATTTGTGCCTGTGCTTGTTCGCGTGCATGCACGCGTGCGACTAGGTCGCTTCCTGCGGCAACAAATGCACGATCGACTGCTTCGGCACGGAGATGACGGATGTCGACCCCCCCAGATGCAGTATCCACGGCCAAGGAAGGTAAGCTACTCAACGGTTTTTTTTCCTCTAGACCTTCCATCGTGGCCTGTGCTGCCTCCGCGTACTCCTGGATTGTTTCGTACTTTCCTTGGTTTGCGGCAACCATAGTGAACGAACCGTCTGGACCCGTGAGGCAGTAGGCTGGTTCAATCCCTGCCGAGCGTTTTTCGGGATTCTCTGCATGATGGACGGCGAAGTCAGCAGGTTGTTGTGCAGAGCCGACCTCCTGTTCAGAAGCGTTTTCTTGAAGAATGCTCCTTTGCTTCTCGGCGGAAACAAGTTGCGTTCGGGCAAATTCAGGGGAAACCGTTTTCTCTTCTTTTGTTTCAGGCACGCCTAAGACACTATCAATTTCCTGATCAGAAACAAGGTTTCGTTCTGGATTCATGAGAGCATAGTACGACTTTTCTTTATTAAAGCCAACACTATTTGGCATCCACCCACACATGTACTATATTGACGCCCTTACCCACTATGGACGCCCAAAAAATCATCGCTATTGTGGGGCCCACTGCCTCTGGAAAGACGGCGTTGGCTGTTCAGGCGGCACACCGGTTTGGGGGCGAATTGGTTTCGGCTGATTCGCGGCAAATCTACCGGGGCATGGACATTGGTACCGGAAAGGAGCAGACGCCGGTGCCGCAGCACCTCATTGATATCACCAC
>CAZQBA010000012.1:0-6091 GCA_964591635.1 uncultured Gammaproteobacteria bacterium | reverse complement strand
CGTGGTTTGGTGGAAGAAGTGCGTGGTCTTTTAGGGAAATACGATCCGTCCCTGCCCGCCATGAGCGGGATTGGGTATCGCGAGGTGGTGGAATATCTGCAGGATGGGGCGTCGTCGGTAGGGGCTGGCCTTGCGCCTGCCCAATCAGGGCGACCGCAAGGGTCGCCCCTACGCGCGGTCATCGAACGCGTTAAATTCGATACTCATGCCTACGCCCGCCGGCAACTTACCTGGTTCCGCAAAGACAAACGCATCCGCTGGGTGGCAGATGCGGATGAAGCAATTGGATTGGTTGAAGGATTTTTGGGTTAACCCATCTCTTCTTTTAACATCTTCTCCGTGGTCTGCGGGTGTGCCCGGCCTTCGGTCACTTTCATGACAATGCCGAGCATCATTTTGAGCACTTGAACTTTACCGGCTTTGTATTGCTCCACCAGGTTGGGGTTGCTGGCTACCACATCGCGGACCACGGGCAACAATTCTTCAGAGTTGGTGATTTGCCCGAGGCCTTTGTCTTCCAAAATATGCGAAGGGTCTTTCCCTGTTACGAGCATCTCGGCCAGAATGGTCTGAGCAGCTGTGGAGTTGATCTTGCTGGTGTGGATGAGCGTAAGGAATTCCGCAAAGTTTTCGGCATCAAAGGGGAGCTGGTCCCAGCCCAGGTTTTTTTCAGCCAACATGCCGCCGAGCTTGGAAAGGAGCCAACCAGAAACGAGCTTGGCCAACTTGTCTTTGTTGGCCGCCCAAATTTCGTCGGAGTTGCCTTGCATGTCTGGGAGCGCATCCAACCAGCTTTGGAGTTCGGAAATGACTTGTTCGGTGAAGGCGGCCAAGTCCGGGTCGGCCACAAGCGTACGGGCATCGGCCGTGGAAAAGCCGTATTCGCCAGCAAAGCGGCGGCGTTTTTGGGCGGGCAGTTCAGGTAAGCGCTTCTTTTCTTCTTCCGCAAGCGTTGCCAGCAAGAGGGGTGGTAGGTCTGGTTCAGGGAAGTAGCGGTAGTCGGCCGCGCCTTCTTTGGTGCGCTGGACTTCGGTTTCACCCGTGGTTTCATTCCAACCGCGCGTTTCATTGCCCGGAGGCGGGGTGCCTGCGTCAAACAATTTGGTCTGGCGGCGGATTTCAAATTCAAGAGCCCGTTCGACAGCTTTAAACGAGTTCAGGTTCTTGATTTCGGTTTTGGGGTTGAGGGCCAGGTCTACGGGAACACCGTCATCGCCGACGAGCCGCAAGGAGATGTTGGCATCACAGCGCATGTGGCCTTTTTCCATGTCCGCGTCTGACACGCCCAGGGTACGCATCAAGGCCCGCAGCTCGGTAAGGAACAGTTTGGCTTCGGCTGGGGACGTGACATCGGGTTCGCTCACAATTTCCAACAGGGGAGAGCCAGCCCGGTTATAGTCCACCAACGTGACGTCCGATGCCAACACGCCGCTCTTATCACCGGCATGGACGTTCTTGGCAGCGTCTTCTTCCAAGTGGGCGCGCGTAATGCCAATCACCCGTTCACCAGATGGCGTGTCCAATACGACTTTGCCGTTCACGCAAATAGGCAAATCGTATTGGGAAATTTGGTAGCCCTTGGGTAGGTCCGGGTAAAAGTAGTGCTTGCGGTCAAACTTGGATTCGTTGGGAATGGTGCAGTTGAGCGCCAATCCGGCCCGCACGCCAAAGCGCACCGCTTGTTCGTTGGCAACAGGCAACGTGCCCGGGTGTCCCATGCAGACCGGGCAGGTGGTGGTGTTGGGCGGTGCGGTTTCTCCGGTGTTGGAGCAGCCACAAAACATCTTGCTTTTGGTAGCAAGCTGGACATGGATTTCCAAACCAATCACGGGCGCATACGGCATACTAGGCCTTTGCCGGTGTCGGTTCCTTTTTGAGGGAGAGGTACAGCAAGAGCATGCTGGTGAGGAAGAGCGGGGTGATGATGGAGCGGATCAGGCTGTCCGTGAGGTTGGAAGCGGTCCAAACCCAGGCCGGGGCGCCCGGGGGCACGGCAATAGACCAGGTGCCGGCGGCACCGTTCATGAGAAGTGTGGCGGCGCCCGAAGCCACTGTGCCGAGCAGGAACCAGAAGAGATGGGGGGCGAGCACCCGCCACAGCACCGGCCAAAAACGACCAGTCACGAGGGCCCGGCTTTTGCCAAAGGCCGGCATCCATTTTTCCCCGTCGAGCACAATGAGCGGCAGCACGAAAGCGAACCAAACATAGACAATGATGCCGGGAATGATGAGGGCGATGAACCCGGCCATGGTGAGGAGCAGCATGGCAATCGTCGCCAGGATGACCGGGACGATGTGCGGCCGGGCGGCCAGGAGCGCGGCTCGGGGCTGGAGGCCTTCGCCCTGGAGCTTGGCGGCAACGGCTTTGAGAAGCGCAATGGAAATCCAGATGGAAGCCACGGAAAGCGGCAGGTAGAACACAAGTCCGAGTGCCAGCACCAGGTTCTGGTGGAGGCCCCGGCTGGCCAAAAACGGCATGGCTCCGTCTGCCAGGGCAACCACCAGCGCGTCCGGGATGAACAGGACCAGCGAAAAAACCAGAAGCTGGCGGGCCTGGCGGCGGTAGAGCTCCCAGGAGCGGTCAATGATGTCGGAAACGGACAGGAGGGCCATGGGGGATTGTTAGGCAGCGAGCTGGCGGAAGAGGGCAACGGCTGCGGCTTCGGATTCGGCTTGGGAGGTTTCGGTAGACACGGCGTGGAGCGTGGTGCCGCGTGAGGTAAAGATGTTGCGGAACCAATCGGCTGTGTAGTGTTTAGCAAAACGGGTCAATGGTTCCTTTCTTTCGTAGAATGATTCGTCATTTTTTTCGGCGCGGGCAGCCAGGCGCGACACGGCGGTGTCTGGAGATAGTGTAGCAATCACCAAGGCTTGTGGCGAATGTGCCAATGCCAGGGCATTGCCCGGCAAAGCTAGGATGTCGGCGAGCGGAAGTCCGCCTGGTTCGTCGACCTGGTAGGCAATGCTCGAGGAAACAGAACGGTCCTGGATGATGGTTTTTCCGGCTGCCCGGGCTGGGAGAATCACCGACCGATAGTGAATTTCCCGATCAACGGCAAAAGCATGGGCAATGGTCACCGGGCTGTAGCCGCTGCCAGTGCGAATAAGCGCGCCCCGGATTCCGGCCCCGATCCATATCGTGGATGGCTCAGCTGTCCAGACGACATCAGTTGCAGTGATTTCTTCTGGTGAGGGATAGCGACCCTCTTGCTTCCACAATGTCGGCACATCGAGGATGTGCTTGCCCCCTGTCTGCAATGCAGCAATAACAGCACGCGCTAATGTACTTTTCCCAGACCCGTCAATGCCGTCAAAGACAATGTGTGTTCCTTGCATATCAGTCCCGATATTCGAAATTCCATATTCCATATTCCCTCACAACGACCCAATCGCCTGCGGCTTGTTGCCCACCGTGGAGAGCGTTTCTTCGCTGCGGTCCACGCGAATGGCTTCGGCCAAGGCTGGGTGGATTTCGGCGATTTTGTCCGCGCACTGTTGGGCGATTTTGCGGTAGGAGGGGTGGCCCTTTTTGCCGCTCCGGAGCGGAATGAATTTGTGGAGCTGGCGTAGGTTCCAGGTCACCAGCACGCGTTTGCGGAAGGCGAGCGGCACCACGTACTGCGCTTCTTTGGGCATGGTCGCGAACATATCCGTGTAGAGCGCTGCCGCCTTTTCCATAGCCGCGCGGAACTCCGTTTCCACGCCCGCCTCAGTGATTTCCGGGGGCACGTCGTAGCCGTGGACCGTGGTGATGTCTTGGTTGGTTTGAGTAGCCATACGGTGGCGCTGGACGTCGCGGAAGGCGCCGTAGTCCATGAGAATATCGAAGGTGTAGTAGATGTGCTCAAATTCGCGGATGGGCGCGTCGTGCGGCCCGCGCTTGGCAAGGGCGGCGTTGATCACATTCAGCCGTTCTTCCTGGCTCATGATCGTTACTTTTTCCCGGAGCTGGTCGTAGGGGAACTGGCTTTCGCGGTAGAGGAGCGCGGTCACCAGTTTCACTTCGGCTTGCGGGTCGTGCTCCACAATGCGGACTGGCTCCGGCGGATCCATGGGCCCGATATCTTTGGTGGCGCTTTTTTCCATGGCTGCCAAAAGCGGTGGCGTTTCTACCAGGTACGCGTTCACGTCCGCGTACTTGATAAGCGTGGGCGTAATGCCCATGGCGGCCGCTTTGAGCTCCCGGCCAATCGCCTGCATCTCTTCCAGGGGATGGCTCATGAATTTGGTGCTGGCCCACTCAAATTCGCGGGCATTAGCAGTCATGCCCAGGTTGGTGAGGGTGGAGGCGGGAAGTAAGTAGCGCACCACATCACAGGTCCGCGCTTTGGTCACACCTTCGTAGAGTCGTTCCTTCATGTCTTCCTGCTTGGGATGCTTCTGGCGCATCAAGGCGTTCACTTTTTCGTAGAGCGCCAGGTAGGTGTCAAACAAGCCGTCCATGGTTTCCGTGTAGCGGGCAGCAAAGGGGCTTGCGGCAATAGCAGGCGGCGTGAAGTAGCGGTTGCGGTCGTAGATTTGGTAGCGCGTGGATTTTTCCGTGTACGAGGCCAGGCGGCAGTCTTCGATAATCTTAGAGGCAACAATCGAGACGTTTTCGAACGCTACGTGGAGGACGGCGTGCTCAGCCACCGAGGAGTGGCCATACCCCACCACCCACTTTTCGTGGAACTCGGCAGACTTTTCGGCCGAGAGCTCGGCCGCGATTTTGCGGAAGGAATCCGGCGCGCGCGAGCACTTGGCAAACGCCACGGCAATCATTTCCGGGGACAGGTCCGGCCCTTCAGAAAGCGTATAGACCTGCCGCTCGTTGCCCAGGTCGGACGTTTCGGGAACGACTGCTTCGGATGGGGAGTCTGCCATACCTCCAAAAATTATGCGGTGGATGAAAGACGGGCGATGAGCGTGTCAAAGGCCGCGAACAGCTCTTCACGCGGACCATCATTCGTGATGGTGGTCTGCGCTTCACGTGCGACTTCTTTGATGGACGTTTCGGTGGGGAGTTGCTCCTCGGCCAGGAATTGCTCGTAGGTCATCTGGGTTTCGCCGTCGTTTTCGCCGCGAGCTTTGAGCCGGTCGTATCGAATTTTTATGTCGGCCGTGAGGTAGACCAGGTGGAAGCCCGGGAGTCGCGATAATTCTTCCACGTCCATCATGCGACGGATGCCGTCAATCACGATCAGGTCGTTGGTGTCTTTGGCTGAGGCGGCGGCCAGCGCCTTGGCCAGCAAGTTTTCACCAAACGCCTCGCGCATGACAATGGAAATGCGAATCAGGTTTTCTCGTGTCTCGGGAATGGCAAAGGTGTGGGCCGCTTCGCGCAAGACGGTCGAAAAACGGTAGGTACTGGCGCCGTACTTTTCTTTGAGGTAGCTGGCCACGGTGCCTTTGCCGGAACCGGCCTCACCGGTCAGTCCAATTATGAGGCGCGCCATGGGGTGGTGGAAAAGTGGTGGGTAGGCATCGCTGGTACGGGTGCAGGTTGTTGGACTTGGGTGACTTGGATGGACGGCGCGGCTGGGGCATTGAGTGGTTGGTGGAAGAGTGTTTCCATCATAGTGCTCCACTTGGGATCTGGTGTGTAGAAATCAAGTTGGACCCCAGCCATGCGGAAGGCTTCGCCGCTTGGTGGGTTGCGGTAGTTGGCGCCGGCCACGACCCGTTTCACTCCCGCCACGATGATTTTTTTTGCGCAGTGGTAGCAGGGGATGAACGTGGTGTAGATGGTGGCCCCTTCCGCAGACACGCCGCCGACGTGTGCGGCCTGGAGGATGGTATTTTCTTCGCCATGGACCGTGCGGATGCAGTGGCCTTCCTCAATCAGGTGGCCGTCCGGTCCATCGCAATGCGGCATGCCCGGTGGCGCGCCGTTGTACCCCGTAGAAATAATTCGTTTGTTTTTTACCAAGACCGCACCGGCCCGCAGGCGGTCGCAGGTGCCCCGGGTGGCGACGATCCGGGCGATCGCCATAAAATAGTCGTCCCAACTAGGTCGGAAGTAGGCCGTTTCCATAGCAAGCATGGGTTACAAGTTGGCGGCACCGTACCAAAAACCGGCTGGGAGCGTCCAGCCGGTTTTTGTGCACATGTT
>CAZQBA010000011.1:0-20884 GCA_964591635.1 uncultured Gammaproteobacteria bacterium | reverse complement strand
CGTACGCACAGACCGGGAAAATGCCGTGCCCGTCACGTAGGTCCACGTGGGCGCCGTTTTGCTGCTCGCCGCAGCCGCTAAAACTGCAGCAGCCGTCGGATTGGTGGCAGAGCCGCACTCCTCGTTCCATCTGGGTGAGGTGCCAGCGCCGGCCTTCCGTAGGGGAGATGAACCACTGCCGTACCACCTCCGCTTCTTTGTGAATGGTGGGCGGCTTTTCCACGTTGACGACCACTTCTTCGGTCGGCACGGTGGTCGGCGGTTCCTCGGCGGGCGGTTCCACCGTGGCCGAGGGCGGCTCTTCCGGTTCCGGTGCCTGTTCCGGCTCCGGAATCGGCTCTACCGTGTCGGCTGCGGCCGCTGCTTCGGGTACGGTCACAGGCTCTGGTTCTGCGGCGGGCGGCTTTTTGGCCGCCAACAGTTCTTCTACCAGGCGCTGCAACAGCTCGGCCCGGGCTTCAATGTCCCGGAGCCGGTCACTGACTTCGTCTAGGTCGTCCTCCTTTTGCGTGAGTTTGCTGGTCAACGCCTCGATTCTCTCGATGGCCTGTTCCAGCCGTTCGTCCCCTGGCTCGCGTGCCGAGCGCGCCTTGACCCTGGCAAAGTCGGCCAGGCTCATGGTGTTCAGGGCTCGAAACACCAACTGCATAATCCGTTCGAAGAGCGCCATGCTCTCCTCCTCTCTCATATGTTGGTTCGGAATCCAAAACGGTTCCGAAAAACAAAAACCTCGTCACGCGGACGAGGCTCTTGTCTTGTCAGCGGCAGATACTGCCGCAGAAGCTGGGGTGGACGCAACGGCCTTTGTGTGTGAAAGGACAATATGTTTGGCGTCCGCCCCATGTTCTGCGGCAATAGGCCGAGAAACGGCTGAAGGAGAAACTGCGTTTTGTGCAAGCACAGCGCAGTCGCGCCAGCGCGTCTGGAAGGCATCGAGTGTGAACCCAAGGCAAACCAGTGCGACGGCATTCCCCACAGTTCCGTGATAAGCGGAACGGAGGGGAAACCCTCTCCTCCATGCGTCTCCCGGTATATCGGCCGTCCGACTGTGGAGCCAAGCTAGGCTTGGTAATCCCCGGTGTGCCCGAAGGCTCCTTGGGGTGCGGGATGGTGGCGCGGGCCGAGCAGCCGAAGCCGCAAGTCACGTGCCGTGTCCCACCCTGCCAACTGCCTTTCACAAGGGTCGGCGGGGTCTCTCCTCCACAGTCAGCAGGTCGAGAATCAAAAACCGCAGGAGCCGCGCGCCTTCCAATAAGATGGCAGCGCACAACCCTGCGGTTCTGCGAATGCGCCATCTCACCTGCGCGTTTGGGGACTCCTCAGTCCAAAAGTCTCTTGTAAGGGACGCACCCGCTGCCTTAAGGACTGCGAGCGTAACGGGGGAGAATAGCAGAAAAGGAAGATTCTGTCAAGCCTGGGACCGTGAAAAGTGCTGTTTTTCTTGGTTTTTTGGCGATTTTGGCCCTGGTTGCGCATCTGGTCGGGGACGGTCGGTGGGGTGGTGTGATACATTTCTCCATATGCCAAAAAAACCTACAGCCAAAGGTACACCAAATCTGGCCGCGGCCTGGAGCCGGCTTCACGGCACCAAACTCCCAGCCAAAGTGGCTGACCTTATAGAAGGAAGTGGAGACAGCGACCATCTGCAGGAACTCGGCGCTCTGCCAGATACCGAAAACACCTTCCGCTGGTCCGTGGAACAATCACAGGATGCTAACCGCTTACCACTCTGGACGGCTTTTGTGAACCTGGTGCCGGCTCGAATGCTGGACAACGGTGACATTGCCTATGTGTATGTTCACCGGGAGGGTACGGCTACCCCGGTGGTGGTATGGGATCACGAGCGCGATGTTCCAGCCTGGGTGGCGACAGAACAGGTGGATAATTTGGAGCAGGTGGAGCCGGGGGCTCTGGAGGTGGTGTCTCCGTCGCCGGCAGCCCAAAGCGCGATGCGGTTTACACACCGGGCGGCGTACATTGTGGAGGCTTTGTCACGCGGCCGATTTGAGCTGGATCAGTTCCTGGTGTTTAACCACCCGCCCGTGGAAATGAAAGAACCGCTGCCGACAAACATTAAGGCTTTTCCTCCCACCGCGCTCTACATCCTTTGGCATCTCTATTTTTCCAAGCAAGATGCCATGCTCGAACAGGCCTTAGTGTTGGCCGAGCAAAGCGATGCGCGCCTGATTCATGATTGTGCACTGCTCCTGCGGGAAGTCCTTGCCGGGAAAACTATGGTCGGCACGACCGATGTGGCTAAAATTCGGGACAAGGCGGCAGCTATTATCAACGATCCAGCTACCCGTCAACAGGCGCAGGCGCGTGAAGTGCGGGCGCGGGTGGATGCGCAGGTGGCAAAACTCCAGGGTCCTATTCGGTTCCTAAAACAAACATCCGCAGTGGCGGGCGTAGCACTAACACCGCCCGTCTCAGATGGGCAGATGCAGGAATTGGGAGCGGAATATGCGGTTTCGGTTGTTCGAACAGAACGACCACCGATTGCAGATTTGGTGCTCTCTGTGCGTGGTCCGTCTGGGGAGTGGAGTGCCGCATCTCCTGTGCGCATCACTGATTCTGGTCTGCCCATCACCCTTCAATATGAACCGGCATGCTTGGGGATTGGGCCAAACCATGTGTTGCTCTGGCGCCTGGCCAAAGCCCAATCGCCAAATTACCCCATGGATGGCCAGGTGGCGGTGCACGCCATTGTGGACGGACGCCTCAAACCGCTCTTTGTTTTTCCGATGGATGTGGCGCAGGTCGGTGTACGGGACGGGCAAGTCGTGGTTGTTGCCACCGATGGGACCGAGTATGTGGTAATGGAAAGCGACGACGCTCCGTAAGGGCGGCTGCTTACGGATTAGGCCCAAACCAAGTCAGCGTCCGGCATCTGGCCCAGTCGTTCCTGGATGATTTTCCAGTCTGCCGGCGGAATCGGTCCGCCATTCGCAGGGAAGGTCCATGCAGGCTCCTTTGGCGCATGCACCGTTATGTGGTGTTTTTCTCCTGCAGCCGACGCAGGAGCGTAGGTGCAGGGGATGACAATGGACCGACCGACTTCGGTATATAGCACCCAGGTATCCGAGTGCTCAATAAAGAATGTCTCCGGCCGGTTGGCCATGGCCAAAAGGAAACGCGGCCACGCCTGGGCCCAGATGCGCCACGGATCCTTGGGGGAATAGGCAAGCAGGGCCTGCATTAGACGGTCAACCACGGCCGGCCGGTCCGATTCTGCCATGGCCGCATCCGCCGGCTCTGTCCAGGTATCCAAAGTGACATAGACTTCCGTACCATATTCGCTCGGGTCAAGTAGCATCCGGAATAGGTGGCCATCGTCCTGGCGGTCGACTACTGCGTTGACCGTGTGCTGCACATGTTGGACTTCGGCGGTCCAGCCGGGGCCGGAAATGTGGGATTCAACGGTGGGGGGCATGGGGGTGTAGGTTATTGGGGATAACTTGAGGCGAGCGCAGGCGTATTGTAACACGGGAAAAAAGACAGGTGATTTTTAGGCTCAAAATGGCTGAAAAAGCGGGGTCTTGACAATCAGGGTTGTTCTTGACAGGGGTTCTGCCAGCTGATATATTCCGGGCACAGCGACGAGTGATTGAATCACTGCTGTCCTCAAAAGTGCGCCTTTCTTTGCTAGGATGACGGCTTTTCTGGGGATAGCGCGGCACATGCACCGCCCCTCCTACTTCACATCCAATTGGTAATTTGAACATCCTTTCCTCCTCGCGGAGAGGGGGAGGGGTGTTTTTTGTTCGGCTAACGTTTCGCGCCCTATGATTGTCCGCCGTCAGACGATTCCCTACGCCAAGCGCACGACCTTTACCCAGGCCCACGACGCCATGGAACTGCCGGACTTGATTGAAGTCCAGAAGCGTTCCTATAGCTGGTTTTTCACCCAGGGCCTGAAGGAACTGTTTGAGGAAATTTCCCCGATCACCGATTTCATCGGCCGCGATTTGGAGCTCTATTTTGAGAACTTCTATTTTGACGAAGCCAAGTTCGACGAAAAAACCACCAAATCAAAAAACATCACCTACGAAGCGCCGCTCCGGGTCCGCACTCGGTTGGTGAACAAGCGGACTGGCCTTTCGAAGGAGCAGGAAATCTACTTGGGCGACTTGCCGCTCATGACGGACCGCGGCACCTTCGTGATTAACGGCACGGAGCGTGTGGTTGTTTCCCAGTTGGTCCGCTCGGCCGGGGTCTTCTTCACCTCCGAATTTTTCCGCGGTCGTAAATACTACGGCGCCAAGATCATCCCGAACCGCGGGGCCTGGCTGGAAATGGAAACGGATTCGTCCAATGTCATTTGGGTCAAGATTGATCGCAAGCGCAAAGTGGCCGTGACCTCTTTGCTCCGGGCCTTTGGCTTTTCTTCGGACGAAGACATCCTGGCCCGTTTTGCCAAAGTCGAGACGCATCCCTCCATCCGTTACATTGAAGCGACGCTCGCCAAAGACGTGGCCAAAAATGAAGACGAAGGCTTGATTGAAGTCTACAAGCGCATCCGCCCGGGCGATCCGGCGACGACTGACAACGCGCGGTCTTTGATTCACGCCATGTTCTTCAACTTCGACCGCTACGACTTGGGTCGCGTTGGCCGCTACAAGTTTGCCCAGCGCTTTGCCCTGTCTTTGGCCGACGTGAACTTGGACAAGCCGGAAGAGCGTATTTTGACGAAGGAAGATTTGGCGCTGATTGTGGAAGAGATCATCCGCCTCAACATTTCTCAAGAAGAGCAGGACGACGTGGACCACTTGGGCAACCGCCGCGTCCGGGCTATTGGTGAATTGGTGCAGAACCGTTTTCGCGTGGGCTTGGCCCGCATGGAACGCATTGTAAAGGACCGCATGTCCACCTTGGACATGGACACCATCACTCCGGGCAAGCTCGTGAACGCCCGGCCGGTGATTGGTGCGGTCCGCGAATTCTTCATGAGTTCGCAGCTCTCGCAATTCATGGACCAAACGAACCCGTTGGCTGAGCTCGAACACAAGCGCCGCTTGTCGGCCATGGGTCCGGGGGGTTTGTCCCGCGAACGCGCTGGCTTCGACGTCCGCGACGTGCATCCCACCCACTACGGCCGCATCTGCCCGATTGCCACGCCCGAAGGCCCGAACATTGGCTTGGTCGGTCACTTGGCGTCCTATTCCCGTATCAACGAATACGGTTTCATTGAAACGCCGTACCGCAAAGTCATCAAGGACAAGAGCGGCAAGCCGCGCGTCTCTGAAGAGATCGTCTTTTTGAACGCCTTCATGGAAGAGAAGGCCGTGACGTGTGCCGCAACGGTGCCGCTCGACCCTAAGGGCTACTTCCAAGTGGAGCGCTGCCCGGCCCGCGTGCATGGCGAACCGTCTGAAGTAGCGGTGGACCAGATTGACTACATGGACGTCTCGTCCCGCCAGATCGTGTCCATTGCCACTTCCTGCATTCCGTTCTTGGAACATGACGACGCTATTCGCGCCCTCATGGGTACCAACATGCAACGCCAGGCCGTGCCCTGCATCACCCCGGAAGCGCCGATTGTCGGCACGGGCGTGGAATACAAGGCAGCCCTGGACTCCGGTCACGTGCTCGCTACCGACAAAGCCGGAACAGTGGTAGCCGTGTCTTCGGACAAGATTGAAATTGCCGAAGAGGGCGGTGGTATCAAAACCTACCTCCTCAACAAATTCGTCCGCTCCAACGCTTCTACCTGTATCAACCAACGGCCGGTGGTGGAAAAGGGGCAGAAAGTGGAACCGGGAGATGTGCTGGCCGACGGCCCGTCCGTTGACCACGGCGAATTGGCGCTCGGCCAGAACGTGCTCGTGGCCTTCATGGCCTGGGACGGTTACAACTACGAAGACGCCATCATCGTTTCGGAGCGCATTGTCCAAGCTGACCGCTTTACCTCCATCCACATTGAGAACTATTCGGTGGATGTGCGCGACACCAAACTCGGGCCCGAAGTGGTCACGGCCGACATTCCCAACGTGTCTGAAGAAAAGCTGAAGAACCTGGATGCCGAAGGGATCATCCGGATTGGTGCGGAAGTAGCATCCGGCGACATTCTGGTTGGAAAGATTACGCCCAAGGGCGAAACCGAATTGTCTGCCGAAGAAAAGTTGCTGCGCGCCATCTTTGGTGAAAAGGCCCGCGACGTGCGCGACTCCTCCCTGTACTTGGAGCACGGCGAACACGGCAAAGTGGTGGACATCAAGATTTTCTCGCGCGACGCAGGTGACAAGTTGCCGCCGGGCGTGATCAAGACCATCCAGGTGGCGGTGGCTGACCTCCGTAAAATCCAGGTCGGTGACAAGATGGCCGGCCGCCACGGCAACAAGGGCGTGATCAGCCGCATTGTGCCGGTTGCCGACATGCCGTTCTTGGCCGATGGCACGCCAGTGGACATCATCCTCTCCCCCTTGGGCGTCGTCTCCCGTATGAACTTGGGGCAGATTCTGGAAACGCACTTGGGGTTGGCGGCTAACGCCCTCAAGTTCCGCGTGGCCACCCCGGTCTTCGACGGCGTGCCGGAAACGCTCATCCGCGAAAAGCTCAAGGAAGCGGGCTTCCCGGAATCCGGCCAAATGCAGCTCTTCGACGGCCGCAACGGCCAACCATTCGACCACGAAGTGACGATTGGCTACAAATACATGCTGAAGCTGAACCACATGGTGGAAGACAAGATTCACCAGCGCTCGATTGGTCCGTACTCCCTTATCACCCAGCAGCCGTTGGGCGGCAAAGCCCAGTTCGGTGGCCAACGCTTTGGTGAAATGGAAGTCTGGGCCTTGGAAGCCTATGGCGCTGCCCACACTCTGCAGGAAATCTTGACCATCAAGTCGGACGACGTGCCGGGCCGCTCCAAGGCATATGAAAGCATCATTAAGGGCGAAGCCATCAGCCGCATCAACGTGCCGGAATCCTTCAACGTGCTCATCCGCGAACTGAAGGGCTTGGGGTTGGACGTCGAACTCCTCAAGGATGGTGTGCCGATTACACCGGAAGATGCCGCTGCGGCGGTACCGGAACCGAAGCGGTTTTAATCCTGGTCACTGCCCACGCATATGTCAGAAACATACCTCCCCGCGCCGCACGTGACTGCCTTGGATTTTGATGCCATCCGCTTGCGCCTGGCGTCCCCGGAAGTCATCCGCAATTGGTCCCACGGCGAAGTCACCAAGCCGGAAACCATCAACTACCGCACCCAGAAGCCGGAAAAGGACGGCTTGTTCGACGAACGCATCTTCGGCCCCACCAAGGATTGGGAATGCTACTGCGGCAAATACAAGAAGATCCGCTACAAGGGCATTGTCTGTGACAAGTGCGGCGTGGAAGTCACCCACTCCATTGTCCGGCGCGAACGGATGGGCCACATTGAACTGTCCGCCCCCGTCTCCCACATCTGGTTCTTGCGCGGCGTGCCGTCCAAGATTGGGTTGGTGCTCGACCTCTCCGTGATGAACCTGGAAAAGGTCATCTATTTTGCCAACTTCATTGTCACCAAAGTGGATGAGGCGGCCAAGCTGCAAGTGGTGGAAGAAGTGCGCAGCGAATTTAAGATGAAAAAGAAGCAAATTGAAGCTGAGTTCGGCCGCGACATCCAGCGTTTGGCCCAGGCCGCCGGCAAAGAGCCCGCAGACATGGAAGGCACGGACGGCTACAAGAAGGCCGCCACTGTGCGTGACAGCAAGATCACGGAATTGGAAGCGGACTTTGAGGTGGTGGAAAAGGACCTGAAGGAACTGGTCCCCATGAAGATCATTCCGGAAAATGTGTACCACGAATGGTCCTTCAAGTTCGGCCACATTTTTGAGGCATCGATTGGTGCCGAAGCCGTATACGACTTGCTCCGCAAGATCAACGTCAAGGAAACCATCGAGGCGTTAACCTTGGATTTGGAAGACGCCCAAGGCGCACGCCGCGAGCGCATCATCCGCCGCATGAAATTGCTGCGGGCCTTGGACATCAACACCATCCGCCCGGAATGGATGATCCTCACGAACATCCCGGTCATCCCGCCGGACTTGCGCCCCATGGTGCCGCTCGATGGCGGCCGCTTTGCCACGTCCGACTTGAACGACCTGTACCGCCGTGTCATCAACCGCAACAACCGCTTGAAGCGCCTGGTGGAACTGAACGCGCCGGAAGTGATTGTCCGCAACGAAAAGCGCATGTTGCAGGAAGCAGCGGATGCCCTTTTGGACAACAGCGCCCGCCAAAGCAAGACCGCGGTGGCAACCACTGGCAAGAAACGCCAGCTGCGCTCTTTGGCCGACATCTTGAAAGGCAAGCAAGGCCGCTTCCGCCAGAACTTGCTCGGCAAGCGCACCGACTACTCCGGCCGCTCGGTCATTGTGGTTGGTCCGTCCCTCAAGTTGAACCAGTGCGGTCTGCCGAAGAAAATGGCTTTGGAATTGTTCCGGCCGTTTGTCATCTCCCGGCTCATCCGCAGCGGCATTGTCCACAACATCCGCTCCGCCAACCGCTACATTGAAGGCGATCACCCGGACGTTTGGGACATGCTGGAAGACATCACGCGTGAATCGCTGGTGCTTCTCAACCGCGCCCCCACCCTGCACCGCTTGGGTATCCAGGCCTTCCAACCACAGCTCATTGAAGGCAAGGCCATCCGCATCCACCCGCTCGTTTGTACTGCCTTTAACGCCGACTTCGACGGTGACCAAATGGCCGTGCACGTGCCGCTTACGGAAGACGCCAAGCGTGAAGCGCGCGAACTGATGATCGCCTCCCGCAACTTGCTCAAACCGGCCACAGGTTCGCCGGTGACCTCCCCCAACAAAGATATTGCCTGGGGCGTCTACTACATGACGACCATTGAGGAACCGACAGGCGAACTCAAGGCTTTTGCCAGTGAAAAAGACGCGGCCTATGCCTACGAGTCCGGCCACATCACGCTGCACCAGAAGATCATTGTCCGCTCCGTGAAAGCCGGTGAGCGCTTGGAAACCACAGTCGGCCGCTTGTTCTTCAATGCCGTGTTACCAGACAACATTGCCTTCCAGAACGACCGCTTGGACGTGAAGAAGCAGGGCGAACTGATTCGCTACTGCTTGGAACTGAATGGCTTGGAACGCACCGCGCAACTCTTGGACGATATTAAGGAGCTCGGCTTCAAGCACGCCACTAAGGCCGGGTACTCCTGGGGCATGATGGATCTTCCGGACCTCACCGAACCCAAAAAGCAGATGTTGGCTGACGGTGACGGTCAGGTGCGTGATGTGGAATCGCAGTACCAGGACGGCTTGCTCACCATGAACGAGCGGCACACCAAGATCATCGAAATCTGGACGCAAGTCAAAGACAAGGTCCAGAAGATTTCCAAGGACTCGCTCAAGAAGGACGGTTCCATCTTCACTATGATGGACTCCGGTGCTCGAGGTTCGCCCGGCCAGCTGACCCAGATGATTGGTATGAAGGGCTTGGTGAGTAACCCGGCCGGTGAAATCATCGAGCTGCCAGTGAAAGCCGGCTTCAAGGAAGGCTTTGATGTGCTGGAATACTTCATCTCTACCCACGGGACGCGTAAAGGTTTGTCGGATACGGCCTTGCGTACGGCCAACGCCGGGTACCTGACCCGCCGCTTGGTTGACGTGGCCCAAGACATCATTGTCCGGGCCGACGACTGTGGCGACACGGTGGGCATGGTCCTTACGGCTAAGGAATCGGACGAAATGGGCCAGTCGCTCATCCAGCGCATTACCGGCCGCGTGTTGGCCAGTGACTTGAAGGACGCGAAGACCGGCAAGAAGCTCTTGGATGCTGGCGAACTCATCACCTACGAGCATGCCCGCATGCTGGCCGGCCATGAGTTGGACGAAGCCCACCTGCGCAGCGTGTTGCGCTGCAACATCATGAAGGGCGTGTGCAAGGCCTGCTATGGCTTTGACCTGGCCTACAACAAACCTATCGAAATTGGCGTGGCCGTGGGTATTGTGGCCGCCCAATCCATTGGTGAACCAGGTACCCAGCTCACCATGCGCACCTTCCACACCGGTGGTGTGGCAGGCTTGGACATCACCCAAGGTCTGCCCCGCGTGGAAGAACTGTTCGAAGGCCGTCCGCCCAAGCGCAAGGCCTTTATGTCGGACGTGGACGGCAAGGTCTCCATTGAAGAAGGGAGCAACCGTTCCATGGAATCGGCGGAGGGCGAACAGGTATTGGAACTGTCCCCAGGCCACAAGATCGTGCGCATTGAACACGCCGGTGTGTCCGAAGAGATCCTCAAGAAGGAACGCGGCGACACGCTCAAGGTGAAAGATGGCGAAGGGGTGACGGCCGGTGGCGTGTTGTTCGAAAAGAAGGACGGCACGCAAGTCACTGCGCCCGTGACCGGCGTCATCCGCCTCAAGGGCAACGAAGTGGCCATCATCCACGAAGCACAACAGGTCAAGGAATACATCATCCCGCCCGGTTACGTGCTGTGGGTTCGCACGGGCGACGTGGTGTCGGCCGGTGACCAGCTCACGGAAGGGAACGTGGACTTGCAGCAACTCTTCCGCTTCAAGGGCCGCGGTGCTGTGGAGCAGTACATCCTCAAAGAAATCCAGAGCATCTATACCTCCCAAGGGCAGAAGCTGAACGACAAGCACATTGAAATCATGGTCCGCCAGATGTTCTCCCGCGTGTATGTGAAGGACGCCGGCGAAACCGACCTCTTGCCAGGCGAAATTGTGGAAGTGGCCGAGTTCCATGCAGAGAATGAAAAGGCCAAGAAGGCCAAGGCTGGGCAAGCCGAAGGCGAAGAGTTGCTCTTGGGCATTTCCAAGATTTCGCTCTCCACCCAAAGCTTCTTGTCTGCCGCCTCCTTCCAAGAAACGGCCAAGGTCCTCATCAACGCGGCAGTGACCGGCAAGGTAGACCCGCTGGATGGCTTGAAGGAAAACGTCATCATCGGCCGCATCATTCCGGCCGGCACCGGCTTCCACAAGCGCATGGACGAAAAAGAAGCCAAGCGCGTCCGCCGCGCCGCTAAAGCGGAAAAGAAGGAAGAAGTACCAGCGTAGGGGCGGGGTTTTCCCGCCCGACACGACAAAACACCTCCGCGTTGCGGGGGTGTTTTGTATTGACCAGCCAGTCGTGGTGTGGTATCACCAGCCCGAGGAGGAGATGCATGTACGACGAGGATAACAGTGGCCCGAAGACTGGGTTGATGCGGATGTTGGAGATCGACGGCAGCCGGACGCCGCAGGCTTTGGTCGCGGCCGGTAAGTTCCGGATCTTCGACCCCAGCTTGCTCCTGCACTTTCCGCTGGAGCCGGTCGATGGACGGGTAACGGCCTATTGCAATTTCGATTGCCTGGGCGACGATCTCGACAGCGCATCTGCACTTACGGTCATCCGGACGCGGTTCCGGGGCAGGGCACCGCGTTTCCGTTTAGCTCTGGAGTTCGCGGCCAAATATCCGGATTTCGAGCGGCAGGAACCGCTTGTCGTTCCGGTGGCCCGGCCCGATGGCACGCTCGGGCCGTACGTCCTGGAGCTTTCGTTCTTTGCCCAAAGCCGGATCGCCCGCCCCATGCCCGCCACGGTGGTCTGGTCACGGAGCCGGCGCTTCCTGTACGAGCTGGCCTAACGTCGCCTGCGGTTCACGCTGCGCGACGTTTTTTTATTGACACAGACGATTTTTTGTGGTCTACTCGCGCTGCGTTGCTGCGGACGGGAATCTGTGTCCGGTGACATGGGAGAACACCGCAGCGGGAACGCGAAAAGGAGGGCCTATGCCGGCCAATCTTTCCGATGGACAGAAGTGTATGATCGCTGACTACCTGGTTGGTGCGGGAATGAACCAACGCGATGCGGAGACGCTCTTACGCTGCCCTGATCTGGCGAAGCCGATGGTTCTAGGGTTGCGGGATGGCATCCGCGGCCTGACCTCGGCTGTGGTAGCCAGATCGAACCGAGAGGCCGAGACGCTGCGTTTGGACGAGGTCCGGATCGCCGACCGGCCGCTCCAGCCGCTTCTTACGGGGAGCGCCTTCGAGCTCGACGTCGACCCACGAGCAGCGGTGTCGGATCTCGTCCAGGCCGGTCGGTACGACCTGCCCCACCAGGCGGTCAACGCCGACCACTTCCCACCCGAGAACCGCGCGGCCTACAAGGTCTATCTGACCATTGTCACGTTGCCCAAGGCGGTCCGTCCCAGTGAGGCGCACACCCACTTGCTCGCGGCCAAGAAGCCGCCGGCAACCAGCGCCGAGTTTTTCCACTTCATGGCTCGTTACTGGGACGTGGAGCGGGCGCGGACGATTGTGGCCACTGGCACCTTCTCGCCGCGGACCGGCGGCGTCGTTGGGGTGCAACATCTGCACGGGAAGCGGCTCCTGCGCATTTTTCAGGCCTCTGAGCCGTTGCCGCCGGAGACGCGCTACCTCGTTCGCGCGTAGCAGAGTCTCGTCGGTCGCTACTGCCACCTTGGTAATCTCACCGGGGTGGCTTTTTCTTTTGCCTTGACCGGAATAGAAATACCCTATACGGTGTGTCGGGAATTGAACTTGCCATGCAACCTTTTCTGAAAATTAGCACGCGCTGCCACGATGCCTTGGTGTTTATGGGCAAGTTGGCGGCTACCAAAAAAGCGCTGACCGTGGACGACGCAGCCACGGCCCCGTTGTCCGCTCCCTACTTGGAACAGATCGCTATTCGCTTGAAGGATGCGGGGCTGGTGGTTGGTAAGCGCGGCCCAGGTGGCGGATATACCTTGGCGCGTTCTGCGGCAGAGATCACGGTCAAAGACGTGGTGGAAGCGGTGGAAGGGCCGCTGGCGCTCGTTCCTTGTTTGGGAGAGAAAGGAATGTGCGAGGCAAGCCATGCTTGTGCCTCGCAAGCCATCTGGCGCACGCTGCAGAATCGCATTAGTGAAACGTTAGCTGAGACGACGGTGGCGTCGTTGGTCAACGTCGCGTAGGGGCGCGGTCTTCGCGCTCAGGGCGGGATAACCCCGCCCCTACACCAAACAACACCAGTCCCCATATTCCACATTCGAAATTCGATATTCCCGATCATGAAACGCATTTACCTGGATCACGCTGCAACTACGCCAATCGACCCTCGCGTCCGCGAGGTGATGTTGCCGTACTTTGGGGAACGTTTTGGTAACCCATCAGCCTTGTACACGTTGGGCCGGGAAGCCAAGGATGCGTTGGCCACCAGTCGGGAAACCATTGCCAAGCTCCTGGGCGCCCACAGTGATGAGATCATTTTTTGCGGGAGCGGCACGGAATCCGACAACTTGGCGATTTTGGGCGTGGCCCGCCAGCACGTAGCGAAGGGCAAGCACGCCATTATTTCGGCTATTGAGCACCACGCGGTGTTGTACGTGGGCGACCAGTTGAAGAAGGAGGGCTTCTCGGTCACGGTGTTGCCGGTAGATGCGGACGGCTTGGTTGACCCCAAGGAACTCAAAGCAGCAATCCGGCCAGAGACCACCATTATTTCCATCATGACGGCCAATAATGAGATCGGCACCATCCAACCGATCCGTGAACTGGCCAAAGTGGTGCGTGACTATAAAAAGGAATTGGGCCGCGGTGTGTTAGAAGCGCCGTTTTTGCATACCGACGCCTGCCAAGCAGCTGGCGCTTTGGAATTGGACGTAGTGAAACTCGGTGTCGACCTGCTCACGATCAATGGCTCCAAGATTTATGGCCCCAAGGGCGTGGGTGCGCTTTTTGTGCGCCGCGGAGTTAAACTCCAACCGCTCGTGTTTGGTGGTGGGCAGGAAATGCGCCTGCGCTCGGGTACAGAGAACGTGCCTTTGATTGTCGGTTTTGCCGAAGCCTTGCGTTTGGCCTGTGCAGAACGAGAAGCAGAATCAGCCCGGCTTATTCCGCTCCGCGATCGTTTGATCAGCGAACTGTTGGCCCGCATTCCCAAAGTGGTGTTGAACGGCCACCCCACCGAGCGCCTGCCGAACAACGTGAACGTCTCTATTTTGGACATTGAAGGAGAAGCCCTCCTCCTCTATTTGGACGAAGAAGGAATCAGTGCAGCCACGGGTTCGGCCTGCGACAGCGCTTCCTTGGATCCGTCGCACGTCATCCTCTCCATTGGCCGGCCGTACGAGTTCGCCCACTCGTCTATGCGTTTTACGCTCGGTAAAAGCACTACCGCTGAAGACATTGATCGGCTCCTCAAGGTGCTCCCACCCATTGTAGAAAAGTTGCGAGCTATTTCACCCGTGAAAATGGAATTGGATGGCAGTGTGCATGGCTCCGCGACCGCGTTCGTCGGCCAGGGACGTCCGCATTGGGAAAAATCGAAACGGGTGTAAGGGCGCGTTTTCCGCGCCCCATCTTGGGCGGGATAACCCCGCCCCTACACCCATCAATCCATATGAACCAACCACTCAAACAATCCGAATCCGACGTCGCCAACCAACACACCGGCGAACGGTGGGTGTATAGCGCAACGGTGAAGGACCATTTCTTTCACCCGCGCAACTTGCTTTTGGATGAACCTAAAGACGGGGAGTTTGATGCGGCGGGCGTGGTGGGTTCACCAGCCTGTGGTGATGTGATGCACGTGTGGCTGAAGATGGACAAGGCTACTGACAAAGTGAAAGATATGAAATGGAAAACTTTTGGCTGCGGTTCGGCCATTGCCGCCACGTCCATGTTTTCCGTGATGGTTACGGAAAACGATGGCATGTCGGTAGAAGCGGCCATGAAGATTCGCCCGCAGGATGTGATGGAACGCCTGGGTGGTTTGCCCAACCGCAAAATTCATTGCTCGGTTCTGGTAGACAAAGCCTTCCGCAAAGCAGTGAATGAGTACTTCCGAACCTCCGGCCAGCCCGAGCGCATTATTGTAGAAGGCGCGCGCGTGGTGGATCCGCAGGTGGGCGTGACGGACAAAGATATTGAAGAAGCAGTGCTGGAAGGCGCTACCACCTTGGAAGATGTGCAGAAGAAGCTGAAGGTGGCGGTGGGCGCTGGTGATGCCGTGAAAGCAGATGTTGAGCAGCTCATCCGTTTCTATAGCGAAAAGTACTATGGATAACCCGGCCTGGAAGAAAACCATTGAAGACATCCTGGAAGAAATCCGACCCGCCTTGGAAATGCATGGCGGGGGAGCATCGCTCGTGGCTATTGAGGATAAGAAGGTGGTCTTGAAGCTCCACGGCAGCTGCGACGGGTGCCCCATGTCGGCTATGACCTTTGGCGTGATGGTGGACGACATGATTAAGGAGCGGATTCCAGAGGTCCAAGAGGTGGTTTACGAAGATGCGCCTGCTGTGTAGAATGGCCGCGTTTGAGAATGTCGAATATCGAATTTGGAATATCGAAGCCTTATAAGTCCCCATATTCCACATTCCAATCCCCAAATTCCCGTATATGCCAAAGTACACCATCAAAGTAGACCCGGACCTGTGCATTGGTGCCGCCTCCTGCGTCACCATTGACCCGACCCACTTTCAATTGAATGGCGAAAACAAGGCCTACATCCCGGGCGAACCCATGGATGAAACGGCCTATGAACGGACGATTGAAATTTCCGACGAACAAAAAGACAACCTCATTTTGGCAGCCCAAAGCTGCCCCACACTCGCCATCTTCATCTTCGACGAAGCCGGCAACCAGGTGTACCCGGCGTAAGGGATCGGGAATATCGAATTTGGAATATGGAATATGGGGACTGGTGTTGGGTGTAGGGGCGCACCGGTGTGTGCGCCCTGATTGGGCAGACACGTCGGTCTGCCCTACGCGATCGACGCAACCGTTGACAGGGCGGTCGTTTTTTTGTACAACCAGGCCCAGGAGGATTCATGCCCGTCTACGCGATTGCACTCATCGGGGTCGTTGTCACATTCGTCCCGCTCGCGGTGATGCTTCTCATGGAAAAGAGGTTCCGCCCACGGCAGCGGTTGTGGCAGGCGTTCAACATCATCGTCTTCATCGGCGTCGTCATGGTCTTCGGCGGACTCTTCGCCGCCGGCCTGGCCACCACGCCCAGCGCACCACCTTCAGAGTTCTGGAGGTGGTGATTTTTATTTACGAGTGACCATTGACAAAGTGGTCGTTTTCAGGTATAAGCGGAAGACGAAAAGGAGTGGCCATGAAGAAGAGAATGCAGACGTCTACCCAACGTTCAGTCGACATCAAGCGTGCAGCAGCCAAGGACAAGGCCGCAGAAGAGGATCGTCGGCTCAAAGCCCGCAGAGAAGCACTGGCCTTCGGGTCTCGTGGAGGCGATGTTTTGGCGCCGCCGAGCATCGAAGATCTCGGCGACTTCGACGAGTAGTACGTCGAAGAGATCCGCCTGCGGGCTCCGGCCGCACAAGCTACGGTTCACTAGGCGAGTTTTCCGAACTCGCAACAACGGCGCGCTCCATTCCCTGGACGCGCCGGTTTTTTACTTGTCATCCCCGCGGAGGCGGGGATCCATGGTAACAAGCTGTGTCATTCTGAACGGCAGTGAAGAATCTTTCGGGTTGTTTCCTGAAAAGACCTAGAAGGATCCTTCGTTCCCACTCAGGATGACACTGCTTATCTTCTGGATCCCCGCCTCCGCGGGGATGGCAGTCGGGGTGCAGTTGGTGTTATGCACAGGAAACGTCTTGTCACGCCATAGCATGCGTGTAAGATGCCGCCAGGTCTATGGAACGCACGCGGTATCTCATTATTGGCGGCGGCGTGGCAGGCACTGTTGCTGCCGAAGAGATCCGAAAGCGGGATCCGCAGGGGAGAATCGTGCTTGTCTCCGCTGAAGATCATCCGCTCTATTCGCGAGTCCTTCTTCCGAATTATGTGAAGGGGAAAATTCCGCGCCAAAAAGTGTTCCTGCGTTCCTGGGAACAATATGCCCAGAAGGGAATCGACGTGCTGCGTGGAAAGAAGGTGCTGGCCCTTGATCCGGAATTGCACCACGTCACGTTAGACGACCAAACGGCCTGGACCTACGAAAAATTGCTCATTGCTACAGGTGGCGACGCCGTATTGCCCGATGGTTTTGCCACGCCGGACGCGCACATCCTGCCGTTCCGGACCATCGACGACGCGGATCGCATTCGCGAACAGATTGCAGCCACAGCAGAAGGATCGCGTGCAGCGATTGTTGGTTCTGGGTTCATTGCTTTGGAGTTTGCCCCGTTTTTCCGTGACGCTGGTTTTGAAACACATCTCTACATGCGGGCCCCGCGCTACTTTTCCAAGCGCTTGGACGAAGGTTCATCGAAACTCATTGAGTCGGCGTTATCAGAAAAAGACGTGGCCGTGCACCGTGGCACTGCCATCACCTCATGCATCACGGATGCGGACGGAGTGACGCTCACGCACGCGGAAGATGAGGAACATTTTTCGGTAGTCGGCGTGGGGTTGGGGCTTTCGGGCGTGCCGTCGTTCGCCCATGATGCCGGGTTGGAAACGGAAGAGGGAATCATTACGAATGCATTTTTGGAAACGAACCTGCCGGACGTGTGGGCAGCCGGCGACTGTGCCGAGTTTGAAGATGTGACCATTGGCCGCCGCCATACGTTAGGCAACTGGGCGAATGCCGACGCCCAGGGGCGGTGTGTGGGTGCCAACATGGCGGGTGCGGGCGAGGCTCCTACTCGCTTGCAATACCAAAACGTGTCACAATATTCCACGCGCATTTTTGACACCGTTATTGGCATGATTGGCGACGTTTCCGGCACCAATGTCGAGACCATTGTCCGCGCAGCACCCGAAGCCAAGATGCGAGCCCAACTGTTCCTCAAAGACGGTCGGCTCGTTGGCGCCACGCTCATCAACGGCGTCACCGAACGCAACGCCATCATGCTCCTCATCAAAAACAAAACCGATCTTTCTGCCGTGCGCGACGCGCTTCTTGACCCCGGCATCCCGCTTGCCCGGCACGCCGCATAAATTTCTATGGATCTTTTAGACAATCCCACCCTCCGCAAGCGCATAGACACACGCGATGTGTACCGCGCCTTGGCGCACTTGCCGGAGCAGGCCACGAGCGTCTGGCAACAGGCCCAGCAGGTGGCGCGTCCTGCCCGCCGTTTCCGTTCGGTCGTAGTGGCGGGCATGGGTGGATCGGCCTTGGGCGCACATGTGGTGGAAACGGCCTTGGGCGATCGCCTGCAGGTCCCGGTCCGTATTGTGAACGGCTACAACCTGCCGGGGGATGTGGGGCGCGATGACCTGGTACTCCTTTCTAGCTACTCCGGAGGAACCGAGGAGGTCCTGGCTTGTCTCACGGACGCCACCAAGCGCAAGGCCCAGATTGCCGGCATGTGTGCCGGTGGAGCGCTCGCCAAACAGTTGGCAACCAAAAAAGCACCGAGCTTGGTGTTCCATACTGCCTACAACCCAGGCAACGTGCCGCGGTACGGCATCGGGTACGCCACGTTCGGCATTGCTGGGTTGTTGAGCCGGTTCGGTGCCCTGCATTTTTCGGCTAAGGAGGCTGCGACGGCAATCCAGGGGATGCGAACCGTGGCTGCTCACGTGGCAGCAGACGTGGCAGCAGTGAAGAATCCAGCCAAGCGTTTGGCCAAGGCCGTAGAGAAGCGCCTGGTGCTTTGGATGGGTGGCGATCACTTGGTGGGGGCGCTCCACGTGCTCGCTAACATGACGCATGAAAGCGGCAAGCACCTGGGCGGCTACTATCCGTTGCCAGAACTGAACCATCACTTGATGGAAGGCCTGGCCCACCCGGCTCCCGTTATCAAACAAACCACGGCGGTGGTGTTTGGCAGCTCGCTCTATCACCCCCGTCTCCAGAAGCGCGTTCCTATTACGGCCCAGGTCCTTAAGAAGAACCACGTGGCGGTAGAAAGCATCACGCTGCGCGCACCGACCCGTTTTGGCCAAGCGCTGGAAACGATTCTCTTGGGAGGACATGCCGCCTATTACCTGGCGCTCCTCCACAAGACTGACCCCGCACCAAACCCCTGGGTTGATTATTTCAAAAAGGCGCTCGGCTCCCCGTGAGCCACTGCTGATTCGCACGCCCATGCTTGGTGCGAATCGGCTGCGCTTGATCATTCAGGGTTTTGGAAAGTAGAAAAGGGGGCTGGATTCCGGTCCCCTTTTCTCGCATCATATGGGTATGAAAAAAACCGTTATCATTGCTGGAATCATATTTGCCACGGCCTTCCTGCTGTACGGGTTTATCACCTCGTCTGGTTTTTTTCCGGACCCGGATTCCTTCTATCACATCCGCATGGCGCTCTTGATGCGCTCCACACCGGTGATCCACGACTTCCCATGGTTGAGCCAGACGGTGTTTGCTGATAGCTACGTGGATCATCATTGGCTCTACCATCTCCTGCTTGTCCCATTCGTTTCTCTCTTCGAGCCGGTCATGGGAGCACGTCTCTTCACGCTTTTGGTGGCTGCCGCCATTCCCGCGACCATCTTTCTTCTCGTCACGACCTGGGGGAGCAGACGTGTGGGGCTCATGGCTGCGCTGTTGGTGATGCTCAGCAACCCGCTCGGGTTCCGCATCAATTTAGTGAAGGCGCCGGGCTTGGCCAACTTATTTATCCTTGGCTTTGTCGCGCTTCTCGCCAAGAAGAAGTATCCGTGGGCTGGCGTACTCGCCGCAGTCTATGTGTGGACCTACAACGGCTGGCTGGTGTTTTGGGTGGTGGCGGCCGCTTGGTGTATGGCTCTTCTCGTCGACGCGTTCCTTCTTCACGGCATACGTCACGGTGTTGTGCTGGGATTGAAAGAAAGTCTCCGACTCATTGCCTGGCTCTTGGCCGGAACGGTTTTTGGATTGGTAGTGAACCCGTACTTCCCAGAAAATGTGGCGTTCTCTTGGCTCCATATGGTGCAGATCGGCATCATCGGCTTTAAAGAACAGATTGGCGTGGGTGGCGAGTGGTACGGCATGAAGCCGTTTGCCTTGGTGGCGGAATCTGCGTTAGTGGTGGCGGGTGTAGCCGCTGGTTTTGTTGCAATGGTTGTTGCAACGGGTGCCACAAGTGGTCGTGCTTGGCGCGACGCTGTTGCTTCACCCGAACGGGTCCGCGCACTCGCGTTCACCTTCCTCACCATCCTTTTTTTTGTGCTTACCGTTCGTTCCCGACGGCACGTGGAATACCTTATTCCGTTTGCCGTGCTGTGTGGCGCGTCGCTCCTCTTGTTCGCCCGCCGGGTATTGCCGCCGGGAGAAGCCCGCGCCATGTGGGACACGATCCGTAGCACGCATCCGGCAGTCCGTTTCCCCACGCTCGCCTTTCTCATTGTCCTCGTCCCGCTCATCATCTTCCGCGATCTGCGCTCTTTGAAGCATGACTTTGACGTCGGTATTCCGCCCACCATCTATTCTGGTGCGGCGGCCTGGCTGGAACAGAACGCGGCCGCGGGCGACATCTTGTGGCACAGCGATTGGGATGACTTCCCGTATTTTTTCCTCCACACCACGCGCGTCAGTTATATTGTGGGCTTGGATCCAGCCTTCATGTACGTGAAGAACCGCGATCGATATTGGCAGTGGGTGCGTCTGACGCAAGGCGACGGTGAACAACAGATCGCCCGGGAAATCTCCCGCGACTTCAACGCCCGCTACGCCTTCGTGGACAGCACACACACGACTCTCGACCAACGCCTAGCCCAGGATGCCGAGGCCACGCTCATGTACCGCGACCGCGATGGTGCCATCTACCGCCTGCCGTAGGAGCGTTGCCGGATAGGCCGGCCTGCGATACTGTACGGACGATTTATGGCCCGTCTGCTCGTCGTCTTGCCAACAAAAAATGAAGCCGTGGTGCTGGAGCAAAGCGTCCGGCAGTTGGTGGCATTCTTGGAAAAGACGGTTGCTGCGGGTGAGTGGCGGATCTCTATTGCCGACAACGGATCGACAGATGCGACTATGGAAATCGCCGGCCGTTTGGGGCAGGCGGATCCGCGCATCACCTCGTTCCACC